>CALRIM020000007.1:0-35447 GCA_943360385.1 Rhizobium sp. Q54 | reverse complement strand
GAGTATGCTTGTGATAATAATTCCGTCATTCCATATTCAGAATGAATAGTACTTACTTTAAAAGCAGTGCTTAATTGTAGATGTACTTCTTCTCTTAACATTTCTTTTCGTCGACCTTTCATGCCACCCGTTTCCATAATAATACTATTGTACATTTGAAATGGGAATTGTTCTGAAAAATCAAGCAGTGCATATGTTACACCAATGAGCAATACTTTTTTCTCTCCATTGTTTTCTTCAATAATGGATTTAATTTTTTCAAATTCATTTAAATAAAATCCACTTCGTGCATCATCAGAATTAGTTATTAAATGCTCGCACATATAAATTAAGGAAGAGCCATCGCGTTCTAAATAGGAGGGGAGTAATGCTAAAATGATGTAATTTTTTACATCTCCATAAAACAGTTCAAAGGCCTTATTGAAACTATTTTCATACCAAGTTATATCTGTTACCAAATGCTTACTTGTTTGCATTCCTGTGGTTCCGCTAGAGGAGAATATTTCCTCTGTTTTTCTATTTCCGGTAATAATTTCTTGTGTTTTAAAAAATTCGATGGGTAGAAATGGAATGTCTTTTATATCGTCTATTAATGACGAATCGATTCCTAAATGTTCAATGAAACTCTTATATACCTTGTTCTCATTAGCTTGATGCTGAAAAACAGACAGGGCCATTTCCTCGAATTCCAATCGGTTTTGTATAGAAAAAACGGCTTCCTGAGTAATTTTAATCATACTTGAACGTTCATAATTTTATCGTAAATTTACAATCTAATTGTTAAAATGCAGAACTACTTGAAAAATATTGGTTACCTCTTTCTAATGTCGCTTTTCTTTATTGCATGCAATAAATTGGAAACCTATGATGATCGACCAATTATCACAGAGAGTAGTTACACTTTGCTTCAGAATGCATCTGGAATTGACACTAGCTTAATTTTAAAATTTACTTATACCGATGGAGATGGAGATGTTGGATTAAGCACCTCCGATTCCATTGCTCCATTTGATGCGAATGTAATGATAGATTATTTTGAAAAGATTGATGGGGTTTATACCAAGATATTAATTCCAGGGTCAACAGATACTTTAAACTTTAATTCTCGTATTAAAAAATTTGGATCTAATAATCCAACGAAAGCAGAAGTAGAAGTAAAAGTGAATATTAGTGTAGTCCTAGCAGATACCGTAAAATTTACGTATTATATCTTGGATAAGAAATTGAATAAGAGTAATACCGTTACAACAGGCGATATACCTTTGAATAATTGATCCGATAGTTATCGGGATTGAAAATTGAAAATTGAAAATTAGGAATTGAGTTATTATGTTAATTAGTTATTTTAATTAGCATATTAGCATATTAGCATATCAGCATGTTATATTGGAAAGCCCTTCATATTATTTTTGTTGTAACCTGGTTTGCTGGGTTATTTTACATTGTTCGTTTATTTATATATGATGTTGAAGCAAACGAAAAGGAAAATGATGTTCGCGATATTCTGCAAAAACAATTTCGAATAATGGAAAGAAGGTTATGGTATGGAATTACTTGGCCATCCGCAGTGTTAACCATTATTACAGGGAGCTATTTAGTATATATTACAGGGTATTATACTTCTTTTTGGATGATGTTGAAATTTGGATTTGTAATTCTTCTTTTCCTCTATCATTTAATTTGCCACAATATATTTAAGCAATTGCAGAATTCTGAGGTGAAGTGGACCTCTATGAAATTAAGACTATGGAATGAACTAGCAACTTTGTTTCTAGTAAGCATTGTGTTTATTGTAGTGCTTAAAGACGCTCTAGGGTTGTTATATGGTATGGTTGGGCTGGTGGCAGTTACACTTGTTTTATTTTTTGCTATCAATTTATACAAGAAATCTAGAGCAAAATAATTATTCAACTATATCTTCTTCAGTTGGATTTTGTTCGTTATTAATTGCTTGAGATAATGCATTTTTAATTTTTGTAATAAATTCCGGATGCCAGTTTTCCTCTGATAGTTTTGATACCAAACCCATGGCCAATTGAGCAATCCCATATTTTACTAAAATATTAGATTTACGAAGAATTACTCGCTCCACTAAAAAACCAGCTGCAATACTTAATGCTGTAGTAACAATTGTTTTGTTCCCAGTTTGTTTATGGAAAAATGATTTCACGCCTGCATTTAGCAGTGCCCCTGGTTCCAAAGAATCTGAAAGATTATCGAACTTAACTTGTAAGTCTTTTTCGCGCGCTTTAATTTCTAGTTGAAGCCTATATATTTCTTTTTCTAGTTGCGACTTATTCTTGATCGATTTCATTTTCTTCTTCTTTAAATAAAATACTAATTACTGTGTTTGAAATATAGGTGCGTATTGTTTTTCTAAGTATTAATGCAATTAACAAAAGGAGAAAATAAATCCCTGTTACAGATATAAATCCAATAAAAATACTATTGTATTTTTCCGACAAATAATAGGCAAGCGCAAAACTTCCGAATAGAAAAACCATAGAAGCGAAAAGTATTACCATTAAACTAGATCCAATGTTTGCAAGTAATTCCGCAGCTGTTTTTTTTATTTGCATACTCAGCAATGCACTTCTGCTGTTTGCATATTCTTTTAAGTCGCTGATAAGTTCTACTACATTATCTTTAATACTATTTTGTTCCATTTTATCGATAATTTATTTGTTCGGGTTTCGAAACATCGAAATCTCTAAAATTTAAATTGTTAATACCAATTGGATTAAACTTGAAATTATTTCCAGTTCCTGCTGGTATATTCGGATAAACACCTATTGATATTTGTATTGTATTAACTACTAAGTTTTCTTTCCTCAACAAAAAACCAAGTCCATATGCTTGGTAAATAATATTCGGATTTAAATTTACATCTAGTGGTTTGCTAATTTTTCCAAAACCAGCAAATGCGACTGTTGCCACCTGAATACCTGCAAAATTAAAAGGGGTGTATATGATTGACTCAAATTTAAGCAAATTTTTATTCTGCCCGAGTACCATAAAACTATTAAATCCATATAGACCTTCTTGCCCTCTACCATTTATTGTAACTCCTTCCGAAGGTAACCTATTTAATCCATTTGTCGACTGGAAGTAAACGAATTGTCGCATATTCCATTTTCCTCTTGTCCATAAATCGGAGAAATAGGTGAGGTCTAAATGGAAAACGCCACGGGAAGCGATAAAATTGCTATTATATACTCCATATTGAATAGATCCAGATAGGTACCCAAATTTTTCGAGATGCCGACCAGATGAGTATTTAAAAGCATTGTAAATGTATTCAGTTTGACCTTCATTGTAAAAGCCAACAATAATATTAAATGCTCTTCCTTCTGGTATATCCTCAGTATTTCCAAATCGAAAAATTTTCTTGTCTTTATAATACCTACGACTAGAAATACCTAAGCTAAATAAATATAGATTTCTGTCCTGAAATAAATTCAACGTATCTAGGTCTAAGCTTGGTTTTTCAATGAAATCGGTTCGTACATACCTGGCTCCTAAAATAAATGAGTTTGTTCTATCGCTTTCTTTAGATTGGTTTATTTTTATACTTCTTCCAAGCCAAACATCATCTAAATTATATACTAATTTAGATGGAATAATAATGCCGTCTGAAACGGAGTATTCTAATGATTGAACATACCTGCTGATACCAGCTGAACCAGCCCATTTTGTTAATGGTGAGAAAAATGTTCGATCGAAGTTTATGCCATGCCACCTTAATTCTGGAGAGATATTGTAAAAAATTCTTCCATTTATGTAAGAGTTTTTAATATTATTATCACTTAATTCTCCCTGCCAGTTCGAAAATTTCTTTTTAGTAAAATCATATTTTCCACCTTGAATAATTTTCGATCCAGTACCAGCCAGATTAGATTCTGTAATTTTAAAATCCGTGGAGCTTGTGCTAACACCAACACTCGCGTTTATAGACCAACGATCTTGCACTACTACTACCACATCAACCGAGTCTGAATTTCGTTTTGTAGAACTAGGGATGAAAATCCTTGCATCTCGAATATATTCTTGTCTACGTAATAAACGTTCAGACTCCTTTAAGCGCAAGGGCTCTAGCTTATCGCCTACTTTAAATAAAATTAATTCAGCAATGTTACTTTCTCTTGTGCTTATATTAATTCTATTTCCAATATCTTCTATTGTACCTCTTCTTAAAAGCAAGGTGTCGTCTACTTCAGTCCCAAATGGATCAAGTAATTTGTAATGAATACTGCGGATTATTTTTCCGTCAAATTTATTTATACGATCTTGCTTTAGGCGAGATTGCATATTATCTACAGGTTTATTATCTGGAATATATTGTTTTTTGTAAAGTTTATCGTACATCCAATTTCCAATTTTAGATTTATTAGAATAATTGAGAATGGAACTATCAACTTTGTTTAACTGGTTTTGTGGTAAAGTATCGGTCAAAGCAAAATCTACTACACTAGAAAATGCAGCAGTAGTAGTAAAAGCGAAAAAGAATAAGAGACTAATTGTCTTTTTCTGTTTCTTCATTTTTAGATACTATAATTCTGGTTTTATATAGGGAGGTTGTGTTACTTTTACTTTCATAAATATTAATTAAAAGTATAAAGAAAGATATTAATAATGGTCCGAAAACCAACCCTAAAATACCGAACATAGGAATACCAATGATAACCCCGATAATAGAAATGAGAGGGTGAATATTCGCCATTTTTTTATTGATAACTAACCTTAACACATTATCAATATTTGATACTACTAATAACCCCCATACAAGAACCCCGACTCCACTATAATAATTCGAATAGCTTAATTCTATTAGCCCTGCAGGAACGAATACTAGCGCAGCGCCAACCAAAGGAACAAAGCTTAAAAGTGCAGATAATACCGCCCAAAATATAGGGTCTTCTATTCCAAAAATCAAAAATCCAATACCAACACATAATCCCTGAGCAAATGCTATAATCCCTTGTCCGATTACATTTGTTTGTGTGATTTTCTGCAACTCATCTGCTAGGAGTAGTGCGTTTTTATCCTTGAAGGGTAAGTATTTTAACAATGCATTTTCGAAATTTTCATGTTCAGTAAACATGAAGTAAAGAATGAAATACATTATCGAAATTAAAAAGAAAATGTTAGCCAAGGCACTAACAATGCTTGGAAAAGAACCTAATGCCCACGATTCAATTTTTTGAATGATCTCTACCACTCTAACAGAGTGCACATCGATTCCAAGGACCATAGAAAAGTGATTGAGTATATCTGTTATTTCAGCTGAATTTTCTGTGTAATAACTGATTTTATTTATCACCATCCAACTTAAGGTGAAAAAGGGAAGTATTAATATGATGAAAGATGAAAATATTATAAATAAAGCAGCAAGGGATCTTTTCCATTTTTTTACATCAATAAGCTTAATGTAATAGGATCTCATTAATGTATAAAATACAATTGCTCCTAAACCTGCCGAAATAATATCTTTTAAAGAATAGGCAAGGAATGTTCCTAATAATAGGATCAATATTAAAATGATTATGCGTTGTTGTTTTGTATTGTATATAGACATGTTGGAATCTTATCGCTTAAATATAGGGAATAAGTACCAAAAGAAAAACCGGGGCGGGCGCCCCGGTTACTTCTATAAACGGAGTTACCCATTCTCCGTATAAACTAAACTAAACTGTAGGAAGGATCTTTATGATAATCGCTTCTGGTATAGCACGCCTACCAGTAAGCTGATATTCGACAATAACAATAAAAAATGTATCAACCCTTTTGCTGATAATATAAAGAACACATATCCCCAAATAATAAAGAAAACAATTGCCATTAAAAAAAATATAGTTCTAATACTCATATTCTCAAGTTGTGGAAAAATATCCTCGTTTTGTGGATTTTATGCCTTGTGGAAGTTTTTCAAAGTTCCCCATCTTTTAAAAAAACCTATCCTATTTACATAGAATAGGCTTTTTTTGAGGCAGACATAGAATCTTGTTAGTAATGTTGCGAACATTGTGCCAGAAATAGTACCTCGTAGTTGGCAGTTCGTACCTCGTAAATAAACAATTAAACCAAGGACTATGGACTAATGACCAATGACCAATGACCAAGGACGTAATGCGTAATACGTAGGACTATTCTAGCGGAATACTAATTATAAAGGTAGTGCCTTTACCAATGGTGCTCTTTACCTTTATTTTACCGTTGTGGTTGAAAATAATTGTTTGGCTGGCAGTAAGGCCAATCCCAAACCCCTTTGCTTTATTGGTGTAAAATGGTTCGAATAATTTTTGTTGGTTTTCTGCTGTAATCCCAATTCCGTTATCTATAATTTCAAAAATATATTCTTCTTTATTTTTATATGCTATAATATTTAAAATTGCTTCCTTATTTACCATCGCTTCAATAGCGTTGAGTATTATATTGGTTATTGCAATTTTCATTTTATCGATGTCAATGTTTAGGGTTTCATTATCCTTTATATTAATATTTAATTCTACATTTTGAAGTTTTAGCCTATCATTCACAATTTCTACACATTGTGCGATTAATTCTGAAGAGTTAATTTCTTGGATGTTTAACTCCGTCATCTTGGAAGCATTCATTACTTCAGAAATAAGCTCGTTTATACGATGAGTATTTCGCTGTAGAATATCTAAATATATTTCATTTTCAATATTCCCTTTCAAGTCATCTTTTAGTTGTTCAACAGAAAGTAAAATATTAGTTAATGGGTTTCTGATTTCGTGTGTCATTAGCCTAGCAAACTTGCTAGTGGCTTGTATTCGCTGATAGTTTAACACGGCGTCTTGTCCTAATTTCTGATTGGTAATTTCATTAAATGTAACCGCAATTTCATTTGCAAATTTAGATACCGATATTTCGTAATACTCTTTTCTTGTTTCAGAAAATATTTCAAAACGTTCTGGTATACCTGTTTCATAAACATTTTTATATTTATTGAAAAGAATACTATTAGCTGGAATTATCTTCAATAAGGTGCTATTAGAAAGGAGCTCTAAATTATATCCCATATCCATTTGAGCCTTATTATTCACCATTGTCCAGGTAAAATCTACTACTTCGTTGATCTCGTTTTTTATAGGGGCAAGAGACATTATTCCATTAAGAGAAGTATCTAATACTCCCATTAATGTATCTTCAATTCTCTGTTTCGATTTTAGTTGAACATCTAATTCCTCGGAAATTTTAATTTCATTTTTATAGGTCTCAATATAATTAATGGATAATCCTATAAATGGCACTACATACGAAACAGATTTTAAAATTTGAGCAGAAAAGAAATGATAATCATATATTTCTTTCGATCCAAATACCATGTGCAATTGAGCAATTATAGAAGGTATTAAGCTTAAAATTAAGGTTTGGGAGAATGTGCTTTTGTTTAATTGATAATATTTAGGAAATACATAAATACCTGCAAAAGCATAAAGCACCAATGGTATTAAGTCATATGGATGTGCTATAAAAGAATTGGGGAAAACCATTTTAGGGATTTCCAGTGTTTTATCTGTTACGATAAGTACTGCGTTAATGGAAAGTAAAAAGAAAATGAACCCAATAAATCCAACAAAGTATTTTTCACTTTTGTATTCTTCAATAAATGTTTCTTTTCCTTGAAGTAAAAAAATTCCAACACCGAGAATTAAAATTAACGCGTGAAACACTCTTGAGAATAGCCATGTAAATGAACTGATATCAATGTTGTTTAATTCGTAATGAATAATTTGATTTGAACTAACAATATGAACAAAATCAAGCATTCCAGAACAAAATAAAGCAATCCCAACAATAGGTGTACTTACATTTTTTTTAATAATATAATCTATAAAACTTAATACGGTAATTACAAAGGCAATGGTAATAGAAAAACTTACAATTATTGTATGAATGAATTTACCCTTTAATAAAGGGCTAAGGTTTTCTTCTTGTCCAATCTCATTTATTATGTCAACACTAGAGAGGTCAATAAATTGATTGTTGAAATGTGGGTTAAACCCAAATAAATGAATAATATAAGGAACACTACACAATAATATGGTAGCAAAAAAGTATGGATAATTTATACCGTACTTATTCGTCCTCATTATTGTTTTTATTAAGTAAATTAAAAGCTTTCATTTTATTATACAGGGTCTTTCTATCAATGTCTAATAGTTTTGCAGCTTTTGTTTTATTAAATTCAACCTGTTTTAAAATAGTTAGAATTGTTTCCATTTCAGCATTTACAGCTGCATCTTTTAAGGATAGATTAGTATCTTTTGATTTTTTTTCTACTTTTTTATCCTCGGAAAAAGTAAGTTGAATGTTATTCGAAATTTCTAATGGCAAACATTTATTCTCAATGTAGTTAGTGTCGCATAATAAACATGCACGTTTTATTACATTGTTTAACTCTCTTAAATTACCAGGCCAAGGGTAAGTATTGAAACTCCTTAATACTTCTTCTCTAAATCCAATTATATTTTTTTGAAGCTCTTTATTCGCTATTTCTAAAAAGAATTCTGCAAATACCTGAATATCCTTTCCTCTTTCTCTTAGAGGAGGAATATTAAGTCCAAATTGATTAAATCTGTGATAAAGGTCTTCTCTAAATCGCCCCTGTTTAACAGCATCAAGTAAATTTTCATTAGATGCAACAATAATTCTTACATCAACAGGGATTTCTGCATTGCCACCAATTTTTTTTATGGTTTGCTCTTGTAAGACTCTTAACAGTAACGTTTGTATATCAAACGGTAGGTTTGCAACTTCGTCTAAAAAAAGTGTGCCTTTGTCTGCTATTTCAAATAATCCGATTTTATTAAACAATGCTCCAGTAAAAGAACCTTTTTCATGTCCGAATAATTCCGATCCCGCTAATTCTTTAGATATTGCACCGCAATCTAATGCTACAAATTGCTGCTTACTTCTATTGCTTCTCTCATGTATAGTTCTTGCTACCGATTCCTTACCTGTACCTGTTTCTCCATAAATAATCACACTATATGGAGTAGGAGCAACCAAATCTATTTGATTGTATAGTTCCTTAGATTGTTTACTTATTCCAATTACAAAATCATTCTGCGATTTTTTAGAAAACGAGGATTTAGGTTCATTTTCTATATTATTAGATGAAAGATAACTTTCAGAAGTTAAGGCTTTTGAAATAGTGACCAATAACTCGTCTGGAATTATTGGTTTGGTGAGGTAATCAAAGGCACCCATTTTAATTACCTGAACTGCAATTTTTATATCCGAGTACCCAGTAATCATTAATATTTTAATGTCTTTGTTTAGGTCTTTTATTTTACCGATGAGTTCAATCCCATCCATATCACCTAACCTGAAATCGCAAATACAAAGGTTGTATTCTTCTTCAGTCAACATTTCAATTGCAGTTTTTCCTTTATGCGCACAATTTACATAGTAGTTGTTTTTTTGTAGAAATTTGCCCAATAAAGTACACATGTCTACATCATCATCTATTATTAATATTTTATGTTGATTTGATGAACTCATCTTTTTATGTGTTGTTGTTGTTGATACTTTTCTTTTATACCCCTACCTGCATGTACAGCGTACATATGTGTAAATTCTGCACCGAAATAGAGGATTATAGCGGAATAATAAACCCAGAGCAAAATGATAACCAATGAAGCCGCCGCCCCATAAGTAGTGCCTAAACTAATAATACCAAGATAATAAGAAATTGCCCATTTGCCAATCATAAATAATATCGCTGTAAATAGAGCCCCTATTAGCGCATCTTTAAAATATATAATTGCATCTGGAAGAAATTTAAAAATAACTGCAAATAACATACATAAAATAAAAAACATAAGTATGCTATTTGCCCAACTAGCAAATTCTATTGGAAAAAAGGGGAAGTAATTGATAATGGTATTGCTGAAACTATCAATTATACTATTAACAGCAAGTGTAATTAATAATACGAAGCCCATTCCAAGAACAATTACGAATGAAATAAGTCTATTTAGTAGGTATTTAATAAAACCTCTTTTATGCTTGTGTTTAATACCCCACATAAAATTTAGCGAGTCTTGAATTTCAACAAATACACCTGTTGCTCCAATTAACATGGTTCCTATTCCAATAATACTTGCCATTAAACTGCTTTTCAATACATCTGCATCCCCAATCATATTTTGTATTTGTAAAGCAGCTGCATCTCCAACATATTTTCTTATTTGTTCAAATAATTCCCCCTCAATGGCTTGTTTTCCTAAAAATATACTCCCTAGTGATATAATAACAATTAACATTGGAGCCAATGAGAAAATAGTATAGTAAGCCAATGAAGCGCTTAGTTTAATTACTTTATCATCTACAAATTCTCTCCCTGTTGCTTTAAGAATTAGCAAGTAATGTAAAACCCTTTTCTTTACTAATGTGTTAAATTTCATTATTGCGTATGTTTTCTATTACTTTTAAAATTTGCTCTTGGCTAAATGGTTTCCCTAAAAATATATCAGCACCTTTTTCTAATGCATTTTCTTTTTCATTTATAGTATCGAAGGCACTAATGGCAATAATTTTTATGAATTTATTTTTTATTTTAATTCTTTCAATTTCATCAAACCCACTTCCATCTGGTAAATTATTATCAATAAAAATAATATTATAATTAGTTATGTCTTCTGAATTTAATGATGAGATGGTGTGTATACTAGTTACTTTTGTGAAATGTTTTTTTAAGAACCCCCCTAATAAAAAACAGATATCAATCTCGTCGTCTAATATTAATATAGTGAAATGCCTTATCATATTTTATTTAAAACAAATTCTAGTCTAATAATTACACCAAAATGATCATTGTTTTTAATATAAATTTTCCCGTTATTTTTCTCAGCTAATTCTTTTGAAATTATTAATCCGAGTCCATTACCTTTTTCATTATTTGTTCCCACATTTGATATGAAATCTGTGAATTCTTGAAACTCATTTTTATATCCCTCAAACCTAATCCCATCATCCTCAATATCAATTCTGTATTTGTTCTCAACAATAGAAGTACTAATGTTCACGCTACCTTTATTTCTTGTAAATTTTATTGCATTATTAATTAAATTTCTAAGTATAATCATTAAATGGGTCTTGTCTATATTTATGGTGTCATTTCCACAAATGCTTATTCCTAAGTTAATTTCTTTATTGGTAATATTATAATTTAAATCCCTAACTACGTTAACTATTACTTGATCTACTTCTGTTTTCTCAATTTTAACATTGATATCTGATAGTTGATTTTTAGACCAATCGAGTAAATTTTCGATGGATTGGAATTGAGAGACAAATTCTTTCCTAAGTTTATCAAATAGAAAATTAAGTTCACTAGATGTTAGAACTTTATCTTTTTGTAATTCTAACAGATGATTGAGCGAATGAATGGGATCTTTTATGTCGTGAGTAAGTATAGAAAGTAGTTTTGTTTTATTAATATTTATTCTTTCTAGTTCTAATTTTTGATTTGTTATAATTTGGTTGTAATCGCTATTCATTTTTATGAAGTAATAGGCACAACATAATATTCCAGAAAAAAGTGTAATCACATCTAAAACATATATAACAGTATCAAAAGGAAGTACAGATTGAACATATGGTTGAATATATCCTAAAATGAAGTATAATGCTACACAAAATAATAATCCGAGTATTCTATTACTCATTTTGTTGTAAACAATAAAAGAAAACATTGCCAGACCAAAAAAATAATTTAGTGTAAAATTGCTTGGGTTATCTAGTAGTGAGTAAACAGCAATTTCTGAACAAATGCCATAAAACAATATGTTTCTAGCGAGAATGGTTTTATAATAGTAGTTACTTATATAAACGAGAGAGAAAAAGCACGAGGATAAAAACAATGCAATTGAAAGTGTTAAGTTACCAACTTTCAAGCTTTGTAAAAAAAAGGCAACTCCTGCAACGCTAATAAATAGGGCACCGAAGTTCACTATTCTAATTTGATTCTTTTCCAGCTCATTTAAATCTTCGGTAACCCCAAGATTTAATAATCTACTCCAATTTTTATGCATCTTATTTGGGTTTCTGTAAAAATAGCATTAAAGTACTTCTGCAACAACAAAAGTACTCCCCCGATAATAATTAAATCGTTTGGGTTAGCATTTTAAGCGCTTCGGCGTATAGTTACTGTATTAAAATGTTTTTGTAAGAAACTCCCTAATATAAAACAAATATCAACCTCATCATCTAATATAAGTATTGGGTAATGCCTAATCATTTTTTTGATTATTAGTATAATGAAAATTCCAATCGAACAATGGTCCCTCTGATTTCTCCGTTTTTAATATAAATTTTACAGTTATTTTTATGAGCAAGTTCTTTAGATATTGTTAATCCAAGTCCATTCCCATTTTCATTATTTGTTCCCTCATGTGTGGTAAATTCATTTAGTTCAACAAAATTTAATGTATCATAACCCTCAAATCCTATTCCATCATCTTCGATTTCAATTCTATATTTATTGTTTTCATTCGTAGTGCGAATGCTAATATTACCATTGGTATTGGTAAATTTTATTGCATTGTTTAATAAATTTCGAAGAATGATTAATAAATGAGTTTTGTCTGCATAAATATTGTCGTTATTGCAAAAAACCAACTTCGTATTTATACTTTTTAGCGTTAAATTATAATTTAGTTCCTTAGTTAAACTTGTTAAAATCTTATCTACTTCTATTTCGCTGATATTAACCTTAATTTTGGATAACTGATTTTTCGACCATTCCAAAATACTTTGAATGGATTCGAATTGTGCTGTAAAATCTAACCTTAATTTGTTATAAAAGAAATTTAGATCGTTAGTGGAAAGTACCTTGTCTTTTTGAAAATTTAACAGATGATTTAATGAATTAATAGGGTTCATTAAGTCATGTGTTAAAATTGATAGAATCCTAATTTTATTTTCATTAATTTCTTCCAACTCATTTTTTTGAATTAGTATTATTTTATTATAGCTGTTATTTATGGTATGAAAGTAATTCATACAAAATGCGATGCTTGCAAATAAGTTCAATATATTTAAATATGTAATTAGAGGGTCTGGCGCTAATGTTGAAGTGTATTTTATTTGAATAAATTTAACAATAAAATAAAGTGCAATACATATTAGCAAACCGATTAATCTACTTTTGAAATTTTCAAAAACTACAAATGAAAGTATACCAATTCCAAAATAATAGTTTATTGTTAAACTATTTACATTTTCAATAATAGAGTGAAATCCAATAATAATGCAAAGTCCAATAAATAAAATCAATTTCGAAAGTAAAAATTTCTTGTATTTATTAATTATTAAGACTGTTAAAAATAAGAAACCAGTAAATGCCCTGCCGAACAAAATTAATTCATTTCCATAATTTAGACTTCCGCAAAATAACAATATAGCAGCTATAAGCCCAAAAAATGAAATGTAGTTAACCAGTTTTATTTGAATTTTTTCCTGTTCATTTACATCAGATGAAATTCCAATATTTAAAATTCTGTACCAGAGTTGAGACATTTTAATTTAGTTTAGTTTAGTAAAAATAACATTAAAGTACTTCTGCAACAACAAAAGTACTACCCCCGATAATAATTAAATCGTCAGGTAGAGCATTTTTAAGAGCTTCCGAGTAAGCTATTTTAACCGTTGGGTATGAATTTCCGAATAAATTGAATTGATATGCTAGGTTTTTGCATTCAATTTCATCCAAACCTCTCGGAATATTAGGCTTACAGAAATAGTAAGTTGCGGTTTTGGGTAATAATTTGAACACGGCATCAGGATTTTTGTCGTTCACCATCCCCCAAACCCAGTGTAGGTTATTGTATTGAGTATTTGATATTTGCTTTAAAACCTCTTTTATCCCGTCCTCATTATGTCCTGTATCAGCAATAGCCAATGGATTCTGGTGGATACATTCCCACCTACCTCTTAAACCAGTTTGCTGTTTCACTTTTAGAACGCCGTCTAACAAGGAAGCCTCGGAAATTTTGAAATTCAGTACTCTTAATTTATCAACACAAACTAAAACACCTGCTAGGTTTTTTTCTTGATAGAAACCAGTTAATGAACTTTTGAGAGTATCTACGCTATGTGATTTAGATTTTACATTAAATGTGGCAATTTCAATGCTAGACTCTTTCGCTTTAGTAACCTGGTATATTTCATCTGCAAAACAGATACGGGCTTTTTTAGCGTTAGCAATTTCAATAAATACATCTTTGCATTCCTGTTGTGTTTGAGAAATGATAACAGGGATTTTTTCCTTTATAATGCCTGCTTTTTCTCGTGCAATAAGAGGAAGCGTATCTCCAAGGAATTGCACATGGTCTAAGCTAATATTGGTAATTAAACTCACTAGTGGGGTAATAATATTAGTGGAATCTAAACGCCCTCCCATCCCCACTTCTATAACTGCAATTTCTACCTGCTCGTCTGCGAAATGTTTGAATGCCATTGCAACACATAATTCAAAAAAGGAAGGCTGAATTTGTTCTATTATTGTTTTGTAATCCGCTATAAATTGAACAACCTTTTCCTCCTGAATCATCTCCCCATTAATTTTTATTCGTTCTCTAAAATCAACTAAGTGAGGGGAGGTGTATAACCCCGTTTTATAGCCACTACTTTGTAAGATTGATGCAAGGTAATGTGAACTTGAACCTTTTCCATTTGTACCTGCAATGTGTATAGATTTAAATTTAGTTTGAGGATTTCCAATAGCATTACATAGTGCCAAAGTGTTCTCTAAACTTGGCTTGTATGCTTGTGCACCAACTCTATGAAACATTGGTAACTGAGCATATAAAAAGGCTAATGTTTCTGGGTAATTCAAGGACTTATATTATTCTAATACAAAAGTAAAAATTACGGAACCAGCTTGAATCTCTGGTCCTGAGCTTATCGCATTTAATTTGCAACCCAATACTGCTTTTTCACATTTCTCCCAAAGGTTTGCATTGGAAATGGTTGTGCCTCTACCGCCTGCTTTGGCAGTAACAATGGTACCTGTTTTATCTACACTAATATCTACCGTTATTCTTCCTGCAGTTTGCCCATCATCTTGTATTCTTGGAGAATTTATAAATTTTCTACCAGATAAATTTAAAGCAACTCCATTTCCACCAGAACCTGTTCCTGTATACGATTTACTATTTGGATCTCCATCTGGTGAACCTTGGTTTCCAGGTGTTGTACCAGTTCCATCTCCACCACCTGTACCATTATTTTTTTTCCCTTTAAAAAGTGCCCTTTGATCTACCGATGGTTTTGCTGGTTCGTTTGTAGTAGTACTGTTATTTGTTGAGTTATTTGAAGTAGTAGGGTTTTTATCGTTTACAACAGGTGCATCTTCTGTGTTTTGTGTTAGTACATCCCTATCTGCGCTGCTGCTAGTATTTACAGGTGAGTTGGGCCTATTAGGGTCTACAATTGGCTCGTCAGATATGTTTTCGCCAATTGCTGGTTCTGCAGTGCTTGTATAATCATTTCCCATACCAGTCTCACTCGTTCCATAATTAATAACTACGCCACCAGTTTCAATTTCTTCAATAGGTATTTGAACTTTTATGTAAAAGAAATAACAGAGCAAAAAAAGTACAATATGTAATACAGAAGTACTAATAATTGCTTTTGTTCGCTGCGAATTTTCTCTATTTTCTAGCGTGTTCATTATTTCAATTATTTAGGATCTGTTGCTAAAACTAATTTCACTTTTAATCTATTCGAAATATCCATTACGTCTACAATATCTTGTATTGCAACAGTTTTATCTACGTATAAAATAACTGTTAGCTCTTCTGTTTTTTGCAGATATTGACTTAATACTTGTTCGATTTGACTTGTAGGTACAAGTTGTTTTTCTACATAGTATTGCAAATCTTTGGTTATAGAAACACTAATTGTTTTCTTAGAAACAGATTGCCCACTAGATGCTTTTGGGAGCAACAACTTTATAACATTCGGATTTACTACTGATGATGCAATGAGGAAAAACAACATTAAAAAAAACATAATGTCATTCATAGAAGCAGTACTTACTTCTGGTGCAATTTTATGTCGCCTTCTTAAATTCATTATTTGCTTGGTTCTTCCAATAGGTCAATAAAATCAATACTTTCAGTCTCTAATTTTAAAATAATTCGATCTACCATAAGGTTTAATATATGGTGGCCAATATAAGCGAGTATACCAACAATTAAACCAGCTGCAGAAGTTATCATTTTTTCATATAATCCACCAGCAATACTTCCCATACTGATATTATCCGACAAAGAAATATTATAGAAAATTTTAATTACCCCAGAAATTGTTCCAACGAAACCAAACATTGGAGCTATACCAGCTACAATTCCTAAAATGCTAATATTCTTTTCTAATTTGGCAACCTCAATTTTACCAACGTTCTCTATTGCACCTTCAATTTCTTTTATTGGTTTTCCAATACGTAATAATCCTTTTTGTAACATTCTACTAATAGGAGTATTCGATTGTTTACACAAAGATAGCGCTGCATTTAAGTTACCTTGTTTTATAAGTTCTCTTACTTGCATCATTAACGAGCTCTCGTCTTTTATTGCTTTTCTTAAGGTAAAATATCTTTCAAAGAATATATAGAAAGCCATAATAGATAGGATCAAAATCGGATACATTACCCAACCACCCTTCATAATCAGTTGAAGTAAATTTAATTGTTCTGGTGCAGCCTTTACTGCTGGAACAATTTGTTGAACTGCTTGTTGAACAGTATCGCTTCCTAATGTTTCTGTAATTTGTAGTAATATCATTTATTTGTTGGTTTTACAGTCAGTAAATAAAATTGATTATCTATTTGTTTGCTAAAATTCAATTCTTCATTTGCACTCGCCTCATCTGCAAATTCTGCAACCACTACATTGTATTTTTTCCCATTTGTGGTCTCAATAATTTTGGCAACAAAACCTGTAACGTCTAAATTCTTTTTCACCGTCAATGCTTCTTGCTTGGTGTTAAATGCCCCTCTGGCGATGTAATAAACTACGGTAGGGATATTTCCATAACGGATAACGTTAGAAGAGTAGCTATTGGTATGTGACTTGGATTGGGTTTCTTCAACAGGAGGTGTATCTGTTTTTTGTGGTGTTTCTGATATAGATTGTTCTGTAGATACACTAGAATTATTAATTTCAGAAAGGGTGTCAGATAACTGTTGCATATTCTCTTCTGTTGCAACATGTGTTGTATCATTTGTTACCGTTGGTTTATTAAGGTTGGCAATTTCATTTCTGAAGTAATAAAAAGTACCACCTAATAATACCACAATTACTAAAATAATTAAAGGTGTAAAAAGTTTTTTAAAGTCGATTGGTTTAGAAACGGATGTCTCTTGTTCTGCAGGACGAATAGGGTTGTTATTCTCTTTCGAAATTTTCACTTCCTCCTCAATGCGCTGAATTGGATCAGGATTGTTCTTAGGCTGTTCAATCTTAATTTCTACAGGATGAGATGTTTCGTTATTGTCCTTCGTATTCTGTGCCTCTTCTGCTAAAAAAGCCGCCGCTGCCTCTTCTAAACTTAATGTTTGCTTCACTTGCTCCTTGATCGGAGTCGAAGGGGTAGCCTCTTCTTCGACACGATTCATCGTATCATTATTAACTTCTTGCTTCTCGCTTACAGCTTCTTTCTGTTTTAAAAATTGTTCATCATAGGGTTTAAAAACAATGCTATCATTTACCGCCCTAAACTCGCCAATTCCTTCTACCTTAAATATCCCAGTGTTGCTTATCTCTAAATATATTTCTTCTAGTGAAGCAGAAATAAATTCTTCTATTTCATCTTCAGTCTGATTCGTATCCTTAACGATATAACTCTTTAAAACACCATCATCATGCTGTTGTTGAGCTGTGAAAATAATTGAAATATATTCTCCATCATTTAAAAATGTAGTTGTTTTTTGCAAAACAAAAGCCCCGAAATCCGGCACTACAAGTGTTTCTTGTTGCGACAGTAATTCATGTACATAATCAAAAAGCTTCTTTGCCATAATTACAATAATTTAAAATCTGAAACTAGCACCTAACATTGCTTGAAAGCCTAGTCCAGTATAATAGTTGAACTGTTCTCTCTTGTAATTCAGTACGTTATTTAAATTTAAATATACAGAAATGATTTTAGAATATCTATAGTCAATGCCCAGGTTCAAATCTACTCCTCCTTTAATGTTTTTAATATTTCCATTAACGTCTTGGGATTTCATTTTTGAATAAGAAAATAGCTGTGCATCTACAAGGAACTTATTAGATATATTATAAGTAGACCCCAATCTAAATATACTTGTTGGTTTGTTCCATGCCTCTCTAATTGTATCCGTATTAAATATTGAATAATCAAAATTTGCATACAATCTTAATTTCTCATTGCTTTGGTGTGCATAGTTTAAATTGAAATTAGTAGTTGATGCAGAAGGTCCATCATATATTACCTTGTATGTTTTTAAAACATCATTGTTTACTATGAAATATGTTTCGTTAGCCATGGATTTGAAAGAGAAATTTACTTGATAAGTGTTTTTTAAATCGATCTTACCTCTAATTCCTGCATATAAATTTAGCTTTTCATTTGTATTTAACATTTTAAGTTTCGTACCGAGAAATGGGTTTTGTTGGTAAAAATCTCTAAAACTATTCTTTCTGATTTTTCCATTTAACCCTGCATATACCACAGCATCTATTTCAGCAATTTTATAGTTTGCATCTATTTTCGGGTAAATATGAAATAAAGAGTTTTCACCAAATTCTTGATATGCTGAAAAACCTAACTGTATATTAATATTCGATTGTTTTAAATGGATACTAGGTTCGAAGTAAAACAAATTATTTTTGTTGATTAATGAATCTTCTAAACTAGAAATATCTATTCCTATTTTGCTTTGATATTCTTTGTATTTCAACATTCCTGTTAAAGCAAACCTATTTTCAGAAGCATCAAATTTATCCTTCACAGTATAAAAATCGAAATTCCCAACATAAGATAAACTATTAAAATCTTGAGCATTTGATTTTAATTCTGTTTGTAATCCAAATAAATTATAATGCTGACGGAATTTTTTATTGTCAAAATTCGCTAGGTTATAATCTTTCCCATTAAAATGATTCACATCTCTATCGAAAATCATAGATAAGCCTAAACTTTGTTTTGTATATAACCGTTTTGCGTAAGCATCTATGGTATTGTCGCTGTACGACATGTTATCTTCAGGTCCTGCTTGAGCTTGATGTCTATAATGCACACCTAATACCCATTCTTTGGAACGTAGATTATTAGCCCATGCCTCAAAATAACTAGTTCTGTAATTTCCACCACCTACACGAATATAGGTTTTGTACAGTTTGGCTATACTTTCATTTTTCATTTTTTCAATCTGAATAGCGCTAACTTTTAAAGTGCTATCTATTCTATGAGAAAGAAAATTATAACTTGGAATTTCTTTTCCAGTTTCCTCAATTTTAATTTCCGGATTGGAATTTATTTTAATTGCTTCAGCAAGAATAGGCTTATACTGACGAACAACATTTACCTCTTCAGATAAATTCTTCTGCGCATAGCTGCTAGTGTTTAATAGTACTACAGCCAATAGTGTATATAAATTTTTTCTGTTCATTTTATTTTGGCTGACTTAATTCTAATAATTTTTTATTGGCCTCCTCTATAACCCCGTCATCTTTCACACTGTATTCTTCAATTATAGATTGCAGAGTGCTTTTAGCTTGAAAATCATTCCCAAGTTTTGCATATGTCTCAGCAAGTATTATAAATCCTCTGGCTACCCAGTATTCAAATGCCGGTACTTGGTTACTTAAATCGAAACAAGCTTGTTGAGCATCTATGTATTTGCCTTTTATAAATAAGATACTTGCTAGCATGTATTTTGCTTCTGCTCCAGCCTCTGTTTTGGTAAGTTTAGCAACCGATCTAAAAGCTGCATCTGCTTCCTCAATTCTATTGGAGTTAAAGTAGTATCTACCCAAGTATAGATTTGCTAAATATTGATCTTCTATACTTGATTTTTCAAAAGATAACACACGTTGACTATATTTTAATATTCCTGAGCTATCATTTAATGCAGCATATGATTTTAAGGCCCCAGAAATTGCTTCTAAGTAATTATCCTTGAACTCTGCTTGCGATTCTAATTGAGTGTAATAGGCAGCAGATTTTGTATAATCTTTTGTTTTGAAATAAATTCTTGCTGCATTCAATAAAGATCGCTCGAGGTATTTTGGGTTTGAATTAGAAATCAAAAATTCAAAATCTATAATGGCAGATTTTTCTTTTTTCGTTTTCATAAAACACTCCGCTCTATTTGCATGCGCTTCTATTACAAAATTTCCATTTTGAAATCTTTCAATGTAATTGTTAAATCCATTTATAGCATTTTCACAATCGCCAATCATATACCTGTTATTAGCTGCCTGATAGGTAATAGAGTCTTGTGCTCCTGAACTCACACTTGCAAATGGAAGCGTTTTCACATAATTCAAATAACCATCAGCATTACCAGCATCAACGTAAATATTTTTAATGGCTAATAAGGCTTCTTTGGCTTCTTCAGTTCCTGGGTAATCTCCAATAATAGCTTTATACATTCCAATTGCCTTTTCATCTTGCGATTCGTTGTAATAAATTAATCCAAGACTTAATCGAGATTTTGCAACATATCTGCTATTAGGATATTTCTGAATTAAATTTAAGAAATAGGTTATCGCATCGGGTATCGTATTCATTACAAAATAGCCATTTCCTATTTCATACGTTGCATCATCTGCATAGCTTGATGTTGGATAATTGCTCAATAGAGATTTTAAAGTTACAATTTTATCATTTTGCTTATTCTGTAATCCTAATATCATGCTTTTTTGAAACAATGAATAATCAGATCCACTTGCTTTGTCGTTGATAATTTTGTTGTATGAAAATAACGCTTTGTCGTAATCTTTAATCACAAAATATCCATCTGCAAGTCTTAAGATAGCATCATTTAGTTTTTTTGTATTAGAACTAGTACTTGATTTTGTTTCTCCTTTTATAAATCTATCGAAGTAAACGATAGATGATTTGTAATCTTCTTTTTTAAAGTAAGTATACCCCAATTGGTAATTTACGTCTATTGCAAAATCAGAATTATCCGCAGCCGTCGATTGGTCGAACATTGAATAATATTTTAAAGCCTCATCGTAATTATTCAACATATAATAGGCTTCCCCTTTCCAATACCAAGCAAGCGATTGTATTTTTTTGTCGAGAGATACATTAAGAGATTGATTGAATAATTTTATTGCTTCACTATAGTTGCTCTCATTAAATAATTCAATGCCTCTGTAATAGCTTACTTTTTGAAAAGCTAAATTAGCACGTTTACTTCTAGGCTGAATTTTTTCTAGAATTAGAATTGCTTGTTTATAATTTCTTGTGAAAAGTAAAGATTCTCCTAATAACGATTGTGCATCTTCTGCTTCAGGAGTATCACCATATTCATCTAAATAATCTTGGAAACTTTCAATTGCATTTTGATAAAAGTTTAATTCATACGATAATTTTGCATAGTTAAGTAGGGAAGAAGAAGTGATAAATTTCTCTTGGCTTAATTTAGATGCTTTGGAAAAAGCATTCCGTGCAGATTGTTTATCGCCTAGTTCATAAAAACTTTGTGCAATAATGTATAATGTGTGTTGAGTGTATGCATTCTTCTTATCTGCATTGAATTTTAAATAATCGATAGCCTTCTGATACAATTGATTTTGAAAAAGAGCATACCCTAATTCATAAGTGGCTAATTCATTTAAAGGAGATTTTTTTGCCGCTAATTCATAATACTCAATTGTTTTACCCCAATCTTTTAATACATATGCACTAGCACCGCCAATTAAATAGATGTCGGTTAAGTTTTTTACTTGTGGTACCTGAATTGCTTCCGCAACTGTACTTAAACTTTTTGAGTAATTTTTTTGGTCATAGTAAATTTTACACAAATAATTTGGTGCAATTTCTGCATAACTTTTAGAGGCCTTAATAAATTCAAAACGTTCTATGGCAGTAGAATAGTTTTTTACTTTATATTGAATAATCCCATCATAATAAGCAGCAGGATAAGTATATTTTGAATTCTTGTCAATTAACTTCTCAAATTGAGCCGACGCATCGCTGTATTTTTCTTCTTCGAAAAGAGCGTACCCAAACCTAAAATGAAATTCATTTTGCATGGATGTGCTTAATAAATTAACCTCTGTTTTCTCAAACCAGTTAATTGCCTTTTTAAAATCTTTTTGACGATAGTAAAAACTACCTAGTTCGAAACTTGCTGTTTTCGACAATGGATTTTCAGGATATTTCTCTACAAATGCCATTAATTTGTTTTCTGCTCCTTGGTGATAGAGTTCCAAATCGCAGATGGCCATGTAATAAGTAGATTGAATTAGCATCATCGATGCATTTTCATTTAAACTTAATTCCGAGTGATTAATAAGGTTTTTATTCACCCATTCAAAAGAATTGTGTGCCGCATTAAATTGTTGACGATCAAAAAGGTGTAAGCCAGTACGAAAATCTTTTTCAATTTCATAGAACTTCGCGGTTTCTTGCGAATATCCAGCCATTGAGAGAAATATAATTGGAATATATAGGAGTAGTTTCTTAAATAGAACCATAATTTAAAGCAAATTCTTAATATAACGTTCAAATCTATGTGTTTTTATATAATGAAGTCTGTTTAAAACTCATCAAAATATCCACAAATGCCTGAAAAATATTAAATTATTCTACTGGAATTGCGTATAAATAGGGAGAGCGGGAGATTAATCCAGGGTTTATACCCATTAATCCCTCTGGAATAAAGGCGTGAAGGCTCTTGTAATAATCAATCCAAGCTGGGAAAAAATGGCCTTTCACTGGATCTTTATAAGTCATTGGTTGAAGGTCGAAAATGTGGTATGCGTTAAAGACCAACTCAGAACAATATAGCGAATCGTTATTTAGAATAAAGCGATCGTCATACGGTTTCCCTATGGTAGAAATAGCATATTTACAAGCTGGATTTATTAGATGCAAATATTCTGGATGTAACCTCATTGCCAAATATTTATTTGGATTAGGGCATCTTAAAAACAAGCTATCTATAGATGTACTTTTAACATAAGAACCAATTGCTTCTACTGCGCGCATTTCGTTATTAATTTTAACAATTATGGCTACATGAGAAAAATCTCTTCCTTGATAGCCCTCTGTTACTGCCTCTATAGCATCACACAAAGGACCACAGTCTAAATCCTGAAATACTAAATCGCCTTCCTTAAGTTTTGGTATTGTAGTTTGTGCCGAATTAGTTGAGATAAAAAGAAAAAAGGAAATTGAAAATAGTAAAATGCGCATGTGCAAAAATGCCTATTTGTATTGAATTCTGCAATATTGAATTAGTTTGAAATGGCAGTCATGAAGTTGTTTGAAACAACAGGACGTGGAAATGATAATGGAAAAACACCACCGTTAATATATTTTACAAATGAATAGGGTGCATCTTGAAGTTGAATTTGAGAGTCGTTGGTATTTACATATTGAACTATTAATGATAGAGGGTTTTTCATAACATGTACTTGTAGAAAACCATTTTTACTTCCCCAACGCGCTTCGTTTACAGATCCAGCTGAAACCATTAACGGACCTGAGTTTTCTAAACCTTCTGGAACTCTACGTTCGAAAAAATGAGTAGTACCTGCCAATAATAAATCACATTTTTTGTTCACAATATTTTGTTGTGCTTTGCTTAGGTAATCTATCCAAGATCCATACATTGAATGTGCACTTACAATAATAATATCGTTATTTGATTTTTGGATTTTATTTAAAGTATTAATTAAAAATTGTTTGCTTGATTCTGGGAAAGCAACTTCTGAATTGCCTGGATTATCTGGGAAATGTAAAACGATGTAGTGAACTACCACTTCGTTTACAACCATTTTAGCATAATATTCGGCGCCATTGGCATTCATTTCTACGTTCAAACGATTTTTGAACCCTAGCACGTTTAATAATTCTCTGCCACTTCCCCAATCGCCCTCTCCTTTTCCAAAATAATCGTTTTCTGAGTCGGCAATAGTAGGGTAGAAGTGTTGTTTCCAATAATTGTTGCGAAGAATATACGCTAAGAAATCGTTTTGTTTGTTTTTTTGTAAATGATCACCAACACCTAATACAAATGCATCTTTAGAATCAGCAACCCATTTACTCATTCTAGCCATTTCAATGTTATCTATTGGGCTAGCACCATGGTTATCGGATATAATAGAGAACGAAAATGATTTAGATTGTTCTAGCTCTTCGTAGCTCTGAATATTTTGGTATCCATATTGTACTTTTACAGGTGTAGCTGGTGAGAATGCGAACATTCCTAACGCTGCTACAGCTACTAAGTTCAATATGTAATTCCTTGTTTTCACGGTTTTGATTTTGGCTATATTTACGAGCCCCCGTGAATTAGGTTACATAATTTTTGTTTTTATTAACAAATGTTGATTTTGTGATACTGAAATGACAAATTAAAATTTGCAAGTGTCATATATTTTTTCATCGAATCCTACTACTAACTGACCATTAAACTCCAAAATGGGTCTTTTTATGACGCTAGTATTTTCTTGCATCACTGGAATTGCAGTAGTTAACTTCTCCAATTTAATTTTATCAGCGTCGCTTAGTTTTCTGTATGTAGGGCCATTTTTGTTGATTAATTTCTCAAAAGGTGTAGTTTTTGCCCATCCTTTTATCTTCGAGGCCTCAATTCCTAATTTCTTGTAATCATGAAACTCAAAATCAACTTTCTTGCTATTTAAGTAATTAAGCGCTTTTTTAACTGTATCGCAGTTTTTTATACCGTAGATAATCGTTTGCTCGTTTGTTCGTGTGCTCATGTGCTCGTATTTTGGAAACAAATATAATAGTTATGAGCACACGAGCACACGAGCACACGAACTATCCGCCTTGTTGGCCTCCGCTTTTACCTTTCACGTCGTCATTGCTAATACCACGTTGGTTTTTCTTAACTCCACCGTCGAGTTTACCAAATCGATAGGAGATACTAAAGCCATACGATCTATAGAAATTTTGGTAGTGACTAGTTTGAATAAATTGACTGGTATTGAATTCTTGTTCCCAAGCACGGTATTTTTTCCAAGGGTTGGATAAATTTGCATTTATAGTTAGTTTTTTATCAAAAAAGTCTTTCGATACACTAATTGAAGTATATACATATTCGTTAGATTGCCCTTGTAATTGTATCCATGGGCTATAATATCCAGTATTTATGCGAATTCTGTAATCTTTTGGTAAAGTATAACTAGCAAAAGCATAAGCATTGCCTTGTAATCCACTGTTTTTATATAGTTGAGAGTTTAAAGTACCCTCAATCCAAATAAACGAAATCATTGAATTGAAGTTCACATTGAATTTTGGAGAAAAAGGAATACTTATATTAGCATTAACACCAAGTTTTTTATCCTTTCCAATATTTTCATACGTATCTCTACTAATTGTATCTGCATCAAGAGAAGTTACATTCTGAATGGTATTGTTTGCGAATGAGTAGCTAGCACCAACATTTATTGAACCCTTTTTAAATGTACTGAATCCCATCTCAAAGTTATTTGTAAGTACTGCTTTTAAATTTGGATTACCGTAACTTATAAAACGAGGGTTTGTTTGGTTTACAAATGGATTTAATTCCCAAATACTTGGTCTTTCTATTCGTTGTGTGTATCCAAGGTTTACACTATTCATGTTTTTAAATTTACGTTGAATTGAAATAGAAGGAATAATATTTATGTAATCCTGTTTTACTGTTGTAGAGGTGGTTTTAAAATCAGCATCTACAGTAGTTTTTTCTAAGCGAGCACCCACTCGAACTCCCCAGTTCTCTAATTTTATATTATAAGAATTATAAAAACTAAATACATTTTGTTGATAATTGAAATTATTGCTTCCTGCAGAATCATACACAAATGTATTCAACATCGGGTCGAAATTATGTTGAGTATAATCACTGTAATTATTTCTTGTGATTGCCTTTAATCCCCCTTCAATATCAACCTTCTTCACTGGGTGAACATAATCTAGCTGATAGGTTTGTTCTTTTGTTCCAGAATTGTTTTTCTGATTATATGGGTTGAATGTATAGTTGAAATTTTGTTGGCTAGCAATTTTCATTTCACTATTGTTTGAGCTTGGCGAATATTTGTAAGATAGCGTAAAGAGTTGTTCTTTATTTCTTTTAAAACCATGTTGGAAATTCAATCCTAAATCCGTTCCAGTCCAATTATTATTTCCATCATTTGTTAAAATATAAAATTGGTCTAAATTTCCGGTGGAATTATACAATGAAGTATTTTGAGAACTTTTTTGAGTTGCATGCCCTGGATTGCTTCCAATAGTGGCTGTTAATAAATTAAGTGTATCGAATTCATAACTCATTTCAGATTCTAAATATTGCCACATCCACATGTTTTTATTGGTACCATCTTGTAGAAGTTTTGTTTCTTGAGAAACCCCAATTCTACTCGAATTAAAACTAGTAGTCGGTATATCTTGATACCCCATACCATAATATCCACTTAATGCAAATTTGTTTTTCTTAAGTGTTAAGGATGCATTTATACCTGGTCCCCATGGAAAATTATAACGAGTTCCAATTGTTCCATTATATCCTGATTCTAATTTTTGGGTAGTGATAATATTGATGATACCAGCCAACCCTTCTGCATCGTATTTTGCTGGTGGATTAGTAATTACTTCTATTTTTACTATGCTACTAGCAGGCATCGCCTTAAATACATCTTTTGGGCTTCGCGCAACTAATGAAGAGGGTCTGCCATTAATTAGAACTTTAAAATTTCCACTTCCTTTAACTTGTATATTATCATCTGCATCAACAGTAATTAAAGGGACCTTACGAAGCATATCTAAAGCAGTTTG
Organism: Rhizobium sp. Q54; assembly: GCA_943360385.1. Lineage (GTDB taxonomy): Bacteria > Bacteroidota > Bacteroidia > Sphingobacteriales > Sphingobacteriaceae > CAJBVG01. The sequence continues at coordinate 8,423 of CALRIM020000007.1, read as the reverse complement.
AAATTTACTTTCAGGGTCCGATTGTACATCGTAGGAAATTCTGTCGACCTCTTGTTTTACAAGTGGTTTATCTGTTGTTACCTGAACTTCTTGTAAAAGATTATCCTGCGGTGCAAGAAATATATTTCCAATATTTATGGTAGAATTATCGGGTGTGATTTCTATTTCTTTAGAGATTTTTTTAAACCCCACATTTAATACGCTTACTAAATGCTTGCCTTGTGGGAGTTTTTCTATTAAAAACGATCCATCATCCTTGCTTAATGTTGAGCGTAGTTGAGTATTGTTTTCTAACTTCACAGAAATTGTTGCGTAAGCAATTTTCTGATTATTTGAAGAGTCAATTATTGTACCTCGAATATTCCCTTTTAACTCTTGATTTTGTGCAAAGGAATTGTACGACATTAACCCAATGACAAATAGAAATGCGATTTTTTTCATGTTGGTTTAATTAGATGAACGAACTAAAATAGAGATAAACATAATTTTATTGTGTAACTATGGAGTTACTCACATAAATGTTGCAATACGACAGAGAAATGCAAAATATAACTACTTAGTAATGATTAAATTAACAATGAAGGTATTTTTTTTTAAAACACCTTCATTGTTAATGTTTTCAAAAGATTATTCTAAAATATTAACAAAACTAGTATTATATTAGTGTTCAATTACCTACCCGCAGTTAATATCATTTTTAACATTAAAACTAACTATATGATTAAATTTTACCTTATTAAAGTAAGAGTTTGGTTATTTTTGATGGCAGCAGTGCTATCATTTAGTAATGCATTTTCTCAAAATTGGGGTTTTGAAAATACCACCATCTCAAGCCCTCCTAATAATTATTCAGCAGTAACTGGAACGTGGACGATTAATACTACGCCTTCTAATGTAAGAACGGGAGTTAATTCCATGACTATTACAGACCCTGCAACTTCTGGTACAACAATGGGTACAACAAATCCATTTGTTACAACCACAACGGCTGGGAATTATTTAATAACAATGGGTTGGGGTAAATCCAGTTCGGCAAGTAATGCTTTATTTTATTTAGGTTATAGAACAGGAACAACAAATACTTTAAATCCAACTTCAACGGCTACCGGACAAGCAGCAAATATTAATGATGTAACATGGAGTAGAGTTACATCAGTTTCTGCAGCAACTGTAGCAGCGGGCTCGTATGGAATTTCTTTAAGAGCATTTAGGTCTGCCTCTACGGCTGGTACAATATTATATTTCGACGATTTAATAATGTATGCTAGTCCAAGTAATATTCCAGATTACTCAGCGCCAGATCCATCAACAAATGTTTTGTTAAATGTTAACACATTATCTTGGAACAATGGAGTGGACAATGGAACACCAGCTTCGGGAATTGGTGGAGTTGTTATTTTACGTGCGAATGGTTCGGGGTTAACACCACCAACATTAAATCCACAAGCGATGTACGACCCTGGAGCTAGTGGAGCTGCTGGATCAAATACCATTGTGAATGGGCCTGATACCTGGTCGGTTGTAGCAAATATTGTTGGGTCATCAACAAATAGTTTTACAGATGCAAATGCAACTGGAGGACCATACACGTATGCAATATATATGCGAGATTTAGCATATAATTATTCTACGGGTGTTTCATCTGTACCTGCTACTCCATGTACTAATCCTGCCACAGCTGGAACATCATTTTCATCGGCATCTACTTCAGTATGTCCTGGCGCAACTGTTAACTTAACCCTTACAGGTAATTCATTTGGGTTAAGCCAAACGTATCAATGGCAAAGTGCTAGTGCTATTGGTGGACCATATACAAATATTGGAAGTCAGCAATCTGGAACCAATATCACCGTAAATCCAATGGTTACCACTTTTTATAGATGTGAAGTTGTTTGTAGTTCTGGCACCCCAGTATATTCTGTACCTGTTCAGGTGAATGTGCAAACAGGATACTCTGGAACATTTACAATTAATGCATCCGTACCTACAGGTGGAACAAATTATCAAACTTTTGCAGATGCTATTACTGCGTTAACAGCTTGTGGTATTACAGGCGCTGTTACTTATAATGTAGATTCGGCAAGCGGGCCATATACAACTCCATTTATAATTCCTGCAGTTATTGGATCTTCTGCAACCAACACTATTACATTTAACGGTAATGGTGCCTTATTAAATTTTAATTCAACAAATACAAATGAAAGAGCTGGAATAAAATTAAATGGAGCAGATTATGTTACAATTAATAATTTTAACATCACTGCAAGCGGTACCCTTACTACCGAATATGGATTTGGTATTCAATTAATAAATAATGCGGATCATAATATTATTGAAAATAACACAATCAATTTAAATTTAACTTCTACCTCTACTAGTAACTATGCGGGTATATTAGTAAACAGCACAGCAACGGCCATTACAACTGTTGGCGCAAGTTTGTGTGATAGTAATATCATTAGCAATAATAAAATTAATGGTGGACATGTAGGGATTGGCTTAGTAGGCAGTGGAACTACTAGTGTAATTAATGGTAATGCTGTTATTAACAACACGATTAAAGATTTTTATACTTATGGAATTTATATTAATGGAAACGATAGAACTATTATTGAATCGAATAACATTAGTAGACCTTTAAGAGCAGCTACGGCAGTGTTTAATGGAATTTATTTAACAGGAGTAAGTACAAATGTACTCATTTCAAAAAATACAATACATGATCCTTATCTTTCAAATTTAACAGCAACTACAGCAACTTTTGCTATTTATTTAACATCTGTAGCTGCAACTGTTGGAAATGAAAACATCATAAGTAATAATTTAATTTATGATTTAATAGGAGGAACAGGAAATAAAAATGGAATGCTGTTAAATGCTTCCAGTAACATTAAGGTTTACCACAATACAGTTTATTTGAATGATATAAATGCGACTTGTACTGCTTGTGCAAATAGAGGAATTTATGTTCAGGCAACAACTCCAACTGGATTAGATTTTAGGAATAATAGTATTTTTATTTCTAGTGGAGGAACAGCATCAAAACAATGTATATTCTTTGAGCCAACTAGTGTTGCAAGTTATACATTGGAGAATAATAATTATTACATAACGTCAACAACAGGTACTCAAAATGAAATTGCTAGAATTGGAGGAAGTTCTACGGTTGCTACACAAGGTACTGGATATTTAACTATAGCAGATTGGATATTAGGAAGTGCAAAAGAATCGGCTTCTACCTCATTTGATCCATTATATGTTAATGCAGCTACAGGGAATTTAGAGCCAAGTAATGGTTCCTTAAATAATACTGGAGTTGGTGTAGGAGTTTTAACAGATATAAAAAATAGAACCCGGTCTACACTAACACCAGATGTTGGTGCATATGAGTTTGGAATTTTTGTTGCTGGTGTTGATATGTCGGCAGAAAATATTGTTTCACCTGCAAACACATTAAGTGGTTGTTACACCGCAAGTGAAGCAGTTGTTGTACGTATTAGAAATAATAGCTTGCAAAAAATAAATTTTGCAGTTAATCCTATTTTAATTACGGTAGATATTACTGGTACTTCAACTCAAACATTAACAAAAACAATTAACACAGATACTTTAGCAAGTAATGGATTTATAGATGTAACTATGGCAGGTACATTTAATTTAAGTACTGCAGGATTATATACAATTACAGCGCATACCAATGTTGTTGGTGACGCTAATATTCATAACGATACTGTTAATGTTAATCGCACAAAATCTACAGTTGTTGTAGGAACAGTTACTGCAAGTCCATCTATTTATTGTGTAACTCCTGGAACACCAGTGTTAACAGGTGCAGGGTTCTCGGGATATAGTAATTTGCAATGGCAATCTAGTACAACTTCGGGGACTGGTTTTGTTGATATTCCAAACGCAACAGGATTAACATTTACACTTCCTACTGCCATTACTCAAACAACTTATTTTAGACTATCTGCAACTTGTGGTACAAGTACTGATTATTCTGTTGAGGATACTGTAATAGTATCTAACCCTCAAATTTTATCTACTACACCTGCAAGTTCTTGCGGTGCTGGAGCGTTAACATTAAACGCTACAGGGTCTGCTGGTACTACCTTAAATTGGTATGAAAATCTAAATGGTGGTGCTTCTATTGGAACTGGAAATTCATTCACCACTCCAAGCATTACTACTACTACAAATTATTATGTGAGTGCTGGTTTAGGAAGTTCTTCTGGAAATGTTGGTCCTGTTTCTCCTACATCTGTAGGAACTAATTCTGGTACATCAGCAGCAATTACTACTTATTACATGGAGTTTCAAGTATTAACGGCAACAACAATTAATACTGTTGATATTTTTCCAACTGCTGCAGTGGGTTCAAATGGAACAATTGTAATTCAAACTCCTTCGGGAACGGTAATGGGTTCTATCCCATATCAAACAACAGTTACAGGAGGGAATAAGCAAACTATTCCAATTAATGTTTCTTTAGCTCCAGGTACTTATAGGATGGGTCAATTAGCTACGGCAATTTCACTCTTAAGAAATTCTGATGGTGCTTCTTATCCATATACTTCTTCTGCCATAAATATTTTAAGTAATAATTTTGGCGCGGCATATTACTATTATTTTTATAATTGGACATTTGGAACAGGATGTGAATCACCAAGATCATTAGTTACGGCAACTATTCAACCTAGCCCAACTGCAACCATTGCATATAGTGGTTCTCCATATTGCAATCATACGGGTACTGTTATTCCAACGCAAACTGGTACACCAGGTGGTAAATACAAATCAACTGCTGGATTAGTAATTGATAGTGTAACTGGAATAATTGATTTAGCAACAAGTACTTTGGGTAATTATACGATATCATATGTTGTAGCAGCTAGTGGCAATTGCCCTACATTTACTACAACTTCTACAATTGCTATTATTAATCCTCCCTCTGCAACTATTGCATATGCAGGTTCTCCATATTGCTCTACAGCTGGTACCGCTAATCCTACTATTGTAGGGAATTCAGGTGGGATTTTTTCATCAAGTACAGGCTTAATAATTAACTCTACAACAGGTGCAATTAATTTAGCTAGCAGTGTACCAGGTACCTATACAGTAGATTATACTATTCCTGCCATAGGCTCTTGCCCAACATCTAACGCATCAACATCCGTTACTATTAATGCAGGTGAATCTGCAAGCATTAGTTACTTTGGCTCGCCATTTTGTGGAAATGTAGGTGTTATTAATCCAGTAAGAACTGGTAGTGCAAATGGTACTTATAGTTCTACTGCAGGCTTGAGTATAAATGCTACAACAGGTGCTGTAGATATTAGTAATAGTTTACCTGGTACCTATACAATCTCTTATACAATTGCAGCTACAGGAACGTGTCCAGCATTTGTATCCAACGCAACAATTGTTATAAATGCATTGCCAACAGCAACAATTAATTATGCAAGTTCTGTTATTTGTATAGGTAGTGGTATTGCAACTCCTAACATTGTTGGAAATACAAATGGTGCATTTAGTTCTAGTGCTGGTTTATCAATTAATGCTACAACTGGCGTTATCAATTTAACAAATAGTACTATAGGGATATATACCATTAATTATACCATTCCATCTGGAGGTGGCTGCCCGCCAGTAACTTCGAGTACTGTGGTTACCTTACAAAATTCACCAAGTGCTACTATAGCTTATGGTTCGTCATCGTATTGTTTAAATAGTGGACTAAAAACGATTACCAGAACTGGTACTGTTGGTGGAAAATATTCAAGCAGTGTTGGGTTGGTAATAGATACATTAACTGGAGAAATTAACACCAATCTCAGTGAGGCAGGAATCTATACTGTGTCTTATAAAATTGATGCAACTGGTGGATGCCCTTTATTTACTACCACCACAAATGTAACTCTATTGGTATTGCCTGATGCAAGTTTTACATCTATTGCATCTACTCAAAATCCATTACAGTATGATTTTTCAAGTTTACCAGTAATTGGAAGTACTCATTTATGGAATTTTGGTGATCCAAATAGTCCATCAAATACTTCAGCATTACAAGACCCTGTTCATGTTTTCTCTGCAGATGGTACTTACAGAGTTTCTCATAAGTTAACAAATGTTGCAGATGGATGTGAGGATACATCTTATGATACCTTAGAAGTGACCAGTATAGGTGTAAATAATTTAACGAAATTAGTGTTGAATTTTAATGCATATCCGAATCCTTTTAACACTAACACAACTATTTCATTTGACCTAAAAAATAAATCGAATGTAAGTTTAGAATTGTTTGATTTATTAGGTAGAAAAGTGAATACTATTGTTTATAAAGCCATGCTAAATGCCGGAAATCACCAGTACAACTTTAATCAAAATGAAGTAGTTGGAAATGGAGTATATTTATTAAAATTATCTGTAGAAGATAATACTTCTGTAATTAGATTGATGCAATTGAAATAGTATTGAGTAGTGGGTAATGGGAAATTAACTAATTTCCCACTACCCACTACCCACTACCCACTACCCAATACTCACTACCCACTACCCACTACCCAATACTCACTACCAAAAAAAATATGATTAAAAACGACCCGAAAGATTGGATGAGCTTTATTTTTAAGTTTCATAAATCAGACACTATACGTACTCTTTTTCCGCTTTTAATATTAATTTGTATTTATACAGTTTTAGTAATTGTTATAGAACGTAGTTTTTTTAGTGAACATTCCTTAATAAAAAACTTAACTGTGGTACATGGGCTTTTGGGTTTTGTAATTTCCATGTTACTAGTCTTTAGAACAAATACAGCATATGATAGGTGGTGGGAAGGAAGGAAGCAATGGGGGGCTTTAACAAATAATTCAAGAGGGTTGGCCATAAAATTATCGGCAATTCTAGCTCCAGAAGATGAAGTAAATAGAATTTTTTTTGTTAAAACAATTACAGGATTTTCAGTCGCATTAAAAAACCATTTACGTTCTGAAGAAACTAAATTAGAATTATTTGATGAAGAAAATACAGAACATGTAATAGATCATTCCAAACATGTCCCTAACCAAGTATCATTATTAATAAATAAACGATTACAAAATCTACTTAGACAAGGTAAGCTTACACAGGAACAATTATTATTTGTAAATGAGGAACTGAGAACACTTAATGAGGTTACAGGGGCGTGTGAAAGAATTAAAAACACCCCAATTCCTTATTCGTATTCTGCATTTTTAAAGAAATTTATTTTTGGCTATGTAATTAGTTTGCCCTTAGGTTATGTGTTTCAATTAGGGTTTTACCTAGTCCCAGTAATTGCTTTTGTCTTTTATGTATTAGCGAGCTTAGAATTAATTGCCGAAGAAATTGAAGACCCATTTGGCAACGATGCCAACGATTTGCCACTCGATAAAATTACCGAGACGATACAGCGGAATGTTTCGGAGCTTTTGTAACTCGTACCTCGTACTTCGTATCTCGTACTTCGTATCTCGTACCTTGTAACTTGTAACTTGTAACTTGTAGCTTGTAGTTTGTAACTTGTATGTTAAATAGAATAACTCTTCTTTGGTAAATTTATATATTGGGATTTAAGTAAATTGAATTATTTATATTTACCCAATACAAGCTACGAATTACGAGGCACGAAATACGAAATATGAGTTATGGCAATTGAAAGAGTAGGAATAGTTGAATTTCTGGCATTATCAAAAAGCAACCCTGTTTTCGATGTACGTAGTCCGAGTGAGTATCAGCATGCGCATATACCTGGGGCTATATCTTTGCCCATATTTACGGATAGTCAACGCGCAGAAATAGGAACAACTTACAAAAGAGAAAGCACCAATAAAGCTATAAAAATTGGCTTTTCTTTCTTTGGTCCACAACTAACAAATTACATTGATGCTGTTGAAAAGGTAATCAGTATTACTAGCTCCAACAAGGTATTAGTGCATTGTTGGCGAGGTGGAATGCGTAGTGGTGCGATGGCTTGGTTGTTAGATTTCTATGGTTTTGAAGTGGTTTTATTGCATGGAGGATATAAAGGGTATAGAAATTTTGTATTGAAAGAATTTAATCTACCATTTCAGTTCAACATATTAGGTGGCTTTACTGGAAGTGGTAAAACAGAACTGCTGTTAGAATTAAAACAAAGGGGTGAAGCAGTAATAGATTTGGAGGGTTTAGCTTCACACAAAGGTTCTACGTTCGGTGCAATGGGTATGGAAGTACAACCCTCTCAAGAGCAATTTGAAAATAATTTACACCATAATTTAACCTCTTATTTTTCTATTAATTCCAACGGAGAATTTGTTCAGCCAGAGAAGATTTGGATTGAAAATGAAAGTCAACGAATTGGTTTAGTTAACATTCCTAAACCCTTATTTACTAATCTTGAGGAATCAAATTTATATACTATT
>CALRIM020000006.1:0-37154 GCA_943360385.1 Rhizobium sp. Q54 | reverse complement strand
AGCATATATGAAGGTAAAAATGTCGCTATAATTTGTAGTGCAGATGCTATAGTACCAACTTGGGCGTTTATGCTATTAGCTACAAAAATAGAGCCTTTTGCCAACATGCTTGTATTTGGAGATTTGAACGACTTAGAAAATGCTTTATTTAGACAAGCATTGGCGGGTATAGATTTAAATGAATTTAAAGATCAGCGAATAGTTATTAAAGGGTGTGGTGAAATACCCGTTCCTACCTCAGCGTATGTAGAAATCACCAGATTATTTAGACCCATTGCGAAAAGTATAATGTATGGAGAGCCGTGTTCAACTGTACCATTATACAAGAAGATTGCAGAATAGTTATTATTATTGCAGAAATTTACCAATCACACCTATTGCAGATGAAAAAAAGCATCCTTTACGTTTTTCTATTTTCATTTTTCTTTGTTTGTTTTAACCAGTTAGCAGTTGCTCAATTGCAACCCGACTTTAGGTTAGGAGCATTCCAAATTGGCGAAAAGCTTAAGTATACAGCACGATATGGCTTTATTCACGCAGCAGAAGTAACTTTTGAAGTACAAGAATCTAAAAAGGAGATTTCTGGAAAAAAACCGCTCCACTTCGTGGCATCTGGCCGTACCACACCTTCTTTTGATTGGTTTTTAAAGGTTCGCCATAGATACGATTCCTATGTAGATCAATCGCAATTATTGCCGATGCAATTCACAGAAAGTGTTCGTGAGGGTAAATATAAAAGAGATAGTTATGCTAATTTTGATCAAAAAGGCAATAAAATAATTGCAACAAAAGGAACATTTACCTCCCCTGATGTTACGTTCGACATACTTTCTATGTATTATTTTGCAAGGTGTTTAGATTTAAAAAATGTAAAGGTTGGCGAAATAATTAAAATGAAATACTTTTTAGATGATGGGATTTATCCATTAGATATCGAGTATTTGGGGAAAGAAACCATTAGCACAGAAAGCGGTAAATTTGAATGTATTAAATTTAGTCCTGCTTTACAACCAGGTAGAGTATTTCGTAAGGATAGTCGTATGTACATGTGGATTACAAACGATACCAATCGAATTCCTGTAAAGGTTGAAGTGGAAATATTAATTGGTTCTTTAGTTTTAGAATTAGAAAAATATGATGGATTGAAAAATCCGATTACTTCCTTAAGATGATCCCTCACGAGAATACTATTTTATCCGACGAGTTATTTACAGAACAGTTTGTATGTAATTTAAGCAAATGTAAAGGGGAATGCTGCGTAGCAGGTGATTCTGGTGCCCCTTTGGATGAGGAAGAATTAGAAATAATTGAAAATATCTTCGAAAAAGTAAAGCCTTATTTAAATGAAAAAGGGTTAAAAGCGATAGAAGAACAAGGTAAATGGTCTTTAGATTTTGAAGGTGATTTTACTACAACATGTGTAGATGGAGATAAAGAGTGTGCTTATGTAGTTTTTGAAGATGGAATTACGCAATGTGCCTTCGAAAAAGCGTATAACGATGGAGTAACTGATTGGAAAAAACCAATTTCATGTCATCTATATCCAATACGCATAACCAAATACCCTGATTATGAGGCGCTCAATTACGATCGTTGGAGTATCTGTAGCGATGCTTGTAGTTTTGGAAAAGAGCTAAAAGTAACCGTTTTTGATTTTTTAAAAGAACCTCTTATTCGAAAGTATGGGGCGGAGTGGTACGCTGAAGTTCAAAAATATCGTAATTCGTAACTCGTAGTTCGTACCTCGTAATCTAGTAGACCAACAGTCCAGTAGTCCAGCATTGGTAATATTCACCTATCGTTTTGTATTGCTTCAATTTTTATATTTCCTGTGATTTTTTAATGATTTATAGAAATGAGCACACGAGCAAATGAATCTTTTTTGTTATTTTCGTTGCAAATTACAAATTGAATTACAAACAGATATGCGTAAGATTTTAATTACTGGTGGAGCAGGTTTTATTGGCTCTCATGTAGTTAGGTTATTTGTGAAAAAATATCCTAATGATCAGATTTACAACCTTGATAAACTCACTTATGCTGGGAATTTAAAGAATCTTTTGGATATTGAACAGGAGGGTAATTATCAGTTTATAAAAGCAGATATCGTAGATGCGCAAAATATAAATGACCTTTTTGATAAGCATCAATTTACAGATGTAATTCATTTAGCAGCAGAATCGCATGTTGATCGTTCTATTACAAACCCTACAGATTTTGTTTTAACGAATGTTGTTGGCACAGTAAATTTATTGAATGCCGCTAGAAATTTATGGAAGGGAGAGTATAACAACCATAGATTTTACCATGTTTCTACCGACGAAGTTTATGGAACTTTAGGAGAACAAGGTTTGTTTACCGAAGATACTGCTTACGATCCACATAGTCCTTATTCTGCTTCAAAAGCAAGCTCTGATCATTTTGTTAGAGCATATTTCGATACTTATAAAATGGATACAGTTATTTCTAACTGTTCAAATAATTATGGGTCTCATCATTTTCCCGAAAAATTAATCCCATTATCAATCAATAATATTAAAAATAATTTACCTATTCCTATTTACGGAAAAGGAGAAAACGTTAGAGATTGGCTTTGGGTAGAGGATCATGCTCGTGCGATAGATGTCATCTTCCATAATGCAAAATCTGGGAGTACTTACAATATTGGTGGGCATAATGAGTGGAAAAACATAGACCTCATTAATCTATTATGTAGCATAATGGATAAAAAATTAGGAAGAGAAAATGGGGAATCGGCGAAGCTTATCACTTATGTTACTGATAGAGCAGGTCATGATTTACGTTATGCGATAGACTCCTCAAAATTACAAAATGACTTGGGTTGGAAACCTAGTTTACAATTTGAAGAGGGTTTAGAAAAAACAGTTGAGTGGTATCTTCAAAATGAAGAGTGGTTGAGTGATGTTACCTCAGGTGCATATTCTAATTATTACGAACAACAATATACACGATAAATATATGAAAGGAATTATACTTGCGGGAGGATCGGGTACCCGCCTACATCCATTAACCCTTGCAATGAGTAAGCAAATGATGCCCGTGTATGATAAACCAATGATTTATTATCCATTATCGTGTTTAATGATGTCTGGTATTCGTGAGATTCTAATTATTTCTACTCCTCATGATTTACCAAATTTTGAAAGATTATTAGGCGATGGAAGTTCATTGGGTTGCAAATTTGAATATAAAGTTCAAGAACAACCAAATGGCTTGGCTCAGGCTTTTGTAATTGGAGAAGAATTTATTGGAAATGATAAAGTAGCATTAATTCTTGGTGATAATATATTCTATGGATCAGGATTAGCGGAGTTATTGCAAAGTAATAATAACCCAACTGGAGGCGTTGTGTATGCTTACCATGTGAGTGACCCTGAGCGATATGGAGTGGTAGAGTTTGATGATCAAATGAAAGCAATTTCTATTGAAGAAAAACCAGAAAAACCTAAATCAAATTACGCAGTACCGGGATTGTATTTTTACGATAATTCTGTTGTAGAAATAGCTAAGAATATTAAACCAAGTGCTCGTGGTGAGTATGAAATTACTGATGTAAATAAAGTGTACTTGGAGCAAGGTAAATTGAAAGTAGGAATTTTAAATAGGGGAACAGCTTGGTTAGATACTGGTACATTTGCATCTTTAATGCAAGCAGGTCAGTTTGTTCAAGTAATAGAAGAACGACAAAATTTAAAGATCGGATGTATTGAGGAAGTTGCTTACCGAATGGGATATATTAACAAATCTCAATTAGAGAAATTGGCAGCACCTTTGGTGAAGAGCGGATATGGGCAATACTTACTTCGAATTCGTGAATTATCAAAATAAAGAATTCAAGAAAAAATAATACACTAAGCAATAAACAATATAAAAAAGGAGAAAAGATGAATTATTTAGGACCAGAATTAGCACAATTTTCTGACCAAATTGATTATGCGATTAAAAATTATCATGCACATGGTAAAAAGCTTAGTGATTTTAAACACATAGTAATTAGTGGACTTGGTGGGTCGGGAATTTCAGGTAAAATTATTAAGAGCTATTATATCAATAAAATTGATATTCCTATAGAACCCGTTTCGGATTATCAATTACCAAAATTTGTAAATAAAGACACTTTAGTGATTTTATGTTCTTACTCTGGTAATACAGAAGAAACACTAAGTGCTTATGCCGATGCACAATTAAAAGAGGCAACTTGTATTGCTTTAACTGTTGGTGGTAAATTAGCAGAGTTAGCAGCAAAAGATAATGTACCTGTATATAAAGCTGTGGGTGGATATCAACCACGAGTTGCTTTCGGATATCCTATTACTTATTTATTTTTAATTTTCTCTGAATTATTAGGGTTAAAAATTGATGCTGAATTAGAAGGCATAAAAAACACCGTTGCGAATTTTGAAGATTACAAAAAGAAATCGGAGTATATAAAAGATCAGTTTAAAAGTACAATTAAAAATAAATATGTAATTATTGCATCTCCAGATATGGAAGGGTTAGCGATTCGATTTGCACAGCAAGTACAAGAGAATGCAAAACTAGAAGCATTTGTGGTGGTAATTCCAGAAGCAAATCATAATGTTATTGAAAGCTATTATCAGAAATGGGATTCAAATTATATTATGTTAAATTCTGGTAGTAATACAAGAATTAATTTACGTTTTAATTTCATTAAAAAATTATTAGAATCATACGGTTCATTTGTTCATGAAATGGATACAAAAGCCTTAACCATGGAACATATGTATGATACTGTTTTCTTAATGGATTGGTTGAGTATACAAATTGCTCATGAAGTTGGTGCAGTTTCCAATCAGATTAAAAACATTATCGATTTAAAAAACTTTTTAAACAATCAGTAGTGAAAGTAGCATTAATTACAGGCGTTACCGGACAAGATGGTGCGTATTTAGCGGAGTTTCTTTTAAAGAAGGGATATTTTGTTCATGGAATTAAACGTCGTAGTTCTTCATTCAATACAGAACGAATTGATCATTTATATCAAGATCTGCATGAAGGGAAAGTTAACTTTAAATTGCACTATGGTGATTTAACAGATTCTACAAATCTTATTCGTATAATCCAAGAAACTCAACCAGATGAAATTTACAATTTGGCAGCAATGAGTCACGTTAAAGTAAGTTTCGATACACCAGAATATACAGCCAATGCCGATGGGATTGGTACCCTCAGAATTTTGGAAGCAATACGTATTTTAGGACTAACACAAAAGACAAAATTCTACCAAGCATCTACATCAGAGCTTTATGGTTTAGTACAAGAAGTTCCTCAATCAGAGAAAACTCCATTCTATCCACGTTCTCCTTATGCTGTTGCAAAAATGTACGGGTATTGGATTACGGTGAACTATAGAGAAGCATATGGTATTTATGCATGTAATGGAATATTATTTAATCATGAAAGCCCCGTTCGTGGAGAAACTTTTGTAACTAGAAAAATTACAAGAGCAGCAGCACGTATTGCAATGGGATTACAAGAAAAATTATTTCTTGGAAACTTGGATGCTCAAAGAGATTGGGGTCATGCAAAAGACTATATAGAAGCGATGTATTTAATGCTTCAACAAGAGAAACCAGAAGATTATGTTGTGGCTACAGGAATCACTACTCATGTGAGAGATTTTGTTAGGATGACATTTGCAGAACTTGGAATTGAAATTGAATTTTCTGGAAAAGGGGAAGCTGAGAGAGGAGTAGTAATTGATATGGATAATGAAAAAATGATTTCATTAGGATTGAACCCTGAAAATTTAAAATTCGGACAAACAGTTGTGCTTGTCGACCCTAAATATTACCGCCCTACAGAAGTTGAGTTATTAATTGGAGATCCAACTAAAGCACAAACTAAATTAGGTTGGAAACCACAATACGATTTACCAGCATTGGTTAAAGACATGATTTTATCTGATTTGCATTTAATGAAGAAAGATCAATATTTAAAAGATGGTGGGTTTAAGAGTATGAATTATTTTGAATAAACAATCAGATAGAAGGGAAGGCAAAGTACTTAGATCTATGGAAAATAAAAATATTGCAATTATTGGTTTAGGCTATGTGGGATTACCACTAGCTATTGAATTTGCAAAAAAATATAAGGTTATTGGTTTTGATATTAATGCCTCACGAGTAGAAGAACTTTCCAAAGGTTACGACAGAACCCAAGAAGCGGATTTAGAATCAATGGGAGCCTCAATGAAACTGAATGGAGAAGTTGGACTTAAATTTTCTTCCAATAATTCTGATTTATCTACTTGTAATACCTTTATTGTTACAGTACCCACGCCAATAAATCAATTTAAAGCCCCAGACTTAACGCCATTATTAAAAGCTTCGGAGATGCTTGGTAAGGTGATTAAAAAAAATGATATTATTATTTATGAATCTACTGTATATCCAGGTTGTACAGAAGAAGATTGTGTTCCGGTTTTAGAGAAATTTTCTGGACTAAAATTTAATGAAGATTTTTATTGTGGATATTCTCCTGAGAGAATAAATCCTGGGGATAAAATAAATACACTTACAAAAATTAAAAAAGTTACATCAGGCTCAACACCAGAAATTGCAACAATTGTAGATGATTTATATTCTAGCATCATTACTGCAGGAACGCATAAAGCGCCAAGCATTAAAGTTGCTGAAGCAAGTAAGGCTATTGAAAATGCACAGCGAGATGTAAACATTTCTTTTGTAAATGAACTTGCTTTGATTTTTGATAGAATCGGAATTGACACTAATGATGTATTAGAAGCAGCTGGTACAAAATGGAATTTTTTAAAATACAAACCAGGATTAGTTGGTGGACATTGCATTGGAGTGGACCCCTATTATTTGGCACATAAAGCTGAGTCATTAGGCTATCATCCAGAGGTAATTTTATCTGGAAGAAGAGTGAATGATAATATGGGGATGTATGTTGCAAACAAGGTGGTAAAATTAATGATTGGCAAAGGGAATGTTATTAAAGGAGCTAATGCATTAATTTTGGGAATTACGTTTAAAGAAAATTGCCCAGATGTTCGTAATACAAAAGTAGTTGATATTTATAATGAGTTAATTCAATTTGGAGTAAATGTGGATATTTATGACCCATGGGCAAATGCATCAGAAGTGAAACATGAATACGGAATAGATATCCTTTCAAAATTAACTAATAAAAGATATGACTCCATAATTGTAGCGGTTGCACATCAGGAATTTTTAAAGATTGATTTTAATACATATAAAGCAAACAATACAATAATTTTTGATACCAAGGCATGTATAGATCGTTCATTGGTTGATGGTCGTTTATAATGACTGAGAGGTCATCAGAAAAAAATCAGAATGCAGAGAAATAGGAATGAACAAAGTTGAAATGGTTGACCTTAAAGGCCAATATCAAAAAATAAAATCAGAGATAGATCAAGCAATGATTGATTGTGTTGAATCTGCTGAATTTATTAATGGTAAATTAGTCACTACCTTCTCAGACAATCTTGCAAAATATGTAGGGGTGAAGCATGTGATTCCATGTGCTAATGGAACAGATGCATTACAAATTGCCTTGATGGCTTTAGATTTAACACCAGATGATGAAGTTATTGTTCCTAGTTTTACATATGCAGCCACTGCAGAAGTAATTGCTTTGTTAAATTTAATACCAGTAATGGTAGATGTAATGCCAGATGATTTTAGCATTAATTTAGAACAAGTTAAAAATGCAATTAGTCCTAAAACAAAAGCAATTGTCCCTGTTCATTTATTCGGGCAATGTGCAGGTATGGAAGAGTTGTTAGAGATAGCCAAAATAAATAATATTTATGTTGTGGAAGATACTGCCCAAGCAATAGGGGCAAAGTATATTTTTAAAGATGGTACGATTCATCAAGCAGGTACGATGGGTCATATTGGAACAACCTCTTTTTTTCCATCAAAAAATTTAGGATGTTATGGAGATGGTGGCGCGATTTTTACAAATAATGATGCACTTGCTACTCGTTTAAAAATGATGGCAAACCATGGACAATCTAAGAAATATCAACATGATATTATTGGGGTTAACTCTAGGTTAGATACTTTGCAAGCAGCCATACTTGATGTAAAATTAAAATACTTGGATGAGTATTGTTCTGCAAGAAATGCAGCAGCAGATTATTATGATAAAGCACTTAAAAACATAAATGGAATTATTATTCCTAAAAGAGTAGTTAATTCCACGCACGTTTTTCATCAGTATACTTTAAAAATTGAAGGCGGTAAACGTGATGCTTTGAAATCTTTCTTATTAGAAAGAGGAATACCCTCAATGGTCTATTACCCATATCCATTGCATTTTCAAAAAGCATACGAATCTATTAGATATCCCAAGGGAATTTTCCCTATTGCTGAGGAGCTTTGTAAGGTGGTATTATCATTGCCAATTCATACGGAAATGACTGAAGAGATACAGGATTTTATTATCAATTCAATTAAAGAATTTTATAAAGCATGAGTTATTTCAAGCACGAAACTGCTATTATAGATGAACCTTGTCAGATTGGAGAAGGTACTAAAATTTGGCACTTCAGTCACATTATGCAGAATTGCATAATAGGAGAAAATTGTAATATAGGACAGAATGTAGTGGTGTCTCCAGAAGTTGTTTTAAGAAACAATGTGAAAGTACAAAACAATGTTTCTATATATACTGGTGTAACCTGTGATGATGACGTTTTCTTAGGGCCATCAATGGTATTTACCAATGTAATTAACCCAAGGTCAGCAATAAATCGTAGAGGCCAATATGCAAAAACCCATGTTGGTAAAGGAGCAAGTATCGGAGCAAATGCTACCATCGTTTGTGGACATGATATAGGTGAGTTTGCTTTTATTGGTGCAGGTGCAGTTGTAACTAAAACTATTCTAGCATTTGCTTTAGTAGTTGGAAATCCTGCAAAACAAATTGGCTGGGTAGGTGAGTATGGGTATCGATTAGAATTTAATCCGGATGGCATAGCAATTTGCCCAGAATCAAAACAAGAGTATAAGTTGGAGAATAATAAAGTAATTCGCATAAAGTAAAAATGAGCACACGAGCACACGAGCATACGAGCACACGAATTAAGTTCGCAGTTGTAGGTTGCGGTCACATTGGGAAAAGACATGCAGAGATGATAAGTCGTAATCCTGATGCGGAATTAGTTGCTTTGATTGATATCAACGAAAAAGATCAACTTAATATTGGTCAATACAACGTTCCATTTTTCAATTCAATTCAAGATTTTTTGAAATCAGGAATTAATGTTGATGTAATTAATATTGCTACTCCTAATGGATATCATGTTGCTCAGGCACTAGAATGTTTAGATGCAAAAAAACATGTAGTTATTGAAAAACCAATGGCTTTAAATAAACAAGATGCTGAGAAAGTAATATTTAAAGCTTTACACATGCATAAGCATGTATTTGCTGTGATGCAAAATAGATATTCCCCACCATCTGTTTGGATTAAGGATTTAATTGAGAGTGGAAAACTAGGTAAAATTTTCATGGTCCAACTAAATTGTTATTGGAATAGAGATGACCGATATTATAAAGCCGATTCATGGCATGGTAAAAAGGAACTAGATGGTGGTACACTTTTTACCCAATTCTCTCATTTTATTGATATTATGTATTGGTTATTCGGCGATTTAACTAACATACAAGGCAAATTCAACGATTTTAATCATAAAAACTTAACAGATTTCGAAGATTCAGGCTTTGTAAATTTTGATTTCGTAAATGGCGGAATGGGATCCTTAAACTATTCTACTTCTGTATGGAACCAAAATTTAGAAAGTAGTATGACGATTATTGCCGAAAATGGTTCTGTTAAAATCGGTGGACAATATATGGACAAGGTAGAATATTGCGATATTAAAGACTACGAAATGCCTGAATTAGCCCCTACTAATCCAGGAAACGATTATGGTGCCTATAAAGGGTCGGCCCAAAACCATAATTATATTATTCAAAATGTTATTGATGTACTTCATGGTGATACTTCAATTACCACAAATGCATTAGAAGGACTTAAGGTTGTTGATATAATTGAACAAATTTATAAGTTGAAACATTGAATATCCCCAAATTAAAATCCCCAAATTGTTGTTAATAACTAAAACGAGTAGTATTTTTACCCGATAATGCAAATCCTGCTCATCATGTGACTGAGGAGGCGAAGCTATGCAATGTTAAACACACTTATTACATCCAAAACTCGAATTAAATTATTGCTAAAATTTTTTCTAAATGCCAATAATACAGGCTATTTAAAGAATTTGGAGCATGAATTTGAAGACAGTAGTAATGGAATCCGTTTAGAACTAAACAAGTTTGAACAAGCTGGTTTATTGAATTCAGAATTAATAGGAAATAAAAAAATATTTAAGGCGAATATTAAGCATCCATTATTTAAAGATATCCATAGCATAATTTTAAAATATACTGGAGTTGATCAAATTTTGGAAAGCGTTATTGAGCGTTTAGGAAATGTAAATTCTGTATATTTAGTGGGCAGTTTAGCTAAAGGTTTAGATGCTAAAGTAATTGACATTATTTTGGTAGGCGACATCAATAAAGAATATTTGTTGAGTTTAATTGGTAAAGCAGAACCTATAATTGAAAAAAAAATAAAATACATATTATACCAACCAGAAGAATTTTCGAATCATGAGCATGAAATATTAGCTGAAGAGCACCTTCTAATTTGGGGCAAGTAAATTATAATTTTAAAAAGTATTCATACCTTAATTATTAAAAATGATATTAAGTATATCCAACACTAAAAAAATAGTTTTACTATTTTCCATTTTCCATTTTCTGTTTTCTATCGAAATACAGGCACAAACTACACCAGGTATAGACCCTAATAATTTAAGTACGGTACGAATCGATGAACTTAGTGATGAGCAAGTAATGTCGATAGTAAAACAAGGTGAAGCTGCAGGTTTAACAATTGAACAAGCTCAGTCTATGGCAGTGAAAAGGGGTTTACCCACTTCGGAAGTTCAAAAATTGAAAGATAGAATAGCAAAGATTCAATCTCAAAGTAAATTAAAGTCTATTCGAAATAACTCAAATGTTCAAGATTCAATTATGCATTTAAATGATAAAGAGTTAAATGTAAATAATGAGCTAGAGAGGAACTTCCAGGATTCAATAAAAGGCAAAAAAATAGTAAAATCTACCATTTATGGACAGGATTTTTTTAGAAATGGGGATATAAAAATATTCGATAAATCTACAGATGCTAAAGCGCCTGCGAATTATGTTATAGGGATAGGAGATGAATTAGGAGTTTCTGTATTTGGGTTTTCATATTATAACGAGGTGTTAAAAGTTGACTCACGTGGTGCCATTAATCCTAGTCAGATGGGCCCTATCTTTATTAAAGGATTAACATACGACAGAGCAAAATTATTAATCCGCTCAAAAATGGGTCAGTATTTCGATCTTTCTAATAATAAATTAGAAATTATCCTTTCTTATTCAAGATCAATTACTGTTAACATTGTTGGTGAGGTTACAAAACCTGGTTCGTATAAAATACCAGCCATTAATACAGCGTTTAATGCATTGATCCTTGCTGGTGGTCCAAATGATATTGGAACAATGAGAAATATACAAATTAGGAGAGATGGGAAAGTGGTAAAAACATTAGATGTTTACTCATTTTTAAATGATCCAAATTCTAAACAAGATTTTTATTTAGAGGACAATGACTATATCCTTGTTGGGAGTCTCAATAAATTAGTCAAATTAAATGGAGAGGTGAATCGTGCAGCCTATTTCGAGTTGTTGAATACGGAGGGATTTAATTCATTGTTGAAGTATGCAGGTGGATTTAAACAGAATGCTTATAAGGATAAAATTCAAGTATTACGTAGGTCTTCCATCGAAACTAAAATTTTAGACGTCAATATTGATTCACTTCGAAAAATAAATAAAGATTTTACATTAGAAAATGGTGATGAGGTTGTTGTAATATCTTCTATTTCTGTAGTTCTAAATAAGGTAAAAGTTAATGGGGCAATTAATTTTGCCGGGGATTATAATATTGGCAAATCTGACCGTGTACTCGATCTAATTAAAAAGGGAGGAGGTCTAAAACAAGAGGCAAACAGAACCTTTGCATATTTGGTACGAAATAATCAAGATCAAACAAGAGAATACTATAGGATTAATTTAAAAGAAATATTGTCAGATAGCAACTCATCGCAAAATATGCTTTTGCAAACGTTGGATGTTTTAACAATTTACTCTAATAAGGACTATGTTGAACCTTTTACAGTTGAATTATTTGGAGCTGTAAGAATACCCGGCAAACTTGGATTTGCTAATGGTATGACATTAGGAGATGCTTTGCAAAACGTTGGTGGATTGAGACTCGAAGCAGAAAATTTAAGAATAGAAGTTTCAAGATTAAACTATTTCTCAAATTCCTATGTAGATGGACAAGATGTTAGGATAATAATCGAAAGGATTCAATTGAGTTCAAACTATTCATTTCTAAATGACACAGATGCTAAAATGAAATTGCAACCATTTGATCAAATTTTTGTTCGTACAATTCCCAATTATATGTTGCAACAAAATATTACGATTTCGGGCGAAGTTAAGTTCCCTGGTGTTTATTCGTTATTAAGCAAGGAAGAACACATAGATCAGGTTATTAGCCGAGCGGGAGGGGTAAGTAGGTTTGCTTTTACAGAAGCGGCAACATTATATAGACCAGAATTGCCCGGTAAGTACATTGTTATAAAACTAAACGAAGTACTTCGTTCAAAAAACAGTAAATATAATTATGCATTAAAATCTGGAGATATTCTGAATATTCCAACAGTTACAGATTTTGTAATAATTAAAGGCTCAGGGTTAGAATATCTTGCCCTTGTTGATAGCCCCCAAATTAATGCTCCTTTTGTATTTGGTCGCCGAGCAAAATATTATATTAAAGAATTTGGAAATGGGTTTACGAAAGAAGCATGGAGAAAGAAAACTTATGTAGTTCAACCCAATGCAAAAATTAATCGTACACGTAATTTTGGTCTATTTAAAATCTATCCTAAAGTTACAAAAGGTAGTGCAATATATGTGGAAAATAAAGTTAAAAAGGAAAAGCAATTGAATAAGGAAAAGGAGCCATTTAATTGGAATAAATTTATTGAAAACTCGATGGTGAAATTTACGGGGATTGCTACACTTTATATTCTATTTAAGCAATTAAAATAGAAATAATTGTATGTAGTGTGAATGACAAGTCTTGGCTCATATGCTCATTTAAATCTGTTGTCTTTTTAGAGGATATGATGTTTTTACGTTAATTATTTTTTCTATTCTAATTAAGAAAGCAGTTGAGTTGATACAAATATTCAAAATATACAGTGCCAAGCCATCTACAATGAAATTGTTAAAACAAGAACTGCATTTGTTTTGCCGAATTTAATTTAAGTTATAAAATGGATAATCAAGACCAAGAAGGAATTTCGCTAAAAGAACTTATTGTTATAATAATTGAATGGTTCAAATACTTGACAGTTAATTGGCTAATTATTTTTCTTGTGGGTGTTTTAGGTGGGTTAGTAGGACTGGGTTATGCATATACTAAAAAACCAATTTATACTGCTGAACTAACATTTGCGCTTGAAGAAAAAGGAGGGGGCGCATCAGGGATTAATAACCTTGCATCTTCTTTTGGCTTAAGTTTAGGGGGTTCTGAAGGTGGAGCTTTTGCTGGAGATAATATAATAGAGTTAATGAAATCTCGGAAGTTAATTGAAATGAGTTTATTGACAAAAGTAAATTCAAATAATCAAACTGACTTATTAATTAACAAATTTATAAAAACCAATAAGTTAAATGAAAATTGGGAGAAGCAAATTGAATTAAGAGGGTTGAAATTTGATAACAATTCAAGAGAACATTTTTCTAGAGCCCAAGATTCTATCCTCGGTCAAGTTTATCAATTGTTGGTTAAGAATAATTTATCAGTTTCTAAAATTGATAAAAAATTGAGTATAATTTCAGTAAAAACTAATTCGCGTAATGAAGAGTTTGCGAAATTGTTTTGTGAGACGTTAGTAAAAAATGTAACTGATTTTTATATTGAAACAAAGGTAGGAAAAGCAAAAGTGAACATAATAAATTTAGAAAACAGAGTAGATTCTGTAAGAAGGGAACTGAACCAAGCTATGTATGGCAGAGCTGCTTTTGCAGATCGAAACTTAGGATTAATTAAACAAAGTGCGGCAGTGCCAAAATTGCAACAAGAAATGAAAGTACAAATGCTAAGTACTATGTATGGAGAGTTGGTGAAAAATCTAGAATTTTCGAAATTAGCTCTTATGAGGGAAGAGCCATTAATTCAAATTATCGACACCCCAATTTATCCCTTAAAAAAGGAAAAATTGGGAAAAATCAAAGGTGTTTTATTAGGTGGAATATTAAGTGGGTTTATTATTTGCTTAATTTTAATTGGGCGTAAACTTTTGAAAAATGCAATAATTTAAAATATATGAATATATTAAATTTAATTGGTCGTGATAGGGAGTTGTTTGTTGAAGATATTGATAGTCAAACCGAACACTTGTCAAAGGAGGTTTCCCAAGGAACATTTTTAATTATTGGTGGGGCAGGGTCTATTGGGCAAGCAGTTACAAAAGAGATTTTTAAAAGAAACCCGTTGAAATTGCATGTTGTAGACATAAGCGAAAATAATTTAGTTGAACTCGTTAGAGATTTAAGAAGTACTTATGGCTATATAGATGGAGATTTTCAAACATTTGCTTTAGATATTGGGTCTATTGAATACGATGCTTTTATCAGAGCAGACGGAAAATACGACTATGTCCTAAATTTATCAGCGTTAAAACATGTACGTAGCGAGAAAGATCCATACACATTGATGCGGATGATTGATGTGAATGTATTTAATACTATCAAAACAATTGAGCATTCAATTGAAAATGGCTCAAAAAAATATTTTTGCGTATCAACAGATAAAGCTGCGAATCCAGTAAATATGATGGGCGCCTCGAAACGCATAATGGAGATGTTTCTGATGAAATTCAGTGACCAAATTAATATTTCAACAGCACGTTTTGCGAATGTTGCCTTTTCTGACGGATCGTTATTACACGGGTTTAATCAAAGAATATTGAAGAAGCAACCAATCGTTGCTCCTAACGATATAAAAAGATATTTTGTTACACCCCAAGAGTCAGGTGAGCTATGTTTAATGTCGGCGATTTTCGGTGAAAATGGAGATGTTTTTTTTCCAAAGCTTAATGAAAAACTGCATTTAACAACTTTCGCAGATATAGCTATTAAATACTTGAATGAAATTGGCTATGAACCATATTTGTGTAGTACAGAAGAGGAGGCAAGAGAATTGACAAAATCATTGGCAAATCAAAAAAAATGGCCTTGCTTATTTACCTTAAGTGATACAACTGGAGAAAAAGATTTTGAAGAGTTTTTTACAAAAGATGAAGTTTTAGATACAGAGAGATTTGAGAATCTAGGAATTATAAAAAGCGAATTAGAGTATAATGAACAGTTATTAAATGAGTTCACATCAACAATCGAAAGCTATAGAGAAAAGGGAGTATGGAGCAAAAGTGATATTGTTAGGTTATTCAATAAATTAATTCCTCATTTCGACCATAAAGAAACAGGAAAATATCTTGATGCAAAAATGTAATATGGAAAACATTATAAAATTTATCCGTAAACAATTCAATACTTCAGAATTTATTCCTTTACATGCTCCAGTTTTTCAAGGGAATGAAAAGAAATATGTATTAGAAACTATTGATTCTACTTTTGTTTCTTCAGTTGGTAAGTTTGTAGATAAATTTGAAGAAATAATTAGAGATTATACTGGAGCTAAATATGCAATTGCTACCGTAAATGGAACTGCAGCGTTACATATGTCATTAATTTTAGCAGGAGTTAGAAAAGATGATTTGGTGCTAACACAATCCTTATCTTTTATCGCAACTTGCAATGCAATATCATATTTGTATGCTGAGCCTGTTTTCATAGATGTTGACAAGTCTACATTAGGTTTATCTCCTATTGCTTTAGAAGAATTCCTTAAAGAGCAATCATATCAAAAAAATGGTGAATGCTTTCATAAAGATTCAAATAGAAGAATTTCAGCTTGTGTGCCCATGCATACTTTTGGTCATCCAACTGAAATAGATACTATTGCAATTATATGTGAAAAGTATAATGTTGTTTTAGTTGAAGACGCTGCAGAGTCTATTGGATCTTTTTACAAAAATGTACATACAGGGAATTATGGCAAGTTAGGTGCTTTTAGCTTCAATGGAAATAAAACAGTCACCTGTGGTGGTGGTGGAGTAATAATTACTAATGATGAGAAACTAGGTAAACTTGGCAAGCATTTAACTACTCAAGCAAAAGTACCTCATCGTTGGGACTTTGTACATGATCATATTGGATATAATTATAGAATGCCAAATTTGAATGCAGCCATGGCTTGTGCTCAAATGGAACAAATTGAATTATTTATCGAAAATAAACGAAAATTATCATCAGCATACGAAGAATATTTCGCAGGATCAGATATCATTTTTGCTAAAGAACCTCAAAATTCTAGATCTAATTATTGGTTAAATGCTATTCTTTTAAAAGATTTAGAAAGTAGAAATCAAATGTTAACAATCTTAAATGATGCAGATATTATGGCTAGGCCAACTTGGGAATTAATGCACCATCTTTCAATGTTCAAATCATGTTATCGAGATAAACAAGATAATGCCCAATGGATTTCAGATAGATTAATTAATATTCCAAGTAGTGTTCGTTTAACAACAAATGAATAAAAAGGATTTAATATTAATTGGTGGAGGAGGACATGCTATAGCATGCATTGATGTAATTCAATCTACTAATCAATTTAATATAATTGGTTATCTTGATATTAAAGAAACAATAGATTCTAAATTTGGAATACCGTATTTAGGTGATGATTCAAAAATTGAGAATTACATTCAACAATCAGCTTTTATTATTACCGTAGGCCAAATAAAATCACCTGTTATAAGAACAAAAATTTTTGATAAATTAAATTCAGTAGGAGCTGAAATTGCAACCATTATTTCAAAACATGCAATAGTTTCAAAATATTCTAAAATTGGTAAGGGAACAATTGTAATGCATTCTGTAATTCTTCAATCTAATACTGAAATTGGCGAGAATTGTATAATAAATGATAGAGTACTAATTGAACATGATAGTATAGTTGGCAATTATTGCCATATATCTACTGGTGCAATTTTGAATGGAGCTGTAACAATTGGAGATAATAGCTTTGTTGGTAGTGGTGCGGTATTAAAAAATGGAATTACTATCGGAAACGAAGTTGTAATTGGATTAGGGTCTGTAGTATTAAATAATATAAGTAATAATCAGATTTGTGTTGGCAATCCAGCAAAACAAATAAACAAATGAAATCACATACTTTAATAATAGCTGAAGCAGGGGTAAACCATAATGGCAGCATAGAAAACGCTTTCAAATTGGTTGATGCTGCTGTGACAGCAGGAGTAGATTATGTTAAATTTCAAACTTTTAAATCTGAAAATTTAGTTTCTTCAAAAGCGAAAAAAGCAGATTACCAGATAGAAAATACTCAAAATAGTTCTGAAACTCAACTGCAAATGTTGAAGAAGTTGGAGCTTTCGGAAAATGATCATGTTAAAATAATAGAATATTGTAATTCAAAAAATATTAAATTTTTTTCTACAGCATTTGATTTAGACTCATTATTATATTTACATAAAATCGGATTAGAATTTGTCAAAATTCCATCTGGAGAAATTACAAATCTACCTTATTTAGAACTTGCTGCTAAATTATTTGAGAAGGTCATTTTATCAACTGGAATGGCTACTTTGGAGGAGGTTAGGCAAGCATTAGGAGTATTTACAAATGCTGGAATAAGTTTAAATAACATAACCATTTTACATTGCAATACAGAATACCCAACTCCTATGGAGGATGTAAATTTGAAAGCAATGCTAAGCATTAGAGAAGCATTTAATACAGAGATTGGATACTCTGATCATACTAACGGTATAGAGGTACCTATTGCATCTGTTGCTTTAGGGGCAACAATTATCGAAAAACATTTTACTTTAGATAAAACAATGGAGGGCCCAGATCATGCGGCTTCTCTAGAGCCTTTTGAACTTAAAGCGATGGTTACTGCCATAAGAAATATTGAACTTGCTTTATCAGGTTCTGGAGTAAAAGAACCATCAACTTCAGAGCAAAAAAATATCTTAGTTGCAAGAAAAAGTATTGTGGCAAAAACTAAAATAAAAAAAGGTGATATGTTTACAATTGATAACATAACTGTTAAAAGACCAGGAAATGGACTTTCACCCATGAAATGGTATACAGTACTTGGAATGTGTGCTTCAAAAGATTATTTTGAGGATGATTTAATTGAATTATAATGGAAATAAAACCATATAAAATCGGGGACGAACATCAAATTCTTTCCCTATTTGAAAAATCATTTAATAAAGCAATGTCACTTGAATATTGGAATTGGAGATTTGATAAAAATCCATTTTCAACTGAAAAGTTCATAGAATTAATGTGGGATAATGACAAATTAATTGGTCATTATGCTGTATCTCCAATTCAAATGAATATTAATGGAGAAGTAAAAAATACTGCATTATCTATGACAACGATGACACATCCAGATTATGGAGGCCAAGGTGTTTTTTCAAAATTAGCACAAAGCTTGTATAATAGATTGAAGATCGAACATAATTATACAATGGTTTGGGGTTTCCCGAATAGCAACTCACATTTTGGGTTTAATAAAAATTTAGGATGGAGTGATATTGCTATTCAATGCATGTTAGTTTTAAATAATAATTATTTTCTGAAAAACAAAGTTGATGTGAATTATTCATTAATCTCAGTTTTTACAGATCAAGATTCAATTTTATTTAACAATAATGATAAAATTGTTTCTATTCATAAGACGAATGAATATTTAAACTGGAGATATATTTCGAATCCAACTGCTAATTACAAGGTTATTAAATTAATGAATGGCAATGGCGCTGTTGTCTATAAAAAAATTCAGTCGTTTTCAAATCCACAATCGTTCGAAATTGATATTATGGAATTGGGGAATGACAATAATATAAACACAATCATCGAATTGTTATCATCAATAATAAAAGAAGAAGGAGAGTTTATTCAATTTAATATTTGGGATTCATTATTTTCTAAAAATGAATTGTATTTAGAAAAAATTGGATTTAGAATTTCAGCACCTTTAACTTATTTAGGAAGTTTGAACTTTACCAACGACGATAATTGTATTAAACAATATAATAATTGGGACATAAGTTTTGGGTATTCAGATGTGTTTTAGATAATGAAGAGAAAAAAAATAATTGCTGTTTCTGGAGCAAGATCTGATTATGATCTACTGTATAGTGTATATTCTAAATTAGATCAGAATAATGAAGTAGATTTTGGAATAATTATTACAGGACCCAATCTGTCTGAAAAATTTGGGTTAACATCCCAAAATATAGAGGATGACAAATTCAACATTGTAGGTAAAATATTTAATTTAATAGATTCTAGCCAAAAAATTGGAAGAATAGTTTCAATTGGAGTGCAAATTCCTTCATTAGCGAATTTATTATTTTCAGAAAAACCAGATATTGTTCTAGTTGCTGGAGATAGAGAAGAATCAATAAGCGTTACAATGGTATGTGCATATTTAGGTATACCTGTAGCGCACTTTTTTGGAGGTGATATTGCAAAAGATGGAAATATTGATAATTCAGTTAGATATGCTGCATCAAAATTTGCGCATATCCATTTTCCAACATTAGAGGCACATAAGCACAATTTATTATTATTAGGTGAAGATGAATGGAGGATTCATGTTGTTGGAAATCCAGCAATTGATAGAATAGTAAGCACTGAGATTATTTCTAAGGAGTTACTTTTTTCCAATTTAAATGTCATAAATAAAGATATAAACAATTACTGCGTACTTATTCAACATCCTATAATTACTCAAGTTAATTTGCAATCAGAACATATCAGACTTACACTTGATTCGATTTTAGAAAGTAATATTCACTGTTTTGTTAATTATCCAAATTCAGATGCTGGATTTGAAGCAATAATAGTTGCATATGAAGAATATTCAAATAAATATCCTAATAACTTCACATTGTTTAAAAATTTAGATCGGGTTAATTATATTAATTTGTTAAGAAATGCTGAATTTTTAATAGGCAATTCAAGTTCTGGAATTGTAGAAGTAGCTTCTCTAGGTTTGCCAGCAATCAATGTTGGAGATAGGCAATTAGGCCGGATACATGGGGATAATGTGGTATTCGTTAAAAACAATAAAGCAGAAATAATGAATGCAATTAACCATGTTTCATTTAATACTGAATTTAAAGTCGTAGTAAAAATGAAACAGAATCCATATGGCGATGGTAATTCTACTAATAAGATTGTTGATATATTAATAAACTTAGAATTGAATGATTCTCTGGTACATAAAAATATAACTTACTAATGAAAAATATTGTTATAATTTCCGCACATCCCGATGATGAAGTAATTGGAGCAGGTGGGACAATCCTTAAGCATAAACAAAACGGGGATAATATTTATTGGATCATTGTGACAGATGTTTTTGAAGAATTTGGATTTAGTTTAGAAAGAATTGAATCTCGTCATCAGGAAATTGTAGATGTTGCAGAATGTCTTGGGGTGAAAAAATATTTTCAATTAAATTATCCCACTACAAATCTTTCTTCAAGTTCACTTATGAAACTCGTTCCTGAAATTTCAGATATATTTTCAGAAACTAAACCTGAAGTGGTGTATTGCTTAAACCGATCTGATGCTCATTCAGACCATAGAATAGTGTTTGATGCTGTAATGGCATGCACGAAATCGTTTAGATATCCATTTATTAAGTTAGTATTAATGTATGAATGTATTTCTGAAACAGAATTTGCTCCAATTTTACCTGAAAAAGTTTTCCAGCCAAATTATTACGTTGACATTACTCCATATTTAAAAAGGAAATTAGAAATTATGAGTATATATGAATCCGAATTAGGAGAACATCCTTTTCCAAGAAGCTTGAGAAATATGGAAGCATTAGCTACTTTTAGGGGAGCTAGTGTAGGTGTGGAATATGCAGAAGCTTTTCAATTACTAAAGTATATTGAAAAATGATCATCGATTTTAAGAAACATTTAATTCGAACACAAAGCCCTATCAAAGAGGCGTTGAAGAAACTGAACGAATTGGGCAGTGATGTTATACTATTCGTAGTAGATTCAGACGATAAACTTTTAGGAGCCCTTACGGATGGTGATGTAAGAAGAGGCCTAATCAGAGGATTTGGTGCAGATAATCTAGTAGATGATATCATAGAGAAGAACCCTAAATATATTACCAAAGGTGAAAATGATATTCAAAAGATCATAGAATACAGGAAAGAAGAATTTCGAATTGTACCTGTATTGGATGATTCTCATAGGGTGGTTAACATCATCAATTTTAGAAATCTTAGATCATACTTGCCGATTGATGCTGTTATTATGGCGGGTGGCAGAGGGCAAAGATTACAACCATTTACAGACTTTGTTCCCAAGCCTCTCTTAAAAGTTGGCGATAAAGCAATTATGGAACATAATGTTGATCGTTTGGCTCTTTATGGAATTGATGATTTTTGGGTTTGTGTGAATTACCTAGGGGAACAGATTGAAAGTCATTTTGGTAATGGGCAAAAAAAAAATATTGAAATAGAATATGTTTGGGAAGATGAGCCATTAGGGACAATTGGTGCTATTTCAAAAATTAAGAATTTTAAGCATGATTATGTGTTGGTAACAAATTCAGATCTTCTTACAAATATTGATTATGAACAGTTCTTCATAGAGTTTATTGAAGAAGACGCAGATTTGGCTGTTCTTAGCATTCCATATCAAGTAAATATTCCTTATGCAGTTTTAGAAACTTCAGATAGAAAAGTGAAAAGTTTTAAAGAAAAACCCACCTATACATATTATTCAAATGGTGGTGTTTACCTAATGAAAAGGAAAGTATTGGAAAGCATACCAGCTAATACTTTTTTTAATGCTACCGATCTCATGGAAAATCTTATAAAAAATAATTCTAAAGTAATATCATATCAATTTGCGGGATATTGGTTAGACATTGGCAAACATGAAGATTATGAAAAGGCTCAAATTGACATTAAACATGTATCGTTTAAATGAGGATACTTTACATCATACCCGCAAGAGCTGGATCTAAAGGATTACCTGGGAAAAACACAAAATTATTGGGAGGTAAGCCTCTTGTGCAATACAGCATAGAGTTTGCGTTAAGAAATTTAAAAGAAGGTGATGAATTATGTGTTACCACTAATGATGACGACGTAATTGCTATTGCACAACAATTAGGAACTACTGTTCCATTTAGAAGACCTGAAGAATTAGCAACAGATACCGCAACATCTTATGATGTAATAATACATGCTCTTACCTTTTATGAGAAAAAGGGAAAGATATTCGATGCTATATTGCTTTTGCAACCCACCTCACCATTCAGAGTGCAAGAAGATTTCTATAATTTGATTGAGATTTATGATGAAGAAACGGAGATGGTAGTGAGTGTTAAACTTTCTAAAGAAAATCCATATTTTTCACTTTTTGAAGAAAAAGCCGATGGTTTTCTTCAAAAAAGCAAAGAAGGTAACTTTCAAAGAAGGCAAGATGCCCCTACAGTTTTTGCATTTAATGGTTCTATGTATCTTATTAATGTAAACGCGATAAAAAGGTCATCAATTAGTGGATTTAAAAACATAAAAAAAAGTATAATGCCGGAAGAAAGAAGTGTTGATATTGATACTTTTGCAGACTGGAGTTTAGCAGAATTTTATTTGAATAATCAATAGATGAAAACAGCAAGAATAATTCCCAGGTTGGATATTAAAGGACCTAATTTAGTTAAGGGGATACATTTGGAAGGCTTAAGAGTATTAGGAAAGCCATCTGATTTTGCTCAATATTATTATGAACAAGGAGCTGATGAATTAATGTTTATGGATGTTGTTGCTTCTCTATATGATAGGAATAGTTTACATGAGATTATTTCTGAAACGGCTAAGCAAATATTTATACCAATTACTGTTGGAGGAGGTATAAGGAACTTGAACGATATAAAGTCAATGTTACGTGTTGGGGCTGATAAGGTTTCTATAAATACGGCAGCTATAAAACGTCCAGATTTCATTAAAGAAGCATCTTTGGAATTTGGAAGTTCAACAATTGTAGTTGCAATAGAAGCGATAAAAAATCCTGATGGTAAGTATTATGCCTTTATTGATAATGGAAGAGAGTTTACCGGCGTTGAGGTTGTTGAATGGGCAAAAAAAGTAGAAGCTTTAGGTGCAGGAGAGATTGTAATTACCTCTGTCGATAAAGAGGGAACAGGTAAGGGGTTAGATATTGAGCTTATAAATAGCATTTACTCAGCAGTATCGTTACCTGTTATTGCTCACGGAGGAATTGGTTCTAAAGAACATGTTAAAGATTTTTTGGAATTGAACATGGCAGATGCTGTTGCCTTAGGATCATCATTACATTATGAAGCGCTTAAGAATTTTGTTGTTGAAACTGAAAATAGAAAAGAAGGCAATATTGATTTTCTTTTGAGTGGCGAACAAGGTATTAATTCCAGCAGCTTCAGTTTGTCGGATCTTAAAGATTTCTTACATTCTAAATTAATTTATTGCAGATAACTATGAGCAAAAAGAAAGTTGTAATTGTTGATTATGGTCATGGTAACCTCTATAGTATAAATCAAGCATGTGTGCATGTTGGATTTAATCCAATAATATCTTCCCAACCAGAGGATATCTTGTCTGCAGACTCACTAATCTTACCTGGAGTTGGAGCCTTTAAGGTGGCAATGGATGAACTAGATAAAAAAGATTTAATAGAGCCTATAAAAGCATTTGTAAACAAGGGGAACTTTTTGATGGGTGTATGTTTAGGGATGCAACTTCTTTTTGACGAAAGTGAAGAATTTGGTGCTAATAAAGGTTTGGGCTTAGTTGATGGGAAAATAATTAGATTTCCGAAAACGATTAATGGTATAAAAGTCAGAGTGCCGCATATTGGATGGAATAAATTATTTTTAGATAACTCATTTGACAAGTGGAGGAAATCGCCTCTTCATGAAATAGAAAATAAAGATTTTATGTACTTTATTCATTCTTATTATGCAGTCCCTAAAAATGAAGATAATATTTTAAGTCAAACTAATTATCAAGATTTAACATACTGTTCATCTGTACAAAAAGGGAATGTTTTTGGATTTCAATTTCATCCCGAAAAAAGCAGTGAAAAAGGACTATCAATATACAATAATTTTTTGAAACTTTAAAAAAATGGAAAATAAAAATACTCAGGAACGTTACAACTTGCCAAGCGAAGTTAAGTTTTGTGTTAAATGTACGATTTCAAACCAGAGACCAAGAATCACTTTTGATGAGAATGGTGTTTGTTCAGCATGTAATTTTGCCGAATTTAAACAGCATAAGATTGATTGGTCTGAAAGAGAAAAGGAGTTAATGACTCTTTTGGATCGACACAGGAGAAATGATGGTAGATACGATGTTGTAGTACCTTGTAGTGGTGGAAAAGATGCGGCATATATTGCTCATGAACTTAAACATAAATATGGAATGAATCCATTAACGGTAACATGGGCCCCTCATATTTATACAGAAATAGGATTTAAAAATCTTCATGAGATGATTAGGGTTGGTGATTTGGCAAATGTACTTGGATCACCAGCTGGCATTACTCATCGGAAATTGACTAAATTGTCTTTTGAGATTTTGGGAGATCCATTCCAACCGTTTATTTATGGGCAAGCAAACTTTCCTTTGCAAATGGCAGTTCAGTATGATATCCCATTAGTTATGTATGGTGAAAATGGAGAAGTGGAATATGGGGGGGACATGAAAAATGCATTTAGTCCTACAAGAGATTATAAAGGAGATCAAAAGAAACATTATTTCTCAGGATTAGGACCCGAAGATCTTGTAAAATATGGAGTTAGTGAAAATGATATTAAACCTTATATGCCACCACCACTTGAAAAATTAGATGCCTTAAAAGCTGAAATACATTTTTATGGATACTATAAAAAATGGGTGCCTCAGGAAAATTATTATTATTGCGTGAAAAATACAGGTTTTGAAGCTAATCCGGTTAGGAGTGAAGGTACTTATTCTAAGTACGCTTCTTTAGATGATAAGATAGATGGCTTCCATTATTATTTGGCTCATATTAAGTTTGGTCTTGGAAGATGTACATCAGATACTGCACATGAGATAAGGGATGGTCATATCTTGCGAGAAGAGGGTGTTGCATTAGTTAATAAATTTGATGGGGAATTTCCAGAAAAATATTTTAAAATTTTCCTTGAATATTGTGGGATTACGGAGGACTATTTCCACGAGCAAGTTGACAGCTGGCGGTCTCCACACCTTTGGGGCAAAGACGAGAGTGGTAATTGGAGGCTAAAACACAATGTTGCTGGTACGGGTTTAGAAGATTAAATATAAATTCCACTAAATCTACAATATAACTGGAAGAACATATTCTGAATTGGATAGGTTTTTTCAGTTATTTTTTACCCCAAAAATGTAAATTCTTACATGAAATTTTTAAAATCGTTTTCGTTATATACTGTTGCATCAATTATAGAAAGAGGAATCGCTTTTTTTTTACTTCCAATATTTACATTTTATTTGAGCACAAAAGATTTTGGGGTGCTAGCCCTTTTATCATCAATCATTAGCTTTGGTTTGCCATTGATAACTCTAGGAGTTCAAGGTGCTGTTTCTGTAGCATATTTCAAAGGAGAGAGAGAAAATTATCCTAGTTATTTTACTTCAGCCATTATACCACCATTTATTATAAGCATATTTCTTGCTTTTCTTGTATTTGTATTTCATTCTCCACTAGAAAGTTATTTGGGAGTACCTTTTATTTGGATTTTTTTTATACCACTTTTTTGTTTCCTATCGTTTTTTAACTCATCCTTATTGACTGATTATCAAATTAAAAATGAAGCAGCAAAATATATAACCTTTAGCCTTTTATGGTCCCTATTAAATATTGGACTTTCATTATCATTAGTTATATTATTTAAATTGGGGTATCAAGGCAGGTTGATTGGACAATATGCATCAGGCTTGATTTTTTTTTTAATTGCATTGTATATCCTGTCAAAAAAAAGAAATTTAATTGTAAAGGATTTTAGTAGAGTTAATATTAGAGATTCACTCATTTTTGGTTTGCCACTTATTCCACATGTAATTGGAAGTTTAGTTATAAACATGTCAGACAGATTCTTTATTGATTATTTTGCAGGGAAAGAACAATTGGGGATTTATAATTTAGCGTATGTTTTAGGCTCTGCAATCTCAATTTTGTGCGCTTCATTTGTTAATGCCATTGTACCGTTTAGTTATGAATTATTTGAACAAAATACATATGAAGCAAAATTAAAGGTTGTTAAAGTGTATTTGATGTTCGTTGTTTTTTTAATATTATCAGTTTTTTTTGTATGGATAATTACTCCGTATATATTTAAATGGTTTATTGACCCTAAATTTTCAGATGGAGCAAAATTTGTGATTTGGATTACAATTGGTTATTTCTTTCAAGGGTTGTACTTGCTTTTTGCGAATATAATTTTCTATTTAAAACGAACTAAGATATTGTTTTATTTATCTTTTTTTAATGTTATTATTAATTTAGGATTAAATTATATTTTAATTTCCAAGTATTCTACAATTGGTGCAGCTTATGCTACTTGTATTAGTTTTTTTATATTTTTTATTGCTATTGCAATTTATAGCCATGCAATTTTCAAATTGCCTTGGTTGGGTGTTTTAATAAAAAAAAGATTGAGTAATGAGAATTATTAATAGAATATTATCTAAAATATATTGTACTTTAAAAAACTCTTATGATAACCATGTTTATGACAACTATAGGAGAAAATACAATATTCATAGGAGCTTTCGGTTTAATGGTGAAAGTTCATTGCTTTATGGAGAAGGTAAAATTACATTAGGGGAAAATAGTTATTTGGGAAGGCACTCATTAATTCAATCAGCACATGGTTACGAAGTTTCGATTGGTAATAATTGCAGTATTGGACCTTGGTTTAAAATTTGGACTCAATCCGCTAATGCTGATTCTGATTTTAATATTATTGATCAGAGGGAAGATAAATTTGGTAGTGTTATTATAAAAGATGGGGTATGGATTGGTGCAAATGTATTGATTTCACCGAATGTTACAGTTGGTTATAATTCTATAATAGGGGCTAATTCTGTAGTTACCAAGGATGTCCCTGATTTTGCCATTGTTGGCGGTGTACCAGCTAAACTAATCAGGTATAAGAAAATAAAATTGCCGGATTGACATTATAGCTATAAGAATATTTTTTATACTACATAAAATTTAGTTGATTAGTGGTTTATGAAAATAGATAGATATGAAGATCTAAATTATCAATGTTCTTTTGAAGAGCTTTACCCAGGTGAGTTAGGAGTGATAATTGGAAAGTCATCTTTCCCTAGTGTATTAGTGAAAATCGCCAAATTGATTTATTATAGTTTTCGATCACTAAATCTTTTTGAAAAAAGGGTGGAATTTCCAGATGGAACTGAAACATTGATTGTTATTTGTTCATTAAATCAATACCGAGCTTTATCAAATCTAATTCAAAAGTTACCTAACGCTCTGGTACTATCAAATTTTCCAATTGAATGCAAGAATAATATCGTAATTAATACACGTGGTTGTGGGTGGGTGTCTCTTATAAATCTGCCGTTGCTCATAATTAATATTTTATTCCAAAAAGGATTTAAACGAAAATCAATGATTTTTCATTTCGATGATTATTTGAATACACCTGGTGTTTATCGTAATGCATTAAAACATATAAAAAAAATCATGCCGAAGTCTCTTTTAGTTGCAAACGATCATGTTTTTTTCCCGAGAAGTTACTTCAGAGCTGCACAGAAATTTGGAATTAAAACTATTTACACACAGCATGCTTCTGTTTCAAGTCTCTTCCCTCCACTTGAGTTTAGTTATGTTTTTTTAGATGGACAGGAGACTTTAGATAAATACACCTCTAACAGAAGAAAGCATTTTTCGGATGTGTTCTTAAGTGGCTCTCCGCGTTTTGATAATATACCTTTGATACCTGAAGTTAATACTTTTGATTTGGGTATTGCCATAAATATGGCTGACAATAAGGATAAGGTTTTAAATTTTGTTTTAATGCTTATTAAAAACAAAATTAATTTTATGATAAGACCCCATCCAGGTCAGACGGATATTGTATTTTGGGAGCAATTCTGCAAAGAAAATAATGTTGGGTACTCTAATCCATTTGAAGATAGTCCAATAATATTCATCGCGTCTTGCAAGTGTTTTGTTGTTGGTGATTCAGCTATTCATTTGGAAATAGCGCTCTGTAAAAAAGTAAGTTATTATATGAACTTTCAAAATGGACGTGTAAGTGATGGTTATGAATTTATTGAACGGGGGCTTATTGAAATTAAGACTCAAGCAGAAATAATTGACATCATAACAAATGCAGAGATAAAAAACATTTCGGTTGAAAAGGTTAAATATTACGTTTCTAATTTTGATACAGAGTTTTGGGGTAAATCAACAGACCTTATTGCAACCACAATAAATGAGATAAACAAGGACAAGAATTTAACTAAATGGGAATGCAGATTTGAGCAGCCCAAAATATTTGAAATTAAAGAATAATATTATGATAAGAAAAATATATATTTTGATTAGACAGGTTTATTATTCGAAAATTCTTAAGAAAATTTATGCTAAAAGAGTTTTGGCGAACGCTAAATTTGTAAAAGGAGAAATTTACATTAATAATCCCTCTATTGTTACTTCAAATACCATATTAGGTAACAACGTGCATTTTAATGGAATGGAAATTTTAGGAGAAGGGAAAGTCACAATTGGTGATAATTTTCATAGTGGTAGTGGTTGTGTTATTATAACTCATTATCATAATTATGACAATGGAAATGCTATACCTTATGACAATACTTATTATAATAAGGATGTTATTATTGAAGACAATGTATGGCTTGGCAATAATGTAACCATTGTTGGAGGTGTTACGATAGGAGAAGGGGCTATAATTCAAATAGGAAGTGTTGTGGTATCCAGTATTCCTTCAATGATGATTGCTGGTGGACACCCATGTAAGCCATATAAGTCAAGGGATGTAGAGCATTATAAAAAACTCAAGGCAGAGAAAAAGTTTAATTAAATCGTTTTGTGGTTTGGCGATAAATTAATCGAATGAAGAAGAATATACTATTCGTTGCGCATGATACTTTGTTATATGGTGCGAATCAATCTTTAATAAACATGGTATCTTCCATTAATGGTAGTAACGAAATAAGCTTGCGAATCGTAGTCCCAGATCGTGGCTTAATTTGCAGTCAATTTGATTTAATGGGTATAGACTATGATGTTGTAAGGTATAAGTCAGAGTTATGTACTAAAGGTATTGGGATTAAGAGTAAATTTTTTACTTTTTTAAAGTATATCAACAAATCAATTGTAAATTCAATAGCTTTAATTAAATTAAGCAAAATCGTAAAAAAGTATAAAATTAATATTGTCCACTCTAATTCCAGTATTATAACCATAGGCGAAAAATTGGCATTTAAGGAATCTATAACTCATGTTTGGCACCTAAGAGAATATATAGACCTTGACCACGGTCTGGATGTGTTTGGGGGTCTAAATAAATATAAAAGAAGAGTACAAAAGTCTAAAAATATTATTTGTATCTCACAAGGAATTGCAAAGCATTTCGGAGTACAAAATCGTGCGTTGGTATTGTATAATGCTGTACGTAAAGATCCAGCAAAGGAGGACATTAAACTAAAGCACAACTATTTCTTATTTTGTGGCTCTTTAGTAAAAAATAAGGGTATTGAAGAAGCTATTCAAGCTTTTTACTCAGTTTTGAAATTTAAAAAAGATCTTAGACTAGTAATAGCAGGTACTGGTGGTGCTGAATATGAAAATTATTTAAAGCAGCTGGTATTTAAACTTGATCTGCAAAATAGTGTCGATTTTTTAGGTTTCAGAAAAGATACCGATATTTTAATGTCAAATGCCCAAGCATTATTAATGTGTTCATTAAGCGAAGCTTTAGGTCGTGTAACTATTGAAGCAATGCTGAATTACTGTTTGGTTATTGGTTTTAATAATGCAGGTACTACAGAATTAGTTCGAGATGGAGAAACTGGTTTTCTTTACAATAATTTGGAAGAACTGGTGATGAAAATGAACACCGTATTAATTAATGAAAAAGAATATATAGACTCAATACGACTAAATGCATATAATTTTGCTTCTAATAATTTTTTAGAAAAGCAGTTTGGAAATAAACTAATTGCTCAATATAATTTTTATTTAGATAAGCATAATTCCTAGCTTTGAAATACTGAGGTACGAATCGATATAGATGAAGAATATCAATAGGAATGTTTATCGGATCATTTTCTTTTTTGTTTTGGCAACATTGCTTTTTCCAGCTTTTGTTCTTAATAAAATTATTTTTTTGTTGATTTTAGTGTATACAGCATTGAATCAGAAATTATATAGGTTAAGGACAACGTCGCCATTCTTGGTTTTTTTTATTTTTCTCTATGGGTTTATACTTGCATTTTTCAACAATTCCGATTTCGCGCTAAGCCTACAATTTTTCTTAGCGGTTCTAGTTCTTTTTTTGATTTATCCAATTGATAAGTATAAAGTGGATATGGACCAAATAGCAAAAATTTCTGGTATTGTAATGGCATTATATACTGGTATTGCATACTTAATAATAATTGTATACAATACCCCTATAACACCAGTGTTTAATGATATTTTTGTAAATTACAGTTCGGGTTCTAATGGATTAAGGGAATTAACGGAAGAAGGTGTACTTAGTTTTCATATTGGTACGGCTCCATTTATATATTTATCATTATGTCTTTATACAATATCTTTTGCAACAAATAAGAAAATAAGTAGTCTATTAGCAATCATAATACTTTTTATTACCGTGTTTATTAGTGCATCTCGCGGTACAATTTTAATTTGTGTTTTAGCTATAGTTAGTATAATTTTTTTTAGATTTAAACTAGTAAGTAAAATTATTTTTCTTTCGATAGCAATTCCACTTGTATCGATAGCGTTTTTGTATTTGCTTACAAATACAACTACTTTAGATCCAGGTGAGGTTTCAAATAACATAAAATTAGGTCATTTCCAATCATTTCTGGAGAACATAAATTTTTTCAATTTTTTTGCTGGTAATGGGCTAGGGGCTTATTATTATTCTAAAGGATCTCAGTCTATGAAAGCCCACACAGAAATAACGCCCGTGGATATGGTACGTTATTTTGGATTTATATTAACCCCCATATTATATATCGTTATTGTCTTTCCGTTGAAGACTTTCAACCTCTATTTCAAAAGAAACAAGATATATATAATTATCTTCCTTTTATATGTATTTAACTCATTCACAAATCCAACTATGTTTAATTCCTACGGTTTGTTGATAGTCTTATGGTACTGGTCTAAAATACTTTCTGGAATTCGGTCAGAAGTGATAATTTGACAACAATTCAACAATTTTAAATAATGAAAATCTATAGTATAATTGTATGTTATAACCCTAGTATACCGAATTTAGTTAATTTATGTAAATGTTTACAGGAAAGTAATGTGCGTATAATCTTAGTTGACAATTCAATTCATAGTAATCTTGAATCAATATTTAAAGATGGGAATATTATTATTGAAAGACTCGGTGAAAATTTTGGAATAGCAAAAGCTCAAAATATTGGCATACGTATAGCGCTAAGTAACGAAGCTGATGTGCTTCTTTTTTTTGATCAGGACTCTGAGATTCAAGAAGATTTTGTTTCTAATTTGCTAGCTCCTATGGATATTGATAAATCTATGGTTGTTGCACCAGTTTTTTATGATAAAAAGACAAATTTTAGATTTCCAAATTACAAATTAAATAATTTTGGATTATTGAGGACGATTAAGGTTGTTGATGCAACCCCATTGCTTTTAGTAGACGTGACTATTTCGTCTGGTTCTGCAGTTTCGGCCAGGGCGATAATGGATGTAGGCTTAATGAACGAAGATTTTTTTATAGATTTTGTTGATACTGAGTGGAGTTTGCGTTGCAGAATAAAAAACATACCAATTATTGTTAACAATGAAGCCAAAATGATACACTCTATAGGTAGTGAGTCAATAGACTTGCACTTAATCAGGCTTTTTGTTCATAGTCACAATCGAACCTATTATAAAATAAGGAATTCATTTCTTTTTTTAATCAACAAAAACGTCCCTTTATTATTAGGAGTTAAAGAATTACTATCAGCTTTAGTTCACAATTTTTTGGTAATCTTTTTCATCCCAAATAAGTGGGTTTATTTAAAAATATATTTCATGGCAATAAGAGATGGCATATTAATGAAGAAAGGAAAGAATAAAAATGAATTGTAGTATTTGTATTGCGACATATAATGGTGGTCAATTTATTTACAAGCAGTTGCAGTCTATACTTGTCCAAATTAATTCTGATGATGAAATTATAATTGTAGATGATTGCTCTTCTGATAATACATTAGATATCATCAACTCTTTTTGTGATAATAGGATAAGAATTTTTTTAAACGAACGAAACCTTGGGCATGTAGGATCTTTTAGTCGAGCATTGTCGTTGGCAAGTATGAATATCATTTTCATGTCAGATCAAGACGACATTTGGGTTGAAAATAGATATCTTTTGATGAAAAATAAATTATTAGAGAAAGATGTGTTGTTGGTATCAAGTAATTCAAGTTTTATCAATATGACAGGTGATAAATTAGATATGAATTTACTTAGTGTTAATGAAATTCAATCTCATAGTTATTGTCTAAATAATTTCAATATATTTACCGGTAGTGCGGGATATTATGGTTGTTGTATGGTATTGAAAAAGGAACTTAATAGTATTATTCTGCCGATACCATCATATGTTGAGTCACACGATCTATGGATTGCCATGGCTGCTAATATAAAAAAGTCAAATTTGCATCTGAATGACATAACACTTTTGAGACGTATTCACAATTCAAATGCAAGTGTTGTAGAAAGACGTCTTCGCGAAAGATTATATTCAAGATATATTTTTATTAAATCCTATTTACACTTAAAACTAAGGAATTTTCTAATTAAAATGTAATAACACATGAGAGAATATCAAATTTGCACCAAAACAATAATGGATACAAGTGACCCAAATATCATTTTTGATAATAATGGTGTTAGTGATTACTATTATAATTTCAACAATGTAATGAAACCTAATTGGTTCCCAAATGATGAAGGACATAAGAAATTAATGGTAATTGCTGATAGAATTAGAAAGGAAGGAGTAGGAAAAGAATTCGATTGCATATTAGGAATGAGTGGTGGCTTAGATAGTTCATATGCGGTTTATGTTGCGAAAGAAGTTATGGGTTTAAGACCTTTAGTATTCCATGTAGATGCTGGTTGGAATACTGATCAAGCTGTTGGTAATATCGAAAAAATAGTTGATGGTTTAGAACTTGATTTATATACAGAGGTTATTAATTGGGAAGAGATGAAAGATTTGCAAGTAGCATTTCTGAAATCTGGAATTCCTGATCAAGATTTACCTCAAGATTATGCGTTCTTCTCTTCATTATATAAATTTGCAAGGAAACACAAAATTAAAAATATTATTACAGGTTCTAATATTTCTACGGAGTGTTGCAGAGAACCTGAAGAGTGGGGTGGTTATGCAGGAATAGATTTAACTCTTGTAAGAGATATTCACAAGAAATTTGGTAAACGGCCTTTAAAAACATTTCCTTTAGTTGATATACTAACCTATAAGATTTATTACAAATATATTTATGGTATGAATGTAATAAAACCATTAGATAT
Source organism: Rhizobium sp. Q54 (assembly GCA_943360385.1). GTDB lineage: Bacteria > Bacteroidota > Bacteroidia > Sphingobacteriales > Sphingobacteriaceae > CAJBVG01. Next base: position 2,941 of record CALRIM020000006.1, on the reverse strand, counting down.
GGTTCCATACGTAAAAAAGGATGTGGAAAAGTTTTTGTTTGATAGGTTCGGATGGGAAAAGTTTCAACATAAGCATCACGAATCGAGATTCACTAGATTTTATGAGGATTATTGGTTACCTAAAAAATTTGGATTTGAAAAAAGAAGAGCTCATTTTTCTAGCCTCATTTTAACAAAACAAATGACCCGAGAAGAAGCACTAATTAGAATATCAAAACCAGAAATGGATGAACAGTTTTTAAAACAAGAATTCGAGTATGTTGCAAATAAACTTGATTTAACAGTTAATGAATTGCAAGATATTTTCAAAAGTGAAAATAAAACTTACAAAGACTACAGAAATAAAAAAGCAATAATTGGATTGGGAGCAAAAGTAATGATGAAGTTAGGTTTAGAAAAAAGATTATTTAGATAATGATAGCTATAATAAATTATGGTGTAGGTAATATAAGAGCATTTGTAAATATTTACAACAAATTAAATATACCTATTAAAATTGCAGAAAAGGCGAGTGATCTAGATAATGTTGATAAGCTAATATTACCTGGAGTAGGAGCTTTTGACCATGCTATGGAAAAGTTAAATGCCTCTGGTATGAGAGAGCGTGTGGATGAATTGGTACTTGAAAAGAAATTCCCAGTAGTAGGGATTTGTGTTGGGATGCAAATGTTAGCAAAATGTAGTGATGAAGGGTTAAGTCCAGGATTAGGTTGGATAGATGCAGATGTTAAAAAATTTGATGTAAATAAAATTCAGTACAAAACACATTTGCCACATATGGGGTGGAATGATATTTATGGAATAAATGACAATCCACTTTTGAAAGGCTTGCAGGAAAATGCAAAGTTTTACTTTCTTCATTCCTATTATTTCCATTGTAATAACGATTCCGATATAATTGCAACTGCAGATTATGGGATTAAATTTACAAGTGCAGCAAATCATGGAAATATTTATGGAGTACAGTTCCATCCAGAAAAAAGCCATCAATTTGGTATTCAGTTATTAAATAATTTCGCAAACTTATAGAATGTTACGACCTAGAATAATACCTTGTTTATTAGTTCATGAAAAGGGGTTAGTAAAAACAGTTAATTTCAAAAACCCAAAATATGTTGGTGATCCAATAAATGCAGTTAGAATTTTCAACGAAAAGCAAGTTGATGAATTGACGGTACTTGATATAGATGCTACAACTGAAGGTCGAGAGCCAGATTATAAAATGATTGAGAATTTAGCATCTGAATGCAGAATGCCCTTATGTTACGGAGGTGGAGTATCAACTCCAGAACAAGCTCAAAGAATTTTTAGTTTAGGTGTAGAGAAAATCGCATTTAGTGCATCAGTTATAAAAAATCCTGAACTCATAACTAAAATAGCTGAACGTGTAGGAAGTCAAAGTGTAGTAGTTGTATTGGATGTTAAACGAAAATTACTTGGGGGGTATGAAGTTTATACTCATAATGGTAAGAAGGGAACAGGAATAAATCCAATTGAGTTCGCAAAAAAACTTGAAGTACTAGGCGCTGGAGAAATAGTTATTAATTCAATAGATAATGATGGGGTTATGAAAGGATATGATATAAATCTTATAGATAAAATTAGAGATGTAACTAGCTTGCCATTAACAGTGCTTGGTGGAGCTGGCAACTTAGATGATATAGGGTCATTAATTAATAAGTTTGGCATTATTGGAGCTTCTGCAGGAAGCCTTTTTGTTTTTAAAGGAGTATATAAAGCAGTTCTAATTAATTATCCAACACCTGAAGAAAAGGATAATCTTATATTAAAAAATTTTAAATTTTAGCAATCATAAATATGTTAAATAACAAAATATTACTAATTACAGGGGGAACAGGATCTTTTGGAAGTGCTGTATTGAACAGATTTATTAATTCAGATCATTTCAGTGAAATTCGCATATTAAGTCGCGATGAAAAAAAGCAGGACGATATGCGTAAGCGTTTGAATAATCCGAAAGTGAAATTTTATATTGGTGATGTAAGAGACTTCGCAAGTGTTGAACCAGCAGTAAAAGGGGTAGATTATATTTTCCATGCTGCTGCATTAAAGCAAGTTCCATCGTGCGAATTTTTCCCTATGGAAGCGGTTAAAACAAATATCATTGGAACAGATAATGTGTTAACAGCAGCAGAAAAACACGAAGTTAAAAAAGTAGTAGTACTTAGTACAGATAAAGCTGCATATCCAATTAATGCAATGGGAATGTCTAAAGCTATGATGGAAAAGGTAATGGTTGCTAAATCTAGAAATCTTGATTCAAGTAAAACTATTTTTTGTGGCACAAGGTATGGTAATGTAATGGCCTCAAGAGGCTCTGTTATTCCACTATTTATAGAGCAAATAAATGCTGGGAAAGCGTTAAGTATAACAGACCCCAACATGACAAGATTTATGATGACACTCGAAGATGCAGTAGATCTTGTACTTTTTGCATTTGAAAATGGTAAGCAGGGTGATTTATTTGTTCAAAAAGCACCAGCAGCGACTGTAGAAACATTGGCAAAAGCAGTTTTAGAATTATATAAATCGAAAAGTAATATCAATATTATAGGTATCCGACATGGAGAGAAATTATATGAGACGTTAGTGAATAGAGAGGATATGGTTAAAGCTGAGGATATGGGTGATTATTATAGGATACCTGCTGATAATAGAGACTTAAACTATGAACAATATTTTTCAGAAGGCACACCCGAAACTATAAATGCAGATGAGTATCACTCACACAATACAACCCAGTTAGATTTAGAAGGTATGAAGAATTTGTTATTAAAATTACCAATTATTAAAAGAGATATTCTAGGAGATTTAGATGCAGTTCAATACCCATATTAATTGATGATGAAAATAGGTATAACAGGTCAAGCTGGTTTTGTAGGGAAACATTTGTATAATACTCTTGGGTTATCCCCCGAAG
>CALRIM020000005.1:0-39237 GCA_943360385.1 Rhizobium sp. Q54 | reverse complement strand
GGGTTGTATAATATTTGCTGAGGTTGCAAGTCTGGTGGTATCATCTGCCATGCGAGTTATATACATTGCAATGTTTTGGTTTGGAATATCGTTTCCATCTCTTGGTGAGGCTACAATATTATCCACGAAACTAATACCACTAATCACTTTTCCATAAGCAGTATACTGATTATCTAGACTTGTTGCAGCTGCTACACAAATAAAAAATTGTGAGTTTGCCGAATTAATATCATTATCTCTTGCAGCAGACAACACTCCTCTTACATGTGAAATAGGATTAAATTCTGCATCCACATTTTTTTGCCATGCTTGTCCGTAACCCCAAGTACTTTTCGGACCATGTTTTGTGTTCGGATCACCACCTTGTATTACAAAACCTGGTACAATTCTGTGAAATAATGTAGAATCCAAAAATTTCTCATACACTAAACTATCCCAATTCCGCACGTGCTTTGGAGCAATTGCTGGATACAATTCCAACTCAATATTTCCAATGTCTACTCCTGCTCTAGCTGCTCGGATAGAATAACGTGGCTTGCCGTTGTAGTTTCCGATTTGTGCAGAAGCTTGTTGCAAAAGGGTAAGTGAAATGATTATTGTAAATAGTTTTTTCATAATAAACTTTTTAAATTAGTCCTTGGTCCTCAGTCCATGGTCCTTTGACAAAATATATAATCGTTAATTCTTAATCTGTCCAAGGACTAAATACCAAAGACTATGGACCGAATTCATTCTTAGAACTCCGTTCTTAAAATGAATTCTTAAACATCATGCTCTCTACTGGTTTCACGGTTTTGCCATTGTACTTCGCATTGTCTTTGGTATTGTACATGGTTTCGATGTGCCCTTCTACCACAAAATATATTAATTGCCCAATTGGCATACCTGCATAAATTCTTACGGGTTGTGTACTCGAAATTTCTAAGGTCCAAGTATTACAAAAACCAACATCTCCCTTGCCTGCGGTTGCATGAATATCTATACCTAATCTGCCTGTACTTGATTTCCCTTCTAAAAAAGGCACGTGTGCATGCGTTTCGGTATATTCCAACGTAACACCTAAATATAAGGTGTTCGGTTGCAATACAAACCCATCTGCTGGTATTTCGAAATGCTCTATTTGATTGTGCTTTTTGGCATCTAATACGCGGTCCTTATAAACTGCCAAATATTTACCTAAATGTACATCGTACGAATTAGTGCCTAAACACTCTCTTTTAAAAGGTTCTATTACAATGGTTCCCTTTTCTATTTCCTCTAAAATTCGTTGGTCGGATAAAATCATCGTTTGATTAATTACTTTTGACTAAAATAATCATTTATACTAAAATGCCCATCATTTGGAATAAACAACTTGGAAAAAATGGCGACTTAGCGGTTTGGCATATTACAGAACAAGCTGAGGAGCTTTATAATAAACTCCAATTGAACACCGCCGAAAAGGCATTTTATGACTCCTTGCAATCTAGCAAGCGAAATATGCATTGGCTTGGGAGCAGAGTGCTCCTTCGAACGTTATTAAATACCACAGAGTTTATAGATTGTCAACTGGATGAAAACAATAAACCCTACCTCGTAAATTTTCCTTACGAAATATCTATTTCTCATTCCAATGATTATGCTGCCGTAATTATTTACAAAGGGAAAAATGTTGGGGTTGATATTGAAAAAATGTCCGATAAAATAGAACGTATTTCTAAACGCTTTTTAAGTGAAAAAGAATTATCAACAATTAGCACTCTCAGCAGAATTGAACATTTATATGTATGCTGGGGAATAAAAGAAACACTTTTTAAATTATACGGAAAAGGAAATTTACCTTTTATTGGTGGAATAGAAATCGATGAGTTTATGTACAAGGAAAATGGAATAGTTAATGCACTAATTTCTCTACCGAATTTCAAACAAGAATATAAAATAGAATATTGTAAGCTCGGAGAATACATGCTTACTTGGTGTGTAGAGTAATCTACTTCATTATTACCACACCTAATTTTTTCTCTAAAAAAGAAACCTGACTTTTTGTTTGTTGATATAACATGATTAATTCCGACTGCATGTTTTCATCGGAAACTTCTCTTAATTGATTTTGAATTTCCATCAATACCGACATCATTTTTTTTAGTGTTAAATGTGCCATGGCATTATCTACCACTTTTTTAATCATGGTTTCTTCTTTCGGAATATGAATATCAAACTCTTTCCATTTTTCACTCAATACATATTGTGTACTTAACAACTCCGCTGCGGTACTGCTAATACTTGCATCGGGATGTTGAGTGAAAAACTTTTCGTCGGGTATAAAATTAGAGTCGATCGCTTTCTTAAATAAATCTAACATGCTAATGTAAGGCTCATTGAAAAAAGCAATACTTGCATTCTCAATTTCTAATAAAATATGTTGTGCAACAGTGGTGTCTATATTATGCTCAGGGTCTACATAATCTTTATTCGCATACTGCATTAGTATTCGAATAATTTCTTTCTCCTGATTTAAATTGTTGTGATCTACTCTTGGTTGATCTTTTAAAATATCATCATCGGGTGTATGTACAACTAAATCTTCTTGGTTATTCTCTTTTTTAATTTTCTTAACCTTTATTTTATTCAGTTCCGACAACAGTATTCTCTCTTCCATTTCTAATAAATGGCTACACTCTTTTACAAATAGTGATGCTTTTATTTGATCAGGAATTTTTGCAATGCTCTCTAAAATTTCTTTAATAAGCTCTGCCTTTTTTATAGGGTCATTCTTGATGTCTTTTAACAACAAGTCTGTTTTAAATACAATGAAATCTTTTTTTGCAAAATCTACATACTCAGTAAACTTAGTACTACCCACTTCTCGCACATAGGAATCCGGATCATGTCCATCGGGGAATAAAACTACTTTAACATTTAGTCCTTCCTCCAAAATCATATCGATGCCACGTAAGGAAGCCTTTATACCCGCAGGGTCTCCATCATAAAGTATGGTGATGTTTTTACTGAAGCGAGAAATTAATTTGATCTGCTCTACAGTAAGTGAGGTTCCAGAAGAAGCAACAACATTTTCAATTCCAGATTGATGTAATGAAACAACATCGGTATATCCTTCTACTAAAAAACAATTATCTAAATCGCGTATGGCTTTTTTGGCAAAAAACAATCCGTATAAAACATTGCTCTTATGATAAATTTCGCTTTCAGGAGAGTTTACATATTTCGGACTGTTCGGTTCTGTTTTTAATATTCTTCCACCAAATGCAATTACCCTACCCGACACGCTGTGTATAGGAAACATTACCCTGTTACGGAAACGATCGTAAATACTATTCTTCTGTTCGTTGAAAATGCTTAGTCCGGTTTCTAATAAAAATGCTTTTTGAAATCCTTCTTTTTCTGCCCTATCAGTAAGTGTACTCCATTCGCTTAAACTATATCCGAGTTCAAATTTTTTAATGATGTCTTCACGGAAACCACGTTCTTTAAAATAGCTTAAGCCTATGGCTTTACCCATTTCATTTTCCCATAAATTTTCTACGAAAACTTTTTTTGCCCAATCGGCAACCAACATCAAACTCTCTCGTTTATGCGCTGCTTCTTTATCTTCGTCTGTAGAAATTTCATCTTCTACAATATCAATATTATATTTCTTCGCTAAATAACGCAACGCCTCTGGATACGATAATTTTTCGTGCTCCATTATAAAGTTCACCGAATTACCCGCCTTGCCACAACCGAAACATTTATAAATTCCCTTCTGCGCAGAAACGTTAAAGGATGGGGTTTTTTCGTTATGAAACGGACACAACCCTAATAAGCTAGTGCCTCGCTTTTTTAGATTCACAAAATCGCCCACTACCTCCTCAATTTGAGCGGCATCCATTATACGATCTATGCTTTCTTTGTGAATCATTTTGCAATACTATACCCTGGTTTAAATCCCGTATGGTAGATATCAAATGTACAAATTTCCTTTTTCTTAAAAGGTATATCCCAGTCGCCATCGTAAGAAATATGAGTGGGCGCAAGCTTATCCTCGGATACATAGCTCATTTCGATATTCATTTTTACATTAAAATCAAATGGCATAGAACTATACCTCATATCAATATATCTACCTAAAATAGTAAGGTTACGCGCATCGAAAATGGTGGTTAACTCCTTAATCATGGTATCGCCTTCTTTCCACCATGATAGCCCTTCTTTGGTTTTACATTTGAAATAAAAAACTGGAATTGAATCTTGATACGTTGCGTAGTAAAAAGTAAAAGTGTAATAATTTCTCAACTCTGGACCAAAAATTTCTGTTTTGTCGCTAATCAACGGAATGCCTTTTACAGGTTTACCAGGATTGAAAATTAAGGTTTTTAATTTTTGTTTATAGCCCTCTTCATCTGTTAAATTTCCTTCTACTTCTTTAGTTTGAATAAAATCGGTGTTCTTCGCGTTCATAAAAATATACGAGAACATTTTAACGGTATACAATTCAAACTCGCCATTTCGTTTGAAAACTTTTCCGCTGTCTATTTTTAATAATTGTGTTTGTTTATAGTTTGGAGTAGAATTATCGTGTGCTACTTTTCGAACTATTTTCGATAAAATTTTGTTGTCTTCATCGTACGTTTTAATAAGATTATTGGCTGTAAATGAATACAAGCGAAGATCGTGAAAGGCTTGGTAGAAGGCGGTATCGTTAATCATTACATTCACAAAATCGCTCATATCTAATCCGCGTTTGGCTGTAATGGTTAAGTTAGAATCGATGGTAACAGAACGTAGTGTATCTGAAAAGAATGGACGGGTGGTTTGAGCAGAAACTGAAGCGGTAACTATGGAAAATGTTAGTAGAATTAGTTTTGCTTTCATACCTAAAAATTGTGAGTTGTGAGTTATGAGTTGTGAATTATTTTTTAACTCACAATTCATAACTCACAACTCACAATTGTATTACATGGTTTTCAATTCCGCTACCAACTCCGTCAGTGCTTTTTTAGCATCGCCAAAGAACATCGAAGTTTTTGGATCGTAGAATAACAAGTTATCGATACCTGCGTAACCTGCACTCATAGAACGTTTGTTAACGATAATATGTTTTGCTTTATCAACTTCTAATATTGGCATTCCGTATATTGGAGAAGATGGATCTGATTTAGCGGCTGGGTTTACTACGTCGTTTGCTCCTACTACTAATACCACATCGGTTTGTTCGAATTCCGAATTAATTTCTTCCATCTCAATTAACTTCCCATAATCAACATTAGACTCAGCAAGTAATACGTTCATATGTCCTGGCATACGACCAGCAACTGGGTGAATAGCATATTTTACTTCTACTCCACGTTCTTCTAATAATAATTCTAACTCGTGAATAATGTGTTGTGCTTGTGCAACTGCTAATCCGTAACCTGGTACAATTACTACTTTCTTAGAGTAGTTCATTAATACTGCTAAATCTGTTACCGAAATATCTTTTATAGAACCTTTAGGATCTTCTGCAGCACCTGCTGTTGCTGATGCTCCGAATGCTCCGAAGATTACACTGAACAACGAACGGTTCATAGCGTTACACATTACAATGGTTAATAATGTACCTGCAGAACCTACCAAAATACCACCCGTCAACATTACTTTATTATCATACAAGAAACCACCGAATGCGGCTGCTAAACCTGTGAATGAATTCAATAATGAAATTACTACTGGCATATCTGCTCCTCCAATTGGAATTACAAATAACACCCCGTAAATTAATGAACAAGCAAACAATACATATAAAATAGTTAAGCTATCTACTCCAGATGCAACCATCCAAATTCCAAAAATTGCTAAACCAATTAAAATAATAGTATTGATGATGTTGTATTTAGGAATACGAATTGGTTTATTCATCGTTCCATTTAATTTTAGATAAGCGATAATACTTCCTGAGAAAGAAACGCTCCCAATAATTAAACCTGCAACAATGAAAGATAAAGAACCAACATGACCAACATTGTGTTCGTATTCTGTTAATCCGATTAAGGCTGCACAAGCACCACCCATACCGTTGAACATCGAAACTAGTTCTGGCATTTTTGTCATTTGTACTTTCTTCGCGGTTAACCAACCGATAACAGTACCGATGGCAATACCACCAAAAATCAATGCCATTTTAAATCCTTCGCGAGAAGTAAGTGTAATACCTTCGTCGGTAACTTTATTGTATAAAAAGATAGTTGCAAAAATAGCAACCACCATACCGAATGCAGCAATTAAATTTCCTTTACGAGCCGACTTTGGATTACCCATCATCTTTAAACCCAAAATAAAAGTGACCGATCCGATCAAATAAGATATTTCTAAAAGTCCTGGTTTTAACATTTTCTATCGAATTTATAGATTCAATTATTTCTTTTTAAACATTTCCAACATACGGTCGGTTACTACGAAACCACCCACTACGTTAAGTGTTCCAAGTATTACAGCTAAGAAGCCAAGCACTAAACCTAAGATATTACTTGGGTCGGTGTCGAGCATTACAATAATTGCACCTACAATTACAACACCGTGAATTGCATTGGCACCCGACATAAGTGGAGTGTGCAAAACAGATGGTACACCACCAATAACTTCTACCCCAACAAAAACAGAAAGGATAATGAAATAAAATATTTCTCTATTGGTAATTATAAAATCGAAAACTTGATCCATGATAATTATTTTTTTAATATGATAATTAGTTATTAAGCACACTTGGGTGTACTGCTTTTCCTTGATGAACGATTAAAGAACCTTTTGTAATTTCTTCTTCCATCTCCCATTTAAATTCATCTTTCGTAGAAAGGTGAACTAATAAGGTTTGAATATTTTTTGCATATAAATCTGATGCATTCATTGGAAGTAAACTTGGGATATTACTTTCGCCAATAATGGTTACTCCATTTTTAACAATTGTTTTATTAAGTTCACTACCTACTACGTTTCCTCCAGATTCTACTGCCATATCTAAAATCACAGAACCAAATTTCATGCTCTTTACCATTTCTTCAGTAACTAATACTGGAGCTTTTCTACCTGGTATTAATGCAGTGGTAATTACAATGTCTGCTTCTTTTACATGCTTCCCAACTAATTCTTGTTGACGTTTTAAGAAATCGTCTGAAACTCCCTTTACATATCCACCTTCCATTTTCACACTATCATCGCCTTTCATTTCGATGAATTTACCTCCAAGAGATTCTACTTGTTCTTTCGTTTCTGGACGGATATCCGATACTTCTACTACAGCACCTAAACGCTTAGCAGTTGCGATGGCTTGAAGACCAGCAACACCAGCTCCAAAGATTACTACTTTAGAAGGGCGAATAGTTCCAGCAGCGGTGGTCATCATTGGAAGAATTTTTCCAATTTCATTTGCAGTCATTAATACTGCTTTATAACCTGCTAAGTTTGCTTGAGAACTCAACGCATCCATTTTTTGTGCCCTAGAAATACGAGGCACCGCATCCATAGAAAACGCCGAAATACCAGCTTTTACTGATGCTTCCACAACATCCTTATTCGTTGCTGCAAACATAAATGAAATTAGAATTGCATCTTTTTTCATCCAGCTTACTTCCTCCGAACTAGGGGCGTTAACTTTTAAAACTACATCAGCTTCCGAGTACACCTTACGAGCATCGGCAACTATGGTTGCTCCTGCTTCCTTATAATTAGCATCATCGAAATAAGATTTTAATCCAGCTGATTGTTCAATGCAGACTTCGTATCCTGCCTGAACCAATTGTTTTACGACAGTGGGTGTTAAAGCAACGCGGTTTTCGCGTTCCTTCGTTTCTTTTGGTACACAGATCTTCAAAACGTTATACTTTTTAAATTTTGGCTAAAATTAAGATTTTGATTGTATTTAGTGGTATTTTATTCTAAAATTCCATTAAGTATGCTTTAATAAATTCGTCGAGCTCCCCATCTAAAACTCCCTGAGCATTAGAAGTTTCTAAATTCGTCCTCAAATCCTTTACTAATTTATAAGGATGAAGCACATAATTTCGAATCTGCGAACCCCATTCTATTTTCTTTTTCGTGCTCTCTACCGCTTGCTTAGCCTCGTTTTTCTTACGAAGTTCGAGCTCATATAATTGCGACTTCAACATTTTTAAAGCCTTTTCTTTATTCTGATTTTGGGAGCGCTCTTGCTGACATTCGATAATAATTCCAGAGGGTGCGTGTTTCAATCGAACCGCAGTTTCCACTTTATTTACGTTCTGTCCGCCTTTGCCACCTGCCCTAAAGGTATCCCAAGAAACATCGGCTAAATTGATATCAATCTGAATGCTATCATCCACCAAAGGGTACACATACACTGAGGCAAATGACGTGTGCCTGCGGGCGTTTGCGTCGAATGGAGATATACGGACCAAACGATGAACACCGGTTTCACCCTTTAAATATCCATAGGTAAATTCACCCTCAAACTCTAGGGTACACGATTTTATTCCAGCACCTTCCCCTGCTTGATAATCTATTTCACGAACTTTATACTTGTGCTTTTCGCCCCACATAATATACATACGCATAAGCATAGCTGCCCAATCGCAACTCTCGGTACCACCAGCACCTGCATTTATGGTAAGCACGGCATTCAGCTGATCTTCCTCCCCACTCAACATGTTTTTAAACTCTAACTCATCGAGGGCTTGAAGTACCACTTTCATTTGTGCCAACATTTCAGTTTCTGAAATATCGTTATCCTTATAAAAATCAAAAAGTACCACAGTATCTTCCACCACCGCCTTTACGGCAGCATAGGCTTCTGTCCATACTTTCTTTTGTTTTATGGCGTGAAGTAATTTCTCCGCCTCTTTAGGCTCATCCCAAAAATCGGGTTCTGTAGTTTTGGCCTGCTCCTCTTCAATCTGTTTTAAACGATTGTCGATGTCAAAGATGCCTCCTCAGGGAATCTAGGCGTTCCCTCAAATCTTTTATTTGGTCGGTTGTCATGAAGGCAAAGTTAAAATAATTAGCCAATGTGCCAATAAGGGAATGTGCCAATAATTGACACTCAAAGCTTCTTCTCTAGTTTAGCTAAGTACAACCCATAACACTAGCCAAGTTTAGCAAAGCGCACCACTTATAGCTAGTCAAGTTTAGCGAAGCGCAACTTGACGACACTACCAACTAATTACTTCAAAGCGAAGCGCAACTTGACTAGCTTTTAAAGCAAAATAACATCCACCAATCCCTTGCCGCCCTTGTAATCTCTAGCACTGCTGTAAATATAGTGCCAAGGCTCGGAAACAATGGAAGCTCTTACAGGATTCATGTGGATATAATTTAGTTTTTGCAGGAGAAAACCCATAGAAAAAATCTCCTTTGCATGATAGGTTTGTTGCCAAACTTGATGAAGTAAATTATTCGGATTATTTAACCCTTCTTCATTAAAAATATTGAGCATCCAATCTCTTCTTTCAAACTCCGAACTCTTTAAAAGTTTTATAATTCTCTTTGATGTGTGTTTTTTGAAATCTCTGATGATACCTTCCAATTTCCCAGTATTACTACCAATAATTAAGTGAATATGATTTGACATAATTACCCATGCATACACCTCCAGCCCTTTGTTTTTTATACAATAGTTTAAACTGTCAACTACAATATCTTTATAAATCTTTTTATCAAACAAATCTACCCAACGAACAATGGTGGAGGTGATAAAATATAGATTGTTTTGATTGTTTATTCGGTAGGTTCCGGGCATTTTTTTAGTTTTTAGTAGTAAATTTTAGTATTTAGTATTGTCAAGTTGCGCTGCGCTAAACTTGACAAGCCTTGAGTGGTGCGCTGCGCTAAACTTGAGTGGCAACTGAGTATTGTCAAGTTGCGCTGCGCTAAACTTGACAAGCCATGAGTGGTGCGCTTCGCTAAACTTGAGTGGCAACTGAGTATTGTCAAGTTGCGCTGCGCTAAACTTGACAAGCTATGAGTGGTGCGCTTCGCTACCGCAGAAAAAAGGCATCCTCGAAATGGGTAATCTCCGTGGGGCCCGACATGGATATGATGATGGAAATGATATCGAACCGTACTTCGCCTTTTATACGGTGAATGTTGATATAGCCTCGGGCTACGCGTTTCATGTTTTTTCGCTTTTCATGGTTCACAGCGATTTCGGGATTGCCGAATTTGGATTGCCTACGGGTTTTTACCTCTATAAACACAATGGTTTTATTGTGCTTCGCAACTATATCTACTTCGGCGTTGCTAATTCTATAATTCGTTTCTAAAATTACATAGCCCTTTTCTTGGAGATATTCTTGCGCCAGCTGCTCCCCTCGTACCCCAAAATCGTTGTGATCTGCCATACTCCGTTTATGAAGTAGTAAAATTCGTACCTTTGTTTCGCAAACACAACCGCATATATGCGGGTTTATTTATCATCCTTAATATATTAAACTTTTTATGCCTGACGTTCGATTTCAAGACTGGGGAATGATTGATTATAAGGAAGCTTGGGATAGACAAGAATCGTACTTCGCAGCTACCTTAAAAATTAAATCAGACAATAGAATAAATAATGCCAATACGCCTACGGAAAACTTTCTAATTTTCTGTGAGCATCCGCACGTATATACGCTCGGGAAAAGTGGTAAGCAAGAAAATTTATTGTTGGATGATGCTGGTTTGGAAAATGTGGAGGCTACCTATTATAAAATTAACAGAGGGGGTGACATTACCTATCACGGCCCCGGGCAAATTGTGGGTTACCCAATTATCGATTTGGATTATTTTTTCACCGACATCCACAAATACCTTCGTTTTTTAGAAGATGCCATTATCAATACCTTAAAACATTATGGAATAGAATCAGGGCGTATACCTGGGCTTACAGGAGTTTGGCTGGATATTGATGATATGAGTAAAGCCAGGAAAATTTGTGCCATGGGTGTACGTTGCAGTCGTTGGGTTACCATGCACGGTTTCGCTTTTAATGTAAACACCGATTTAAATTATTTCAACAATATTATTCCTTGCGGTATAGACGATAAAGCCGTTACTTCTATGGAAAAAGAACTCGGTAAAAAATTAGATTTTGAGGAAGTAAAATCGATTTTAAAAAATGAAATTGCTATCTTGTTTGAAATGCAATTCGTTTCTAATGAAAAAGAGCCTATCTAAAAGAATACTATACATTGTATTAATTGTATTAGTGTTAGCCAATGTAGCCGTATGGGTTACCGATACTACCTACATTTACAAAGCCCTAATTTACCAACAGCCGAACATAGACGACCTGGATATTTTCGAACACAATAGTGTGGTAAATTCTGGTGCTAAGGAACCTTGGAATATTTCCGCAACCAAAAATTCGGTGAAGCTTAGCGATACACTTCGCAACACCTTAGAGAAATATGAAACGGTAGCTTTTTTAGTTACCAAAAACGATTCTATACAGTATGAAGAATACTGGGATGGTTACGATCAGAATTCTTCATCCAATTCTTTTTCTGTTGCAAAAAGTATCATTAGTATTTTAGTAGGCATTGCTATTGATGAAGGAAAAATTACGAGTGAAAATGATGCAGTAGGGAAATACGTCCCAGAATTTAATAAAGGAGATTTAGCGAAAATAAAAATTGTAGATGTTCTGAAAATGGCGTCTGGATTGAATTTCAAAGAATCATATTCTACCCCATTCAACCAAACTACCGATGCTTATTATGGCAAAGATTTACGAAAATTAATTTACTCTTTGAAATTAGAAACAGAACCAGGTACCGAATTTTACTACCGAAGTGGCGATACACAAATTTTAGAATTTGTATTAAAAGCAGCTACTGGCAAAAGCGTTTCCGATTATGCTTCCGAAAAACTATGGTCGAAAATTGGTGCTGAAAATACAGCTTACTGGAGCTTGGACCACAAGGGTGGCGATGAAAAGGCTTACTGCTGTTTTTATTCGAACGCAAGGGATTTTGCACGAATAGGAAAGTTGTATTTACAAAACGGAATGTGGAATGGACAGCAAGTAGTTTCTGCAGATTGGGTAAAGAAAAGCACCACCGCACACGGCTTACCAGAGAATGGGGTAAAAACAACTCAGTATGGATTGCAATGGTGGGTGTACAATGATATTTTTTATTGCAGAGGAATTCTTGGTCAGTATATTATTTGCGACCCTACTAATAACATGATTATTGTACGTTTGGGTAAAAAGCGAGATAACGACAAAGACAATAATCACCCACGTGATTTTTTAACCTATGTAAAGGAATGTAGAAGGTTGTTTTAATCTACGGATTATTACAACCTATTCGTATCCATATTTAGTAGCATTTTCTTCAACATAAATACTACGTATTTTCTATCCTTACTAATTGCATTCATTAAACGAGTAATTAGTTCTTCCTCTTTGCCAGGGGTAAAAGCTAATTCTTCGTCGGTTAAATCTCTGTACTTACGTTTAATTTTAATCCGAACTTTTTCCCACTCGTTGTTTATTTGAATCTCAGCCATTTTAATAAAATTTGATGCGCGAAATTACAAATTAATTACCAGTATTTAAGCCATTGGAATATGAATTGCTACCAAGGTGCCATTACCTATGCTAGAATCCCACTCTACTGTGCCTTTCAGGAATTCCACTCTCGTAATAATATTCTTAAGACCTATGCCTTCAAATTTATCTTTTGCAGTTGCATCAAACCCTTTCCCATTATCTTCTATCGTAACGGTAATTTCTTTTTCTTCTATGCTTATTTGGATGTCTAGTTGGTTCGCGCCCGAATGCTTTATTACATTATTTACCGACTCCTGAATCACTCTATACAAAACAGTTTCGATGTTAGAATCCAGTCGGTCTTTTAACCCATACGTTTCTAAGTTTACCTTAATTACACTATCGTCTATTTTACTAATAAAATCTCGAACCGCTGACGCTAACCCCGAACGCAATAAAACATTTGGCATCATGTTGTGAGAAATAGCACGAACCTCCTTACAACTCTCATCAACTAAATCTATCGTTTTAGCATACAGATTTTTCTTCTCTACTTTTTTAAAATCAATATCATCCGAAATACTCGATAAATTCATTCGTACTGCAGAGAACATTTGACCAATACCATCGTGTAAATCGCTTGCTATTCTTTTTCGCTCGCGCTCTTCTGCTTCTATAATTCCTTTCGTTGCAATATCTTGTTGGTGTAGAATTTCTTTTTGAATACGAACAGAAGACTTAAATTTTTGATTACTAATAATGAGGTATGCAATAATTATTGATATAAAAAGCAATCCGAGTGATATGTATAAAAAAGTGTTTCTTTTTGATAATTCTAGAGTTTGAATTTTAAGTAGATTTTCTTTTTTCTCGGTCTCGTATTGAATATTCAATTCATTAAGCTTTGCCTCTGTATCTCTATTAAACACACTATCCTCTACTTTTTTACCCTCTTTTAAATAGTAGATGGCCTTATCGTACATATTCTGCTTTTCATACAAATCGGCTAATAATGTATTGCAATCATTTAAATACTCTTTTGCATTTACCTTTTTAAATAAGGCTAATGCTTGTTTGTAATTATTCTCCGCATCCGAATAATTTTTTTGAAGAACTTGAGCATATCCAATATTTTTATAGCAAGAAGCAACGCCTAAATCATCCCCTAATTCCGTTCTCAACGCAAGTGATTTTTTATAATAATCCATCGACACGGCATAGTTTTTCTTTTCCAAATATATCTGCCCTATGGAATTATAAATCAATGCTAAATCTGATTTTCTATTTAATTTTTCTAAAATTAATACAGATTGAAGTCCATTAGAAAGTGCAAGGTCGAATTTCTTCGTCAATATGTAATACTCTGTATAACTTGAGTAAGCGGTACTTAATAACGATTTAATATTTTTAGATTTTGAAATAGCAAAACTCTCATCTAAATATTTCTTGGCAACACTATACTTCTTCATGTTTAAATAAAGGTTCGCCAAATTTCCTTTAACCAAGGCTTGCATTACCGAATCGTTTTTGCTTTCATAAATTCGTAAAGCCTTCATCATACACTCAGCACTCTCTTTAAATTTGCCTTGTTGTTTATAAATAATGGAGATGTTAGATAAAGAGCCTGCTGCTTTAACATCTAACCCAAGAGATCTTCTTAAGTTATAAGCCTTCTTGTGATAGTCTAGTGCTTCATTTAATTTATTTACACGAGTATAACAATTGCCTAAATCTGAATACGCCAGTGCTATAGCTTTCTGATTATTTAATTTTTGAGCTAACACGAGCGCTTCTTTACCATTAGCTACCGCCCTATCGAAATCTATAAAACTATAGTTGTAACACAAATCACTATAAGCAGTTTGTTTAACCGAATCGCTAACGTTCGATTTAACTAAAATCTCTAAACTATCAATTACTTTTTTATCCTGAGCCTTTGAAATAGTACTAAACACTAATACTGCAAAAAGGATGTAGAGCGCTTTCCTCATTGTAAATTTTTAATCATTAATCGTTAATTTATAACCTACACTGTGAATATTCACAATTTCAATAGTAGGGTCTTTGGATAAACATTTCCTGAGTCGAGAAATAAACACATCCATACTTCTACCGGCAAAATAATCCTCGTTCCCCCATACTGTGTTTAATATTTCTTCTCTCTTTACAATATTACCATAATTTTGGATAAGTAAAGCTAATAGAGTGGTTTCCCTTAATGTTAAGTTTTTATTTTCGTTTTGAAAGGATAATTTCTGATTGGGGATATCCAAAACATACATCCCAATACTCACGGTTTTTTGGATAGATTCTTTTGATTGTTGACTTCTTCTGATAAATACTTTACACCTCAAAAGTAATTCCTCTATACTAAATGGTTTAGTGATATAATCATCAGCTCCAAGAGTAAATCCTTTGATTTTATCTTCTTTTAAACTTTTAGCAGTTAAAAATAACAATGGAATATTTACATCTTTAGCACGGATAAATGTCGCTAGTTCATAGCCATCCATTTTTGGAAGCATTACATCCAATATACATAAGTCGAATTTATTTTGCTCGAATTTTAATTTTGCGGATTCCCCATCTTCACACAATTCAACATCAAAGCCAGCTTGTTCAAAATTGTCTTTAATAACAAATCCTAAATTAACATCGTCTTCAACCAAAAGAATTTTCTGTTTATTCATTTATGTTCGGTAATTGAATACTAAAAGATGTCCCTTTATTTAATTCGCTACTCACACGTATTGCCCCCTTGTGCAATTTAACAATTTGTTTTACATAACTTAATCCTATTCCAAAGCCTTTGGCATCATGTACATTTCCAGTAGGCACTCTATAAAACTTATCGAATATTTTCGAAAGATGCTTTTTGTCGATTCCAATACCATTATCGGAAATTTCCAACACTATAAAATTTCCAACATTTTGGGTTGAGATTGAAATGCTTAAATTTTCGGAACTATATTTAATTGCATTTTCTATTAAATTACTAACCAAATTAGAAAGGTAAAATTCATCGCCAATTACAAAACTATTTTTAGCGGATAAATTAAAATTTAGGGCGACGTTTTTCTTTGCCTGATTACAAATACTATTAGCTACCTCTTCCACTAAACGGTGAACATCAATCTTCTCCTTGTTATATTTAATAATTCTTTCCGAGTCTGCAATAGAAAGCACTCTGTCTATCGCAAGTTTCAATCGATTACTTTCTTCAATAATAATATTTGCATAATTCAATAAACGTTGAGGTTGTTCTATGATAGATGGGTTGCGAATAGTTTCTGCAGAGGCGGAAATAATAGATACTGGAGTTTTAATTTCATGCGTCATGTTATTAATAAAATCCTTTTGAATTTCCGAAAGTCTTTTTTGTTTTAATATTACAAATAGGCTATACGTAAAAAATATCAATACAATAAACAACACAAAACTAGAGAACAACCAGAGCGACATACTGGTAACAATGTCGAATGTTTGGTGAGGGAAGTAAACGGTGAAATAATAATTATCGGATTTTAAAACGGGTAGGTTCCTATTAACTTTTTCTTTGTCGAAGCTATTCTCACCTTCTACGTATCCACCATACATTAGTTGTTCATTGGCACAATCGAAAATTCTGTACTCAAAGCTCTGGCGGATATTTAATTTCTGAAACTCTGTTTTTAAATAATACTCTAACACATCGGCATTTATTTGGTCATTCACCATTACTGCATAATAATTGTGTTCGAGCTTTTTAATGGGGTTAATTGGAATAGTAGTGGTATTATTATATAGCAAAACGCCTTTTAAACTTTGATTTAAGGCGATGTATAAACTTTTGTTAAACTCACTCTCCGATTTATCGAATGCTTTTTTATACCAATAGATTTGAGTAACAACAATTCCAATAATGGAAATTACAGCTAGTATTACAAATATTTTAATGGTTCTATTTCTCATGACTTTCAAATGTAATGTAATAAGTACTTTTGAAGAAAGCAACATTAAACATTAACATATCATTAACACTTATTCGCTTTTCATTAACGCAGATTAGAAAATGAAATTCAAACATTTGTATACACAAATAAATCTAATCAAAATGAAAAAACTATTACTAATGGCTTCTGCCATGTTGATGATCACTGGAATGGTGAGTGCACAACAAAATGCAGCTGTAGCAGTTGCTTCAAACAACACAGCGGTATCTAAAGATTTGAAAAAGGTGGCTGTTTTTTCTTGGGAACAACAAGTGTACGACTTTGCTGAAATTCCACAAGGAAAGCCTGTTACAACCACTTTTAATTACACCAATAATGGAGAAATGCCATTAATAATTAGCAATGTTCAAACTTCTTGCGGATGTACGGTTGCCGATTACACAAAAGATCCTGTATTGCCAGGTAAATCTGGGTATGTAAAGGTTACCTACAATGCAGCGAACTCTGGAGTTTTTAACAAGGCAGTAACCATCACTGCGAATACAGAAACTGGCTCACAGGTTTTATTCATAAAGGGTAAGGTGCAATAAATTGCAAACTATCATAAACAAAAAAAGAGGGCGAATGCCCTCTTTTTCAATAAAACCAATGCAAAAGTATTACACTCTATTATAATCTGATTTCCAATTTTTAATGGCTTTCTTTATATCTCTATTCGATAAATTTTCTTTAATTGCACGTTCTGTTAATTCTACTAATTCATCATCACCAGCAAATCTTAATGCAATAATTTGTGATGATTTTAATTTTGATTCCATTTCTGAAAATGATTTTCCTATTAAATCAAAATACCTATATCTAACTTCCATGCGTATAATTCTATTCTGATTTTTTAGCGCGTATAATCTCGACATTTGAGGAATTATAACTAATGCTGTTGCTACTAAAATTCTAAAAATATTTTCTTGTAAACTATTGTTAGTAGTGAAAACACTAATAAAAACATAGGCGAAAATTAGTGCCGTAATTGGAGTGAGAATAAAATGGTGAGCTGGGTAGAACCTTCTATGGTTAGTGTAGTTTTGCATCTTAAAGAATTTAATTTGTCATGATAACATCATTTCTTATATTTTGTTTTATAACAGGATTATTACTTGAAGAAAATTGCTTAACTTCAATTTGCGAAAAAATAGAATAGTTTATGTTTTAAGAATATTTTATTTCAAACATTCTATAGTTCATTACCCAAAAGTGTCTGATTATTAATTTTTTTATACTAATTAAGTAGAGATTAACCTAAAACATAATTCAATATATTATGAAAAATAAAATCTTATCTAGTTTATCGATGATTATTTTGCTAAGTGCCTCCCTAGCATTTTCAGCGGTAACTATTAAAACTAATACTATAAAGTATGTAGGGTTAGATAGTGCAATTTCTGGTGGGAACATTATTAGCACTGGTGGGGAACAAATAACAGAAGCTGGTATTTGTTGGAGTAAAACCCCACAACCAACTATAAACGATTCTAAAGCGGTGCGAACATCCTCTATAGACTCCTTTACTTGTGTGTTGACAGGATTACTACCCGGGCAAGCGTATTATGCTAGAGCATACACGGTAACTGCAAGTGGAGTTACCTATGGGCCACAAAGAACATTTGCAACAGACATTTTAACTCTTGGTGCAATAATAAAAGGTGGTCGTGTATTTTATGTATTAAAACCTGGAGATCCAGGTTATATTGAGGGAGAATTACACGGGCTAGTTGTTTGCCCAGAAATGATTAATCCACCAATAGGTAGATATGCTTGGGCTAACAAGATTGATACCTTTTTAAATGTTACGGATACCGCTTTGTTTACAGGAGAAAGTAATACTATTAAAATAGTTACTGCACTAGGGCCTGGCCAATATGCTGCTTGGATGTGTTATGATTTAATCTATAATGGATATACTGATTGGTTTTTACCCTCAAAAAACGAATTGCAATTAATAAGGAAGACCTTAGTTCCTTCCACTCAACTTCCTTGGAGTTCATCAGAGACGGATTCGACAAAAGCCTATCAAATTCTCAATTCTGTTTCAACAAAAGCTTCACCTAAGTCACAATTGAACAAAGTGATTGCAATTAGAAAATTTTAATTAATCCCTAAAGTTATGAAGACGAAATTATACTTAATTGTTTTGACCCTTGGCTTAATAATAAGTAGCGGTTATGTGAATGCAAGTGGTAATTGTGAGCCACCTACAGCAACAATTAATTTGGAAATAAATAATGTTAGAGCCAAACTTTTAAATGGTGGAGATATGTTTTGGGACATTTTTGGTCAAGGTAATAATTGCTATGAAATTCCAAAAAACTCTGGCAGGCATTCCAGTTTCACTGCAGCACTTTGGTTAAGTGCTAGAGATGCAGGTGCAAATTTATATGCAGCTGGGCAATCGTATCGTCAACGTGGAATAGATTTTTGGCCAGGTGCATTAAATGCAATGGGTGAAATAGATTCTATCGATTGTGATGATTTGGATGAAATGTTCAGTGTGACTGGAAAAGAAATAAATGACGTGAAAAATGGCAAAGGGATTTCCTATAACATTTCTAGATGGGCGAATGCAAACACGCCTTTTTATGATGCCAACTCTGATGGAATTTATGATCCATCTTTAGGCGATTACCCTGTATTAGATGCAAGTAAACCTAACCTTATACCAGGGCAATTAGTGTATTGGGTATTTAATGATAAAGGTGGTGATCATACAGCCTTCCCTGGTGCTAGTGCCATTGGGGTAGAGATTCAAGCTTATGCTTTTGCGTTTGTTTCTAGCTCCTCAAATGCAATTAATAATAGCACTATGTATCGCTATAGAATTACCAATAAATCGAATACCTCTTATACAGAATTTAGAGCAGGATTTTTCAATGATTTTGATTTGGGTGGTGCAACAGATGATTATGCAGGTTGCGATGTTTCAACAAATACAAATGGCAAAAAGAGAAATTTGTTTTATGTGTATAATGGAACAAATGATGATATTGATGGAGCAACCAGGGGATATGGGATTGCACCTCCAGCATTTGGAATTACCATTTTAAAACCACTGGATATGGAAAGTCACATGGTATTTAATAGTGGGATACCTGGAATAAATAGCGATCCTGCAAATGCAATAGAAATGGATAGATACCTAAGAGGGTTTTGGCCAGATGGGCAACCATTAACTTATGGAACACCTAATGGTAGAAATGGTACCGACCCTTGTAAATTTCAGTTTCCTGGCACAACAGATCCAAATGGCAAGCCAAATTGGGTGGAGTCGGATGTTTATGGAGATAGACGAAGTATTAGTTCTATAGCACCTAGAAGTTTAGCACCAGGTGAACAAATGGAAATTGATTTTGCTTATGTTTGGGCTCGAGATACACCAGGTACAAATTTAACTTCATTAGAAAAACTTAGAGTAACCACAGATACCATTATCAATGAATATCAAACATTATTTAGTGGATTTAGTACAGGTGTAAATTCTATTATCAAAAAAGAAATTAAAATTTATCCCAATCCTGCCAACAATTATTTAGTGATTGAAGGGATTTCGATTATCAATAAAATTTCGATTTTTAATTCAGAAGGTAAATTGGTTAAAGTAATTTTAAATCCTATAAGTACAAAAATAAATATTGATGGTTTGCCTCAGGGTACCTACTACTTGAATGCAGATGGCTACTCAAGTAAGTTCATCAAACTATAAAACTATAACTACAAATTTTTGCAAATGCCTCTACCCAAAGTAGGGGCATTTTTTTTGTCCAAAAATATATTGAACTCTAGAGGCAGCATTTCATTTATCTCTTTTGTCTATACAATAGATTATCATTTTTTTTACCAAACTCTATAAACCATGAAAGTAAAACTACTACTATGTTTATCTGTTGCATTTTTGTTAGAAACTGGTCTAGCATTTTCTGCAGTAAACATTAAAACTAACCCCATCATATATATTGGGTTAGACACAGCCATTTCAGGTGGAAACATCTTGAATACAGGGGGCGAACCAATTACTGAAACTGGAGTATGTTGGAGTACAAATCCACAACCAACAGTAAACGATTCTAAATCCATTAGAACTTCATCTACGGATTCGTTTACATGTATTCTTAGAAATTTAACTCCAGAAAATGGCTACTACATTCGTGCCTATGCCATAACGGCGAGTGGTACTTATTACGGACCACAACGAACATTCGCTACGGATAAAATTATAATGGGAGTACCTTTATATGGAGGAAACTTATTTTATGTTTTAAAAACAGGAGATCCTGGATATGTAACTGGCGAGTTTCATGGATTTGTAGCTTGTCCTGTTAGCCCTCCGCTTAGATCTACTTGGAGAAATGGAGTAGATACTTTTTTAAATGTATTAGACTCTGCTATGTTTACAGGTCAAGCTAATACAAATAAAATTATTACCGCATTAGGTACGGGAGATTATGCTGCAAGATATTGCTACGACCTAGCTTACAATGGTTACACCGATTGGTTTTTACCATCTCAAGAAGAGTTATCACTGTTACTAAATGTTTATAAAACCAGTGGATTAACGAATGTGATTAGCGGTCCTGCTTGGAGTTCCACAGAGGTAAATACTAGCCTAGCTAAGCAAATAACCTCAACTGTTAATAGGGCGTTTGCAAAATCGCAAAAATTAAAAGTATATGCAATTAGAAAATTTTAATTAATACCTATAAATATGAATACGAAATTATACAAAACAGTCATGACTTTTGCTTTAGTATTAAGTATAGGTTATGCAAACGCAATTGGAAATTGCGGGCCACCAACTGCTTCTGTTAATTTAGAAATTAACAATGTAAGAGCCAAGTTACTTAATGGTGGCGATATGTTTTGGAATGTTTTAGGTAGTGGTAATGCTGCTTATGAAATTCCAAAAGGTTCTGGGAAAAATTCGAGTTTTGCTGCGGCTCTTTGGTTAAGTGCAAGCGATGCAAGTGCAAATTTATATACTGCTGGGCAAACCTATCGTCAAAGAGGATTAGATTTTTGGCCAGGTGCTTTAAATGCCATGGGTGAAATTGATACAGTAGATTGTGATGATTGGAATGAAATGTTTAGTGTAACCGGAAGAGAGATTAATAACTCTAAAAATGGAAAAGGAATTTCATACAACATGAGCAGATGGCCAAGTTCACATGCACCATTTTTTGATGCCAACTCAGACGGTATATATGACCCATCTTTAGGAGATTATCCAGTATTGGATGCAAGTAAACCTAGCCTTGTAGCTGGGCAGCTAGTATATTGGGTATTTAATGATAAGGGAAATACGCACACTGCTTACCCAGGTGCGAATGCAATGGGAGTTGAAATACAAGCCTTTGCTTATGCATTTGCTTCTAACTCATCAGAAGCTATCAATAACTCTACCATGTATCGTTATAAAATTACTAATAAATCGAATACACCTTACACTGAATTTAGAGCAGGTATATTTAACGATTTCGATTTAGGTAATCCTGATAATGATTATATTGGATGTGATTTATCTACAAATTCAAACGGTAAAAAAAGGAACTTGTTTTTTGTATATAATGCATCTAATGATGATGGTGCTGGAACTGGGTATGGCATTGCACCACCTGCATTCGGAATTACTTTCTTAAATGCTCCTGCAATGGAGAGTCATCTGTTTTTTACTAACCAAGCCGTTACTGGAATTAATTCAGACCCTTCAAATGGCCTTGAGTTGAATAGGTATTTAAAAGGATTGTGGGCTGATGGAGCAATTTTAAGTTATGGAACTCCAAACGGACGAGGTGGGTCGGATCCTGCAAAATTTGCCTTCCCAGGAACTACAGATCCAAATGGTAGACCATCATGGACTGAAACAGATGTCCCTGGCGATAGAAGAACCATTACAACCGTTGCCCCTAGAAGTTTAGCTCCAGGAGAACAAATGGAAGTAGACTTTGCATATGTTTGGGCACACGATCCGTCAGGCACCAACTTAACATCGCTTACTAAATTAAGAGCATCAACTGATACTATTATAAATGAATATCAAACTTCGTTTAGCGGATTTAATACAGGTGTAAATTCAATCTCTAAAAAAGCAATTAAAGTTTACCCAAATCCAGCAAACAATTATTTGATGATTGATGGTATGACGATGATCAATAAAATTTCAATTATTGATGCACAAGGAAAATTAGTAAAAGTAATACTGAACCCAACAAGCAATAAAATAAATATTGAAGGCTTGTCTCAAGGCACTTATTACATTACTATAGATGGACATTCAAGTAAGTTTATCAAACTATAAAATTGTTATTACAATATTTTTTAAAATGCCTCTACAACACGTAGGGGCATTTTTGTTTAGTAACATTATGGTTAGATATGGTTCTAATGCAACTATTACCTTTTATTTTCGTCAAGCTAATAAAAAATTACATTATGAACCTTTTTACAAAATCTATTTACTCATTGGGATTGCTAGTGATTGCTAGTGTCGCGCAATCACAAAACATTCAGAAATATTCTGTTAATTTAAATGAAGTAAAAGAAAACCAATTATCCGTTTCTATGGAAGTGGTAAATTCTACTTATACAACATTTAAAGACACCGCAGTTTTTCAATTCCCCAAAACGATCCCTGGAACATATGCAGTATTAGATTATGGAAAATACATTAGTTCCTTTACGGCTTTAGATGGGAATAAAACAAATTTAAAAGTTGTAAAATCTGGAGAAAATAATTTTCTAATAATAGGAAAGCCAAAATACATTTCTTATGATGTAAAAGACACCTATCACACCAAAGTGAAGAAAAATAAGATTTTCGAACCAGCTGGAACAAATATTCAAAAAAACAAAAACATCATTTTTAATAATTCTGGATTCTTTGGAATATTTAAAGGGACAGAAAATACTGCAATTGAATTGCAAGTAAAAAAACCAGAAAATTTATATGCCATAACATCTTTGGCAAGTAAAGGAACTTCAACTGAACAATTATTTACAGCAAACAGTTACCACGAATTAGTTGATAACCCGATAATGTTTAGCGAACCAGATACTACTTCGTTTATGGTGGCTAATTGTAAGGTAACTATTGGCGTTTACAATGAGAGTGGGAGAAAAATCAGTAAAGAAATTTACAAAGAAACGGAATTGTCGATGAAAGCTTTAGCGAAATTCTTCGACAATAAATTACCTGTAAACAATTATTCTTTTATTATTTATTTACGAGACTATACCGAATTTTTACCAACCATTGAGGGGAAAGAGATTGGCGTATTTGATATTATTAAAATTATTAGAAAGCTTAAGGGGCAAGGATTTGGAGCCTTGGAGCATGGCAATTCTTCTGTTTACTTTTTGCCCGATTTCGGGAATGATATCGCTGTGAAACAATTAAAAGAAATTACCACACACGAATTTTTACATATTCTAACACCATTAAATTTACATTCGGAATGCATCGGGAATTTCGATTATGCAGATCCAAAAATGTCGAAGCACCTATGGCTATATGAAGGCATTACAGAATACTTTGCAGGCTTAGCTTTAACACAAGGTCAGGTATTAACCCCGTGGGATTATTTAAATAAAACCTTAACAGGAAAAATTAAGTCGGCAGAAAAATATCCATTTACAAAAATGTCGTTTACAGAAATGAGTGAAAATGTTTTTGTAGACCCCTATAAAGAGGAGTACGGACAAGTATATGAACGAGGCGCATTATTAGGAGCTTTACTCGACATTGAAATTATCAGCTTAACAAACGGACAAAAAACCTTGAAGGATGTGGTAATGAACTTGAGTTCAAACTATGGAAAAAATAAAAACTTCAGCGAAGCGAATTTCATCAGCGAATTTGTAGCCGCATCACACCCAGGCATGCAAGTCTTTTTCGATAAGTACATTACAGGAAAAGACACATTGGCAATTTCTGAGATCTTAGCCAAGGTAGGGGTTGAATACAAACCAGAATTCAAAGGCATGGTTCCCGTTTCTCCTTATAAAAATGTAGAATTTAAAAAACTAACCCTAGGTAATAAACGCCCAATTAAAAGTGTAAGCAAAAAAGATCAGTGGGGATTTAAAAAAGGTGATTTAGTAGAATCATCTCTTGTAAAAAAATATGCACTCACAGAGTACGGTTACCTACCAGAAGGAGAAAAATATACAGTGAAGGTAGAGCGCGATGGTAAACCAGTAACACTTTCTATAACCAATAAAGTGGAAGAAGGAACTGTAAAAAATTACTTGTTCCGTATGAAGAATTTAACTTCAGAGCAGGAAAGGAATTTTAGAGTTTGGATGAGATTGTAGAAATTAGTTATCATCCAAAACAGAAAGTTTGCGATTAAGCTCCATACTACTAGGTGCGATTTTTAAACCTTTCAACAGAAATTTTCTACCGGTTTTGTAATCGCCTTTTCTTATGTAATAAGAAGAGGCGTTTCCATAAACAAACCCAACGTTTTCTGCCACTGGAGTTACTTGATACTTAAGTTGAAATTCTTCGAATTTTTTTAAAACATCAAATGCTTTGGTATAGTTAGTGGCAGCAAAGTAATTTCCACTCTCTCTTAAATAACAATAACAAACTGCTTCGTTGTATCTTTTATTATTTAACAAAAACTCGTTTTCTTTGGTATAAGAAAGCAATACCGAAGCACATTTTTCTGTGCTCACATATTTTTCAATCAAGGATGCAGCAATTAAACTGGTCACTTCCTTTTGCTCTTTATTTATTTTATACGCTTCAATTAAAAGCGGAACTGCCTCTTCATAATTTCCGTTTAAAGCTTCTACTCTTCCTAATTGTGAATAATAAACAAACGTAATTTTATTTCTTAAAATAGAATCGTTCACCATACTATAAATTCTATGGTAAATTGAATCGTAGAAAGCAGAATTGTTTTTTTCAACTAAACTCTTTTGTGTGAAAACTTCAAAATTATGTGCAAATACATCTTTACCTTTTGCACTATGATCATATCTAAATGAACTCACATATACATTTACATCTGCGGTATCTGTTAATGAACTTCCACTAATTACATCTGCCGAAGTAGCGTTTATTAACATTTTAATTTTATTCGATGGGTATAAAAAATAAGCCTTTGTAAACTGATAATAGGCTTGATGATACTCATTAAGGTTTATTAAAGACAAACCATAATTATAGTATTGCAAGGCCGCCAATTCTTGTACCGTAATTTCTTCTTGCTTATAATAATTTTTTTTCGAACGTTACGGTTACACCATCATTCGCAATTTCTTCTTTTGTAATTGATTTAGTTTCTAATAGATAATCTAAATATGATCTTTTGAATTTTTCATCGGGCATAGAATAACCTTCAGTAGGGCTCGTGGTTTCAATTTTAATATTAAAGGTACCAGGATCAGCTATAAGATAAACATGTGTTGGAGATTCCTTTATACTATAAAGAATATTATATCTATTAAAAAATAGCGAATAAAATGCAGAGGCAGTTACACAATTATAATTGCCATTTTTATCAATAGAATTAAAATAAACATCTGCATCATACCTCCTCAAATAACTAGTATGCACAAAATTAAAGAGGTCTTTAATAAATTTACTTAAGGGTTTATTTCTATTGTAGGTATTATAAAAATTATAGCTTTGCTCAAAAAACTTTTTCTTTGTCTTCAAAACATCTTCTGCGGTAATCTCTTTGTCGATCGCCATAAATAGACCAAGTGTATCAAAAGTTTTGTGGTTCAATATATTTTCAAATATTGATTTTTCATATGCAGAATGAAATTGTAGATTTTTAAAATCATGCTCTGTTTGACCCATTACTCTTAAGTTTTGAGTTAAAAACAGAAAAAATATTACGGCTAACAACAAGAATTTACTTGGACGCATTTCTAAGACTAGGTTTTATATGGCTCTAAAATAAAAAAATTGTTGCGAAATTACTTAGTTGTTAAATGATTAGATAAAATTATTTGTTTATTTTGCAAAAATATTTACCTCTATGAAAACACCAATTACTAGAATTTGCATAAAGCTATCTTTTATCCTATTATTAAGTTTCTGCTTTAATTTAGAGTCAAGAGGGCAAACTTGGGTTATAGAAAATTGTACAGGAGTACCAAGTTTCTTTACATCAAATTTATATGGACCTATGTATTCTGTTTCTACCCTTGGGGCTACGAATCGAACAGCGTGCATATATCCTTCTAGTTCTCTAGGCGCAATCGGAGGTCAAATTTTAACCAATATCTTTTTACATAAGGTAAGTACCACAAGCACCCCAATGGGTGGGAGTCCAAATCTTAAAATTTATTTTAAGGAGATTCCAATTTCCACATTTGGTAGTGGATCTATTAATTGGGCAACTGAAATTACTGGAGCAACTTTGGTTTATAATGATAATCCTATTAGCATAATTGGAACTACTGCTGGTTGGAAAAATTTTCCATTAGCCACAAATTTTACCTACACTGGCAATCAAAATCTTGCTGTGTTTTTCGAATATAAAAACATCACCTCATCTACAAGTATTTTATGGTCATATGAAGGGGGAGTAGATTGCCTTATACCTGGAGATGATTATAGCACCAAATATTCTAACGTAACTACTGGTGTATACCCAACAACATTAACTAGCAGTTCAAAAAACAGACCATATATAGGATTCAACTACAATGTAGTTCCATGTTCAAATCCAGTTGCAGGTTATTTAACCACTTCAAAAAATAATATTTGCTCTTCAGAAAATGTTACTCTAATATTAAATGGAAGTTCAAGTGGCGCTGGTCAACAAATTGAATGGTATTACTCTACAGATAGTTCTAATTGGACTTACATGCCAGTAGTAGACTATTTAAAGAAGACACTTCTTACTAACCCATTAAATGTAAAAACCTATTTTAAGGCTGGTATTTTTTGCCCTGGTAATGCCTTAGTATATACCCCAACTCTTACAATAAATGTTAGGCAAAAATTAAATGGGACAAATTATACTATAAACAAATTTCTACCAGAATCAAGTACTAATTTCAAATCACTTAAGAGTTTTATCAATGCAATTAGCTGTGGCATTTTAGGTCCTGTTACGGTAAATGTAGATTCGGCATCTGGACCATTTGTAGGAAGATATAGCATTGGTAACATACCTGGGAGTAGTATTCAAAACAATATTGTTATTAATGGGAATGGTGCTACTTTAATAGATACAATTACAAGTTCACAAACCTCTACAAGATATCTTGTAGAATTAAATGGTTCGAATAATATAACCATACAAGGATTTAACATAAAACTTGGAAGTAATTCAACGCAAGGGTATATTGTTCATTTAACTAATGGAGCATCATATAATAGAATTAGAAACAATACTATAAGTGGATCTGTAGTTAATATTTCAGAAAATAACATTGCTGTATTATGTTCTGGCCCAGTTGCAAATACATTAAGTGCCGCAGCCTTTAATTATAACACAATAGAAAATAATACAATTTCAGGATCTTATTTTGGAATTGTAATGTTAGGAATTAGTGGAAGTGCTAGAGGAAACATTATTAGAAACAACAAAGTTTTAGACTTTCAAAGTAATGGAATAGAAATTCAGAGTGGTGATAGTACTATTATTTCAAAAAATGAAATATATAGATTGAATAGAACAATCTTAACAACCATAAATTACGGTATAATTGTGTCAAATAATTCTAAAGAGACACTTGTAGAAAAAAATAAAATTCACGACTTCTTTGTTGACCCACTAAACACAACAACATTAATTGGTATTTATATAAATAGTAATGCTTCCCCTGGAAAAGAAAATATAATAAGCAATAATATAATTTACAATATTAAAAACAATGGTGATAATATTGGTATTTACAGTGCCACTGCAAGTTATTCCAAATATTATTTTAATTCGATATCATTAGAAAATCCAAGTGCAACATCTGGGATGGCAGTTGGATTTGGAAACTTTTCTAACAACCCAGGATTGAATTTTTTAAACAATGTTATTTTTATAAAAAAAGGAGGTGTTGGAACAAAGTGGGGATTTCAACATAATTCTACATCTGGTTTAACTTCAAATTATAACATAGTACATATTGACCAAACTGTACCTGGACCAAAATTTTTCGGGAATTGGGGCGGTAATAACATCCCTACACTCGACGAATGGAAACTTATGGGAGGAGCCAATCCACAAGATGTTAACAGCTATATTTTAAATCCATATTTCAGAAATTCACAGATTGGGGATTTATACTTAGGTAATTCATTCTTAAATAATAACGGGACACCAATTGTTGGACAAACAAAAGATATAAATGATAAAACTCGAGGAGTTATTCCAGATATTGGGGCAGTAGAATATGATAATGTTCCAAATGAAATGGGACTAATTTCTATTACAACTTTTAATGATAGAGTAGTGCTTGGTCCACAAACAATTAAAGTTAATTTTAAAAATACAGGAACCAACAACATTGGAAGTTTTCAGATTAATTGGTCGGTAAATAATATAGTTCAACCTCCAGTTTTTTATACTGGTACTTTAACGCCATCGACTATTGATACCATTTATGTTGGGAAATATAATTTTAATACAGGATTAAATACTGTGAAAATTTGGTCGTCTATTGTTAATGGGGTTATTGATTTACAACCTAAAAATGATACTATATTTAAGGAATCAATATTAGGTTTGTTTGGGAATTACACTGTCAATCCTTCTCAAACAGCAAGTGAAAGAAACTTTACAACCTTGCTTTCTTTGTGCAATTCCCTAAACAATTATGGTATAGATAGTGCGGTTCGTGTGGGCATTTCGAATGGAACGTATGAGGAGCAAATTTCTTTGAATTCTATTTATAGTTCCAATGGTTTGTATAATTTAACTATAGAATCTGCATCAAAAGACAGCTCCATGGTTATTATAAATAAAAATTCAGGAGGATTATCTTCCAATAATTATGTATTGAATATTAACAATATAAATAATTTAACTTTCAAACATCTTACCTTTAAAAGGTCGGGCAACAATGATTATTCAACAATTATATCTTTAACTGGAAGTAATTCTCAATTAGAATTTTCAAATAACCAGTTTATTGGAAGACAAACTATTTCTACCAAGAATACAACTGGGATTCAATCATGTATTTATTCAGCTGTTCCAAACTATCAAAATAATGTACTAATTAAAAATAATGTCTTTCTAGGAAATTCTACAGGGCTACATTTTGAATCGACTGCAGCATCAACCTTAAAATCTAATGGAATAAATATTAATCATAATCTATTCAAAAATTTCTACACTGGCATATCTATTGCAAATGCAAATGCACCAAAAATAAACTACAATACATTTATTAGAAGTGATTCTTTAAGTTTTATAGAATATTATGGAATAAAATCATTTTCTATTTCAAATGATGCGAGTTATTCCAATAATAATATTAATTGTTATTTTGGAACAGCAGGAATTATATTAAATCAAAATATTTCATCATCTGGCCAAGAGGTTTTAGTTGCAAATAATTTTATTACAACAAAGAGTCTATTGTCTTCCAAAGGAATAAGTATTGAAGGATCAAACAACTCAATTAATATATTCAACAACAATATTTTAAATGAAAGCAATGGCTTATCTTATGCCTTGGCTATCCAAAACAATCGTCTTTCTATTTTAGAAACTTTTAATATTAAAATATTAAACAACAATTTAATATGTACCAATAAAGGTATACCTCTTTATGTTCAACCTATTTGTACAACATCAGTAGTAAAATCAAATACGAACAACTTCTTTACAAGTGGAAGCATATTAGTAGATTATGGTACTCCATTAGGTAGCCTAACCGCATATCAAGCGATTTCAAATAAAGATTCATTTTCTATATCTACTAATCCATATTACAAATCAAATACTAATTTATATGCTAGTTCACCAAAAATAAATGGGCTAGGAGCACCGATTTTACAAGTACTTACAGACATTGATGGTGTGGTAAGAGATGGAGTTAATCCAGATATTGGCGCAAATGAATTTGATATTCATCCAGGTGATTTAAGTGTTAATGAATTTTTAAGTCCAACTTCTCTAAAAAATTCTTGTGGAAGTTTAAATGATAGCATTGCTATTTCAATTAGAAATTTAAGTAATGCAAAAATTTCTAATTTTACTGTTGGTATTATACTAAATGGTGCTATTAATAATTCCCTGTCGTTGATTTATACAGATACTTTATTAGCCGGTCAAACAGACACCATTTTATTTAGAAATGTTAACACCTCCATCACCGATACAGTTTCATTTGTCAACATTAAATCTTTCGTTTCATCAACAAATGATTCAATAAAAGGTAATGACACCTTGCATTCAACAATTTTAGTACCACCAGCATCAAAATCATTATTTGTTTCGGATGTAGAAATTTGTAAAGGAGACTCTGTTACATTAACTACAAATAATGTTAATGGAAAGGTGTATTGGTATACTACGGCAATTGGAGGTATGGCTATAGATACAGGTAATCATTTCACAACACCAGCATTGTTTTCTAACACTACTTATTTTGTTGAGTTAAATACCAATGAAGGGAAAGAACTCAATGTAGGCCCAATTAATAATTCGTTTGGTACAGGTTCTGGAATAGCTGTAAATTTTTCAACGATGCCTTTTGTAGTAAATAAAGTAATTTCTATAGATACAATTTCTGTATATCCACAATATTCTGGATATGTAACCATAAATATTAGAGATAATCCGAATAATAAAGTGCTATTTACAAAAACCATTTATTATACTATTAATAGTAGTTTTAGTAAATTAAAAATTCCATTAGGCTTTAATTTAATTCCAGGTAATTATACCATAGATGCAGTAGGATCTAATTCTCCGCTTTACAGAAATAATGCTAACACAAGCTATCCTTATATTGATTCTAGCAATTCGGTAAGTATTACCGGTACTGGTCTTGGAGATTACTATTACTTTTTTTATGATTGGAAAATCACATCAGGAAATAAAACTTGTCCATCTTTACGATTGCCAGTAAATATTACTATTAATAAATTCAATTCTACAAATTTAAAGTCAACTCCATTTAATGGGAATTATAATTTAGGCACACTAGATTCTACCGATTTGGTTTGTGCTTATGATACTATTTCTTACAAAATTAAAACACCAATAGGGTTAAATGAAAATGACTATGGAACAACCTGGGAAGTTCAATCACCTAAAATAAACTATTTAGGTGGAGGTGTGGTTTCAGGAAATCTAATTATTCAAGGCAATAGTTGGTCTTATATTCCAAGTATACTCGATAAAGATAGTATTGTTGTTTTTTCTGCTAGATTAAAAAATTTAACCTTAGGCTGTGATTCAATTTTAAAAAGATATATTAAAATAAATTCATTACCAATTGTGAGCTTAGGGAATGATACAGGGATATGCAATGGCAACACATTAAACATACATGCAACATCAAATTCCAATAAATTCATTTGGTCTACCGGAGATACTACATCAAGCATAAACATTACATCACCTGGGACTTATTTTGTTAAAGCAATAAATACTAGTGGTTGCTTTGCAATAGATAGTGTTCTTGTTTCAAATTATCCTTCCCCAAATTCAGCTTTTAATATAGACAGTGTAAATAAAGGCAAAGTATATTTTAATGCAACCTTAAATCCGAATTTGCAATATTTTTGGAATTTTGGTGATGGTGGTAGTTCTACTCTTTTTAACCCACAGCATACTTATGCGAGCAATGGATGGTTTAAAATTAGTTTAAGAGTTGTTGATATAATCACGAAATGTGAAACTTCAACTGTCGATTCCGTTTTAATTGATTTGAATTCTTCTATTAAATTAAATCAAATGGATGAGTTAAGCTACAAGATTTATCCAAATCCAATTTCAACTCAATTTACCTTAGAATATGAATTGCTTGAAAACACTAAAATTAAGTTAGAATTATTAGATATAATTGGAAGGCAAATACAAGTTTTACTAAGAGAAGATAAACAAAATGCAGGGAAGCATTATTATAAATTCGATAGCTCTTCCTTAACTTCAGGCATTTATTTTATAAGAATTACAACTAACAATAAGATTAACACCTTTAAAATAATAAAATAGGCAAATTATTTTCCTTATTTTTGCACCAAATCTTCGAAGTTTCGACAATTCGAAACTTCGAATAAGGCGCCGTAGTTCAACGGATAGAATAGATGTTTCCTAAACATTTGATACCAGTTCGATTCTGGTCGGGGCCACAAGTTCGTGAGTTCATGTGCTCGTTTGCTCATGTGCTCATGGATAATAAAGGCCCTATAGTTTAATGGATAGAATTAGAGATTCCGGTTCTCTGGGTTGAGGTTCGATTCCTCATAGGGCCACAAGTTAATATACTAATAGATAAAGCTAACTATTCTTTGAAATCACTTGGGGTAAATTTTAGGAACATAGATACTAATTCATAAATACAATTGAAATCCTTCGAGTGATGAAATCGAGCTTGTAATCTAGAAATACGTTCGTCCCTTAAGCAGATCTCAATAAAAGTAAATACATTTGGATTGAACTCATTCATCTGAAATGAAATTACACAAGCCCATACAATTCACGAATCAGAATATTGCAGTTCTTATATTCCTGTTGTTTATTGCAAGTACATCGTATTCATTTGGTTCAGAGAACAAGAGAGTCAACTTTGTGCTTGATAGCCTAAAACTCAGGCTTCAACAGCACATAAATGATACCGATCGGGCAAGAACATTAAACGAACTAGCGGATCATCTAGAGAATACAGATTTGTCTATTTCTATTAAGTATGTAAATCAAGCTATCAAAATAGCTGATAGTCTTGGGGCTCATAAGGAGAGCGTTACTTTTCTAACCCAACGGGCTTTGTATTACCAGAGAATGGGCGTATTCCAACGTTCAATTGAAGACCTAATGAAAGCATTGAGAATTGCAGAAAAGTATAAATTCCGCAGTGCTGAAATCAATACCTATGGCCGTCTGGCAGAATTTTACGGTAGCGTTGACAGCTTCAAGGTTTCTGAAAAGTACTATCTAAAGATCATGAAAATGTTCAAAGAGGATGGGTCTAATAAATTCAACTACATACTATATGCGAATTATGCACACACCTTATCGAATTTAGGCAGATATGAGGAGGCCATTAATTATTTCAAACAGTGTTTAGGAAAAAGAATGCCAAATGGAAACGATGCACCCTATTATGATTTCAATCAGGCGAGTATATTATTGAACATCGGCAGTACGTATCTCCTATGGGGTAAGCTGAAAGAGGCGGAACAATATTTTAATTTGTCTCTGAAGCGGAATATCAATGAGCCACGTTACCTACTTACTATATTCAGGGATATGGGTAGCCTCTATCTAAAACGTAAAGAATATAAGCTAGCGGAACAGTATTTTTTTAAGAGTATTACAATCACGGAACGTGCAAAAATGTACCAGTTCCTTCCCGAAACTTATTTCCTAGTCGCTAATTTAATGGAAGCTACTGGAAGAGAAAAAGAGTGGGTGAAATACTATAAAAAATTCTATGAATCTAAAGATTCTTTAATGGGAGCTGGCGTTGCTAATAAAACCAACGAACTTCAAATACAGTATGAAACGGAGAAAAAAGATCATGAGATATCCTTGTTGAATAAGGATAAAGAATTAATTGAAACGAGAAGCAAGCGCGATGTATTGATTCGCAATTCAGTAATACTAATCCTAGTATTAGTATTGACATTTGTTTTTGTTCTGATTAGGAATATTAATCTGAAAAGAAAGGCTTATAAAACAATCGAACAACAAAATGATATCATCGAACAACGGAATGCTGAACTGGAAGAATATAATATAGATTTAAGAAAGGAAAATATCTCTGCCAACTACGAAGTTTTGAAAAGTAAGGTCAATCCACATTTCCTATTTAATAGCCTAGGCTCTTTGTCTGCAATGGTCACCACCAATCCTGATGCAATGGAATTTGTTGGTAAATTTGCAAAACTGTATCGATTGATTCTCGAATCGGGTGACAGGCAAACGATAACCTTAAGGGAAGAAATTGAAGTATTGAATAGTTATATTTATCTTGAAAAAGTAAGATACAGGGGAGATGTGGTTGCAGATATTAATATACCCTCTTCATTAATGGACAAAACCTTACCACCATTTGCCTTACAAATCGTAGTAGAAAATGCTTTGAAGCACAATATTATTTCTGAAGAGAAGAAGCTATATATTACGATTGAATCAGAAGGAAATTACATTATCGTTAGGAACAATCTACAGAAAAAACAAAGGGGAGTGGTCTCCACACATACTGGACAGAATAATATTACGGCAAGATATTTGCATTTGACAACAGCTCAACCTAGCTTTACTCAAACAACAACAGAATATATTGTCAGAATTCCTTTAATTTAATTAACAATTAGAATGGACTGTATCATTATTGAAGACGAACGTGGAGCAGTTGAACATCTGCAATACCTATTGAAGCAAACAGAGTACGAGGTTAACATCATCGCCAATATGAGTTCTGTAGAGTCATCTGTCAAATGGTTGAAAGAAGAAAAAGCTGATTTGATCTTCATGGACATTGAACTGACGGAAGGACTAAGTTTTGAGATCTTTGATCATGTGCAGATCGACACCCCTATTATATTTACAACGGCTTACAATCAATATGCAATCAAAGCATTTGATGTTAATAGCATTTCTTATTTATTGAAACCTATACAACTGGATGATCTGAAAAATTCATTGAAGAAATTTCAGCACTTATCCGATATTCACCTGGATCAGAATGAACGGATGTTGCCCATTCATAATACTTTTCAGAAGCGTTTCCTTGTTCAATCGGGGTCCGCATTAGTTCCGGTAGATGTAGAGGACATTCTTTTCTTCAGAGTTCACGATCATCGTTACATAGTAATCGTCACAAAGGATAAAAATCAATATATCCTATCAAACAAAATGGAGTACCTTGAACAAAGACTCGATCCTGCGAATTTTTTTCGTATCAATCGTCAGTTCATTATAAATATAAATGCAATTAATGGCATTTATCCTTCGGATGGTGGAAGACTTAGGGTAGAACTTACTCATAGTAGAGAAGAGCTATTTGTAGGCCGGGAAAAGGCTGTTTTATTCAAGAACTGGATTGAGCGATAGCACTTCAGACCTTAATCAACATTTTTTACTACTTCAGTACGAATTACCTACAGTTCAGCACTTAGGAGCTGTTTGTGCTATGATTAATGCAGTATATTGTATTTCATTCTGTGGAATGACTACATAGCAGATGCAAATTTGAGATGCTTGTTAACAATCCAGGAATGATAATA
Source organism: Rhizobium sp. Q54 (assembly GCA_943360385.1). Classification (GTDB taxonomy): domain Bacteria; phylum Bacteroidota; class Bacteroidia; order Sphingobacteriales; family Sphingobacteriaceae; genus CAJBVG01. The sequence continues at coordinate 3,431 of CALRIM020000005.1, read as the reverse complement.
ACAAAATCAAATTAACAGTCCTACATTTTAAACGTTACACGCATGAAACGACATTACTCACTTAACATTCTTTTTTTGATTCCGCTATTGATAGTACTTCTACTTTCAGTAACGGGTCTGAAGGCACAGCCCTTTACAATCACAACTGCAAGCACCGGTGCATCTTTCGTTTTTAGCAATACACCCCAAAGTTGTGTAATCTTCAGCGTGAAGAATACTATGGTGCAGCCTGTACGAATGACTTCGCTCAGTAATTATTGTCCAGTTGGTACAACTGCACGATTTGAGTTATGGTATCATCCAAATTTGCCTATCGGCGGAAATGGATTAACGGATATTACAACTGCAAATGGTTGGATCAAGACAATAGCCAACGGGATACCGACATTTAACGCTATAGCGGGGCTAACTCCAGTACTGACCAATTTAGATCTGGTTATACCAGCCGGTAAAAAGTATAGAATAGCACTAGTTGGATTTGGCAACGGTCCTCATATTTATGCTGGACCAGGCCCAGCCATTGGTCCTACAGGAGTTACAGGACTTCATTTTGTTAATGGTGTTCAATTGTCGAATGAAATGGATTCAGTTCGCTGCGCAACATTCCCAGTTATTACGCCAACCTCAGATATTATTGAGAACGGAAGTAATAAATTTGGTTTCTTCGGGAGCATAACTTTTGAAAAGATGAGTGTAGGTTCAAATGATGCTTCAGTTGCATTACCATTGGCTCCTTTAAGCTATTGCACTGCTACTCCTACTGACGTAAATGTAAGGATACACAATGCAGGTTTCAACATTATTAATTCTGTACAGGTAAACTGGCAGATCGATGGGGTTACCCAGTCGTCTGTTGCTGTTACTACACCGATTAACGCGATCAATAAATACCTAGATGTAAATCTGGGTTCAGTGACCTTTCCTGATCATAATCCACATTTTTTAAAAGTATGGACCTCATTCCCTAACGAAGTAAATGATACCATTCCATTAAATGACACTTTAAGATATATGATACATGCTTCCTTTTCTGGTTCTTATACCATAGGAACTATAGGTAGAGATTTTCGTACTATGAATGAAGCTGCTGTTGCACTTACTCTTTATGGAGTATGTGGACCTACTTCAATAGAGGTAGACTCTGCCGTATATCCGGACGCGTTGACCCTGTTAAAAATTACTGGCACAAATGCAATCGATACGGTTACTATTAATGGTAATGGTGCGAAAACATTTGCATCAAATTATCCTTCGTTACAAATGCGTATGGTTAATTACTTCACTATAAAGAATCTCACATTCGAATTAAGTCCTGGTTCAACAATCGGATCAGTTGGGGCTTGCGGCATCCTGAATTATTGCAGGATATCCCATTGCAGATTTATTTCGGATATGGTATCCACAATAGCTAATATAAATGGATTGGCTTTTACTGCAGAAAACACCTCATCGACATTTGGAACAAAGAATTCCAAATATAATATCATTGAAAATAGCGAGTTCATCGGAGGATATACCAGTTTAACTTTGGCTGGAGCAGCTGATGCGATGAGTTCTGTGAAAGGCAACCTAATAAGGAATAATATTGTACGTGATTTTAGGAGCGGTGGGATTGCTGTTTCTGGTACAGATAGTACTATTGTAAGTGGCAATGACATTCACAGATTAAATCGTGTGAATTCTCAATTGGTGGGTGCCGGAATCTGGTTTTCAGGCAAAGTGACCGACTCTAAGATCTATGAGAATCGTGTGCATCATTTATTTGAAAAAACGAAAACAACTACCGCATTTTGTTATGCATATTATTCATTGGCAGATGCGGTTATTGCAAAACCGAATATCTGGTATAATAATTTAGCTGATAACATAGAATCTACAGGGCTTCAAAATGGTATTTTTGCGGCAGGGTGTGATTATAATAAATTCTATTTCAATACAATTGTCTTAAAAAACGCTGTATCAGGAAATGGAATTGCCAATGGAATCAGTTATTCAGGTGCAGCATCAGGAGTAGAGTTTCTAAACAATAATATTTACATCAGTCGCCCTGGACCAAACCCCAAGTATGGTATTAATGTCGCTACAACCAATAGCCCGTTCCAAAGTGATTATAATAATTTTTATATTTCAGGGTCAGGTTCTTCTGCCCTAGTTGTAGGTAGGCTTGGAACAACAGACTATCCCACTTTGGCTAGTTGGCAAATGCTTGGTGGAGATGCAAATTCAACTGCTGTTGATCCGGTATTTGTAAATCCTTCCATTATAGATTATCGTCCGAATTCATTTGCTATGAATAACATGGGAACACCTATCCCCAAAATCGTAACTGATATAAATGGAATTACCCGCGACCCTGGCTTTCCTGACATTGGTGCATTTGAATATGAGGTGACAGATAATGATGTAGGAATTTTATCTATTACTCAACCTATTACATTATGCGTAGGTACCATGGATGTAAGTGTAAAGGCAAAGAATTTTGGCTCCAATGTTCTAGATTCTTTTATTGTGAACTGGTCTGTGAATGGCGTATTGCAAATGCCTTACCATTATTCAGCAAGTCCATTAGCCATTGCAAATGAATCGACCTTTACAATTGGTAGTTATGTATTTAATTCTTCACAAATATATACTATTAAGGTCTGGACATCGGCACCTAACAATGCTCCAGACCCTAACAATGTTAATGATACAATATATGCAAACAACCTTAGAACCGGTCTGAATGGTGTATTTACTGTGGGGGGTATTAGTTCAGATTATCCAACAATTAAGGCTGCTGCAGATGATCTTAATTTAAAAGGAGTTTGTGGCCCTGTTGTATTTGAAGTAAATAGAAGTGAAGGCCCCTATAACCAACAAGTGGTTATCAATACAGTGAAGGGAGGAAGTAATATTAATACTGTTACTTTCAGTGGCAACGGTTCTGAAATTCAGTATACTAGTTCACTCGCATCTGATAGGGCTGCCATTAAATTGATTGCAACTAGTTATGTGACTATTGACAGTTTTGTAATCAATGGTTTTCAGGGTATCAGTACCTCCATTTATTCAGATGGTGTTTTACTAACCGGAGGATCGTCCCACAATGTGATCAGTCGTAATCGAATAACTGTAAGTGATAGTATTATTTCTACTAATTTTTATGGCATATTATTATCTTCTTCTACATCCGCTCCTGTTGGGGGGGTGTTCAACTCAAATCGTATTGAGAATAACATAATTAGGGGTGGTTATTATGGAATCTTTTTAAGTGGTATTACTGCTTCACCAGGTCTCAGCGGGAATAATATAGTAATCAATAACAGAGTTTATAATTCATCGATGGTAGGCATTTATGTATCATATCAGTTAAATGCTATTGTGAAGAATAATGATATCAGCAGACCAACACGTACGAATGCTGGTAGTTTGAATGCAATTCATTTATT
>CALRIM020000004.1:0-39759 GCA_943360385.1 Rhizobium sp. Q54 | reverse complement strand
ACTAAGGTTGGAACCTTGTCTATTTTTTTAGATAATTCGATGATGATATCACAAACTACATCATCAGTTTGGTAACCTTTAATTACTTCTACCAATTTCATCATTGGTACAGGATTCATAAAGTGCATACCAATTACTTTATTAGCACGACCAGAGGCTGCACCAATTTCAGTAATAGAAATAGAAGAAGTGTTTGTTGCCAAAATAGCTTCTGGGTGAGTAAATACTCCTAGGTCTTTAAAGATTTTCATTTTTACAACTGGGTTTTCAGTTGCAGCTTCAATAACTAAATCAGCATCTTTAACACCATCTTGTAAATCGGTATAAGTAGAAAGATTTGCTAAGGTATTTGATTTTGTTTCTTCTGTAATGGTACCTTTGGTAACCATACGGTCTAAATTTTTTCCGATGGTTTCCATCGCGCGTTTAAGTGCATCTGGATTTACATCGATTAGGTTCACTTGATAACCGTATTGTGCAAAAACATGCGCAATCCCATTTCCCATCGTTCCTGAACCAATTACTGAAATATTTTTCATTTTTGTTTTTTATTAATTATGCGGCAAATTTATAAGAATATTACTCTTTAAAAGGCTTTCAGCCATTATTTTTACTAACATATAAACCAAAAGAGACGCAATATGTTGCGTCTCTTTTAATTAAAAACAAGGTTAAACAATTATAAGTTCTTTACAATGCTTTCTAATATGTTCATTCCTTGGTCGATATTTTGTTTTTCGATTGTTAAGGCTGGGCGGAATCGGATGGTGTTATTACCACATCCTAAGAACATTACATTGTTTTCCATACCTTTTGCAACAAACTTATCACGCATTGTTTTAGTTGGGAAATCAAAAGCTACCATTAAGCCTTTACCTCTTACATTAGTGATTTTAGACTCACGTTTAGAAATACCTAGAATACTATCATATAAATAATCACCCATAGTAGAGGCATTATCTATTAAATGGTCTTCTTCAATAATTTCCATAATTCTAGATGAACGAACCATATCCACTAAGTTACCACCCCAAGTGGAGTTGATACGTGAAGACACATTAAATACGTTTGTTTCTATTTCATCTACTTTATTTCCTGCTAGAATTCCACAAACTTGCATTTTCTTACCAAATGCCAAGATATCCGGACGAGCATTTTCACCGAAATGTTCGTGTGCCCAGAATTTCCCTGTTAATCCTACACCACTTTGTACTTCGTCATATATTAAAAAGGCATCATTTTCATCTGCTAACACTCTTAATTTTTCTAAGAATTCTCTACGGAAATGATTATCACCACCTTCAGATTGTATTGGCTCTATTATGATAGCACAAATATCATCAGGGTTGTTTTTAAATGCGGTTTTTATTTGTTTTATCGACAATTCCTCACGAAGCAATAAATCTTCATAGCTATCATCAGAATATGGGAACGTCATTTTTGGATTAGAAACTCTTGGCCAATCGAACTTTGCAAACCATTTTGTTTTGTCTGGTAAAGTGTTTGTTAAGCTTAATGTATAGCCAGAACGACCGTGGAATGCTTGTTCAAAATGTAATATTTTGAATCCCTTTTCGTATGTATAACCTTTCAAAAAGTTTTTCTGTACTTTCCAGTCCATCGCAGTTTTTAAAGCAGTTTCGATCGCTAAAGAACCACCTGCAATAAAAAATGCATGAGGTAAATACGAAGGAATACCTACTCTAGAAAATGTTTCTACGAATTGTGCGTATTGTGGGGTATAAATATCTGAGTTCGAAGGATTTGTTAATGCAGCAAGCATTAAGTTCTTCTTAAACTCTTCATCGTTTACCATTTTCGGATGGTTATATCCCAATGGTACCGATGCGAAACATGTGAAGAAATCTAATAATTGGCGATTGCTTTTTGAATCATGAATCCATACGCCATTACTTTTTTCCATATCAAAAACCATGTCGTAGCCATCTGCTAAAATGTGCTTACTCAAGGTCTCTTGGACTTGATTAGGGGAAATACTTACTTTGTACATTTGCTTATGTGTTTACACAAAGGTATGAAAAAAAAGTGCCTCCTTTTTATTATAAAAGCAATTTTACAATGTTTGGACAATTTATCCTTTTCGTTTAATTCATTGAGAATTAACTTCTTTATTTATCGTTTTTTTTAGAAAAATATTAATTTAATAATGCGCGATAAGAATCTAATTTTCCCAGATTGCCCAATATTCCACCTGTGTGAATAAATAAAACCTTCCTATTCTCCGTGTTTTTATCGTTCATCCATTCATAACATTTTTTCATCGCTTTTCCTGTGTAAATGGGATCTAATAATATGCCAGTGTTTCGCTGAAAATCTAAGCAGAATTGTAGGAGTTCGGGAGTGGTGCTTGCATATCTTCCTTGGGTATCGAGTATCGAGTATCGGGTATCGGGTTGAGTGTATCTTGTATCTAGTATATTGTATTCATTAATTGTTAATCTTTCAATGTTGGTAACAACCTCTTCGGTGCCTTGGTGTACAACAACAGAATGTACGTGTGTGCTTAATTGTTTTTTGTGTATGGCATTTATGATCCCTGCTGTTGTACATCCTGTGCCTGCTGCTAGGAATATATCGGTATACTTTTCTTCAAGTTCATTTATGATGTCTTCACAGCCTAAACTACCTTCTTCCGACATTCCACCTTCATCAATAAAAAACGCATCCTTATCGTCCTTAAAATGCGAACGGAACAAGGCGGTTTTATCTTTATAATCTGTTCTACTCACTCTGATTACTTGCATGCCCAGAAGTCTTGCAATTGTTAGCATTTCACTCTCTTTCTGAACCTCGTCTCCACGAACAAATGCAATGCTTTTGAACCCAAACTTTGCCGATGCAGAAGATAAGGCTAATAGATGATTGGAATAAGCACCACCAAAACTTACTAACGTGTTTTTATTTTCTGAGGCTGCTTTTTCGAGGGTAAATTTTAATTTCCTCCATTTATTGCCAGAAATTAATGGGTCTATAAGATCATCACGTTTAATAAATAATTCATATCCCTTTGGAACATTGTAAGTTATTTGTTGAATAGGAGCGTGTATTGGGAATTCAAACATATTGCAACATTACAAAAAAACCCCTAAAAGTTTTCACTTCTAGAGGCCTATCTTGTTTAGTTGGGTTTATCTTGTTTTATTTCCAATCGATGTTTAATCCTATACCAAGTGAAGCCACTGGGTATTCTGCAAAAGTATAACTACCATTAATGGTTAATATTAATAATTTTAATCGCGCCCCCAAAGTTGCATTAACGCCATTCGCACCATCAATAGAAACACTAACAGGGTTTTCTAAATTTCCATTTACTTTCGTCCCAAATTGAGGGTCTCCAGTTTGGTTTTCCAAAACTGTTATTGGATAGTTACCTTTTAAATCGAAAGTAGTTTTACTTGTTTGGTAATTTACAGCTCCATACATGGTTAATACCGCTAATTTCTTAGATAATATTAATCCAAATGAAGTTGCCTTCGTTTGTAAATTGAATTCTTGGTTAGAAAAATTGGTATTAGAAATTCCAGAATAGTTTTCCGAATTAGATGGCTTTAAATCTAATGCTTTATTTGCTTTAAAATTAGAATAACCAAAATATGCCGACATATCAAAAGGTAATAATTTAATACCAGGAATCCATTGCTTAATATCGTGTTTTATTCCAAAACCCATTAATCCGATTTCACCAAACTCTCCTAATGATACGGTAGGAATATAGCGAACCATTACTTCTGTATTTTTTACTAAACCGATCGCTAATTGCATTGTCGGTGCGCCAGAATAAGCAACACCCAAACCTTGTGGTGACGAAAATTCAGCAACCATAGATTGTCCAGTTAACGGTGCAGGATTATCTGCATATAACTGATAAACTGGGTTGTTAGAAGCAGTACTACTTCCTGCAAGTGTCGATGCTTCTGGACCCGTACCAGCCTTAATTTTTAAATTATTGGAAAATCCTAAAGTACTTGCATCGAATGTTTTACCCGCATCTGGAATAAATACTGCATTTAAATGAAAGGTTAAATCAAATCTCCCCAAGCCATGTGGTTTCGCAGTATTATACCAACCACTATTCATACCTGCACCAAACCCTTTTAAGGTAGGTCCCATGTAGGCTCCAACTAGTTTACCAGCATCTGAAGCACCTGCCTTCATCATCTCCGCCACTTGTTCTTGTGCAGTGGCCTTGTGAGCTATGCCTAAACTCCCAATAGCCATTATAGCTATTCCTAATGCTTTTTTCTTATAAGTAAAATTTTTCATGTTATGAGGGGTTTATTGTTAAGTTTTGTTTTCTAAATATAAAAATATTCTATTCAAGAAAATAATTACTACCAAATATCTAGTTTTTATTCAACAAGCAATATCCCCCAAACGAGGTATTTTATATACCCTCTAGTACTGATAGGTTCGTGTGCTCGTGTGTTAACTTCTGAACTTCAGAAATTCTGTTATTCTGAATTTCTGATCTTCCGAACTTCTAAAACAATTTCGTAGAAATTATTTCAATATTACTTCGGTAGCACCATAGCCAAACTTTTCCTTTCGGGCATCTTTAAACGTTTTTACGTGTGGATGTTTGCCCAGTTGTTTGTGGATTTCATTACGAAGCGTACCATTTCCTACTCCATGAATAAAAATAATATTTTGGTAATGGTGAACAATCGCTGCTTCTAAATTTCTTCGAAATGTCTCCAATTGTACGCGTAGCATTTCCTCTGCTTTCATCGTTGGAAACTGATCTGTTAATTCCTCAATATGTAAATCAACCTCTCTGCTTGGTGCATCTACATTTGGTTCTTGCGAATTTGCAGACAACATTTGCTCAATCAAATCTTCCTTGTCGAATTGAATAGAATGATCTAATTCCAGTTCACTTAAATATCCTTTTTTATTAATAAATGGGATTTCTTTTTCGGTGGTTAATATTTGTTTTGCCTTAATATTTTTTCTGAAAACTTTTGGTTGAGTAGGGGTGAAAACGCCTTGCTGATAATAGATTATTTGCAAATGAAAAATCCATCCTTGATCAAATTCACTTACCGTGTGTGTAGAAATTCTAGTAGCGGTATTCGATTTTACAACATCTCCATAGATCCCTTCAAATACATCTTTTTTCTGAATAGATACCGCTGTTAACAAATCGTATTTACTAGAATTTATTAAATACAAATGATATAAATGTCCGATCTTATCGTCCTTGCAAACAGCTAGATATAATCGCTCTTCGGTATTTTTAGAAAGTGTGGTAATAGGATTTGAAAGTTCGTTAAAATCTTCTCTCAATTGCGACTCACCAGACTGAACCAATACAATTTCATTTGCTAATACGGTGATTTCAAAATCACCATCGATGGTAACACCAACCAATTGATGGTCGATTATTCTTGTTACTACCCCTTCTTGCTTTTCGTTTAAAAAACGAACGTAATCTCCTATTTTGAACATGTCTTTTGAGTATCGGGTATCAGGTATCGGGTATCGAGACATTTTAGATTGACGCGATTGATCGCGTCGATACCCGCTACTCGATACCTGATACTCGATACTAGTTTAAAAGTGTTGCCTTCGTAGCCTCCAGCACCGCAAATGATTCTTCCGAATTCACAGCCTCCGAATAAGTACGTAATACTGGTTCTGTACCAGATGGTCTAATCATTACCCATCCTCCATTGTCAAGGTGGAATTTAAATCCATCCATATCTTCCACACTGGTAACTGTATATTTTCCGAAAGCTTTGTATTTTCCTTCTTTACAATTTTGTGTGATTTGTAGTTTCAACGATTCTTCTAAATGTAAATCGAATCTCTCTACTGCAAATGATCCTACAACTTCATAAACCTCTTCAATTAATTCTCGAAGCGACTTACCTGTTTTAGCCATGAATTCCCAAACGGTTAATCCAATCCAAATTCCATCACGTTCTGGTATATGCCCAGTAATTGCAATCCCTCCCGATTCTTCACCTCCTGCTAAGAATGGCTCTTTGTTCTCAACCATTAATTCGCAAATGTATTTGAATCCGATTTTTGTTATTTGTTGATGTAATCCATATGCCTTACATAATTCATCTATTTTGCGTGTACAAGAGAAAGTAGTAATTACTTGTCCTGTTTGATTTTTGTATTTTACCAAATAATGAATCAGCAATAAAATAATATGATGAGAATCTACAAAATTTCCTTTATCATCATATAACCCAATACGATCAGCGTCTCCATCGGTAGCTAATGCTGAATCAATATTGCCTGAAATCTTTATCATTTCAGAGAGTTCTTGTAAGTTTTTATGTATAGGTTCAGGTGCTTGCCCGTCGAAACCTGGATTGTGTTCACAATGTAAAAACGTAGCATCTGGTAAAATTCTTCTCATTACATCTTGTCCTGCTCCGAACATTGCATCGTAGGCAAAATTTAAATTCGAATTACGAATAGCGTCCATATCGAACGATGCCTCTACATGATCTATGTACATTGCTTCCATATCAACATAACTCACTAATCCTTTATCAATATAGAATTGCAAACTTTCTGTTTTTATGGGTAGCGTAGTAGGGATAAAATCTTCTACAGCCGTAATTTCTGCTGGAGTTGCTGGCCCCCCGTACGATGCCTTAATTTTAAAACCATTGTATTCTGGTGGGTTATGACTAGCGGTAATAATTACACCTGCATTTGCCGATAGTTTTACCGTTGCCAAAGAAATCATTGGAGTACTTACAAATGCAGTATCGCATAAATGTACTTTTATGCCTTCTGCTGCCATTACTCTGGCAACCGCATCTATAAATAGTTTACCCGCAAAACGGCAATCATTACCGAGTGTAATACTAGGTGTACTATTATTATTTTTCAACCAAAGTGCAGTACCATATGCTACACGTTCTACGTTTTCTACTGTAAATTCTTTCGCGATGATGGCTCTCCAGCCGTCTGTTCCAAATTTTATTGTCGACATATTGCTTAATGTATAGTCTGCTAAATTAGACTTTTTGAGCTATAAAGGGAATTTTTTTGAAATTAACGATTAAAATACATCCTAATACCCCCTGAGATATCAAATCTCGAGATATTATCAAGTTTGTCCTTATCGAGTGTTTTGGTGTAAGTTGTACCTGCTGTTTCATATGTATATTTCCGCATAATGGCCTGAAATATATTCATATCTATACCAACTGCCCACTTATCATTAAACTTGTAATCGAACCCAATCTCATATAAATATCCAATGGTATTTCCAGAAATGCTGATCGGATTTATATAGGTTGAATTATTTTTCAAAGACACATATCCAACAGATAGTCCAAGTAACAATTCCAATTTGTTATTGTAAAAAGGGGCTTTCCCAACAAACGATGCTGCATAAAAACTTACCAGCACGTTGTCACTTAGGTTTCCATATTTAACATTATTCTGAGAATCGGTGAATGCAACATTTTCCAAATTATTTCTTGTATTAAACCCTAAGTATTTTATTCCCAATCCCAGATTTTTTCTACCATAGTAATTTGCACCAATTGTAAAATTATAGCCCGATTTTAATTCATCTAAATAATCGTCTAAAATAGCATTGCTAGTACTTAACGATTTTGCAGATAAATAAGAAAAACCACCGCTAGCATAAATTCGAAAATTACCTTTTGGGAGTTCCTTTATTGAGGTATTGTTTGCAGGAGTTGACGTTTTTGAACTATTCGCAGTGTAATTTCTTCGGATTTGTTTTACCTCAGAAGTCTTTATTTGATTGGACTCTAATCTGTTTCCAGATGTAGAGACATAGTAAATAAATTCTATATCGTCTTTTACAATTTTACATTTTATAGAATCGTTTTTTGTAGTAACAATTAAATCTTGAGCAAACAGAAAATTACTGCTTCCTATAAAAAGTAATAAAAAAAATAGATGCCTTAGGGTCATACACGAAAGTAGGGAAATTACTTGAATTTACCACACGAGCACATGAGCACACGAACATACGAGCACACTAGAACGAGCTAAATTTATAACTAAAGTTCAATAAATAATACTGATTAAGAATGTTGGTATACACATTTTCTGTATAGGTTTCTGTGAAATTTCTACTAATGGTTTGGTTTTGGTTCAGTAAATCGAACGCTGTAATTCTTACTTCTGCAGCATCTTTTTTCATGAATTTATATCCAACCCCCGCATTCCACAACGCATAGTTTTGAGAGAAGTTATCAGATACTCCTTCATACAGTTGATGTGTAATTTCAGAAGTAAATACAAAGCCTTTCCATGGCATAATGTTTATTTTAAATTTACTTTGCTGATTTACATAAGAAGTATTAGAACTTGTTTGTACCGAGTTAAATTGTTCGGTATAGTTTGTTTGTGATGATACCGTAAAGTCCCACATTTTACTAATGTTAGAACTCCACACAATTCCCAATCCGTAAGTAGGTGAGAGTGCATTGTTGGTAACATTATTTACAATGCTTGGCGTATGACTAACACCTGCATTTAAGTTGAAATTCAAATTAGATTTAATTCTGTTTATTGGCATTCCGTAAGAAACCATTGAGCTAATATTGTAGTATCCATTGAGGTTTACAGGACTTGTTAAACGTGCACCTGCTACCATTGGTATGCCATTATAAACGGTATCACTCGTAGCTACAAAAGAATTATTTCCTATATAATTATTGGTAAATGATGTTCTAACAAAAGCAAAGAATGAAGTTGATTTTGCAGTGTTTACAGATGAATACCTGACTACAAAAAAGTTAGAGAAATCTTGTTTTAGGTTAGCATTACCAATACTTAATTGCGATGAATTGGTGTTGTTCAACACTTCTTGTAATTGGTCTACACTTGGTGCATTGTTTGAACTTCTGTAAAACATTCTCAAGTTTCTTTTCATATCAATTCTATACATTAACATGGCACTCGGTAATATAGAATTGAAATTTCTTTCGAGGTTATAGGTAGTGGGGAATTTCTGATCGTTGTTTAAATTGGCTCGTTGTACATTGGCATTCAACATCAACATTAATTTTTGTTTCTGATATCTCCATCCTAATCCTAACGATTGTGTGGTGTAAGTACTTTTAAAGGTATTACTCAAACTAGTGTCAAAATCGCTGTATGCATTATTTGTAGTAGACCAAGCGTTTGTAGATTTATCTGAATTCGTGTACGACCTATTTAAATTATAACTCACAATAACGGCATGGTTAGAATCTAATGGTTCTGTATAGGTAACATTTGAATTTACTGCCCAGCCAGATTTATCTAACACTGCTTTTTGATCGATGGAGTCGTTGTAAGTAATATCTGTAATAGAGTTGTATTTGTTATTTAAAAATGAAGATCCTCCTTGGTTAGTATAAGTAGGAGTAATGTTTAATGATAGCGTTCTGCCTTTTTTCTCAAATCCTCTACGATACAATACTGGTAATGATATATTACTTGCAGTTAGGTTTGATGTTTGAAGATTTACACTCTCGGAAGTAATACTATTGTCTTGATTGTTTTTACTGATGATACTCGAGATGCCATCGTTTAATTGATAAGATAATCGAGGAGTAAAGGAGATACTATTAAACGTATCAATCTTATAATCGAGTTTAAAATTAAAGCGGTGATTTTGATTCTGACTGGTACTGATGTTATCTTCTAAGTACTGCAATTTTTTATCGGAACCCGTTATGTAATCTCTAAGCGTATTGGAAATACTACTATTGTCGGTGTAATTATAAAAATAGCTTCCACTTACTTCAATTTTTTTACCCCATTTATCACTATAATTAATACCTACTGCATGTGTTGTATTTATTCCATTTTTAGAGTTCACCAAAAACTGACTAGCATCGTTTCCTCCACCCATACTTCCACGCATTCCGCCTCCGCCTGGCATACCGCCACGCATACCACCACCACCGCCGCCTCTGTTATTACTCGCATTTGTACCTACAACACCAAGTAAATCTTCTGAAGCAAAATTTTGTTCATTCAAATTATTGCTTTGATACAATAAGGTAAATCTTCTTTTGTCTTTAAATTGATTTAGGTTGAATCCAACTTTGTATAGGTCGTTTGTATTTGCTCCCGCAAAAACTCTCCCAAATGTTCCGTTTCGGAAACTTGGTTTGGTAATAATATTTATTGTTTTCTGACTGTTTCCATCATCAAATCCTGTGAATTGTGCTTGATCACTTTTTTTGTCAAATACTTCAATTTTTTCGATTACTTCTGCTGGCAAATTCTTTAAAACAGCATTAGGATCATCGCCAAAAAAAGGTTTTCCATCCACTAAGATTTTCTTTACCTCTTCACCTTGTGCCTGCATTTTACCGTCGGTAACAACAACACCTGGCATTTTTGTTAAAAGCTCCTCCGCAGTTGCATCTGGGTTGGTTTTAAAAGCATTGGCATTGTATGTGCTCGTATCTCCTTTTTGTACTGCTGCAATTGCTTTGTCGCTTACGGTAACCTCTCTTATTTGATCCGCTTTGGGTTTTAATATAATATTTAGGGTTGGGTTTGGGTCTTGGTTAAGGTTTATACGTTTCATAGCGTTTTGAAACCCTAAATAGTTTACCCTCAGAATATACATTCCCAGTTTTACATCGGTAAATAAATAGGCACCCTTTTCATCTGTTATAATAAATTTTTTATTGCTTGTATCGGGTATACTCATCAACATAATGCGAGCCCCAACCAAAGGGGAATTCCCGTCGGTTACAGTTCCTTTAATTGTTGATTTTTGGGCGAATGATTGCAAAAAGAAGCCTAAGAAGGCTAGGAGTAGTAACTGTTTTTTCACTATAGAATGGTTGTTTGTGGAATATAGACGAAGATAACCATTAAAGGTTTAAAAAGGGTATCGAGTAGCAGGTATCGTGTATCGAGTAATTAACCAAATAATTAATTAATCAATTACCCGATACCCGATACCTGCTACCCGATACCCGATACACCCTTAGGCTACCGGATCCAATTGTCTCAAATCTACCGGTACCACTCTCGAAACGCCTTGCTCTACCATGGTTACACCGTAAACAACATCGGTACTTGCAATAGTACGTTTGTTGTGGGTAACAATAATAAATTGCGATTCGTCTGAGAACTTACGGATGATTTTATTGAATTTATCAATGTTCGTATCATCTAATGGAGCATCCACCTCATCGAAAATACAGAAAGGTGCTGGTTTCAATAGATATAAGGAGAAGAGAATAGCAGTAGCCGTAAGCGTTTTCTCTCCCCCAGATAGTTGATTAATAGTTAATGGTCGTTTGCCTTTTGGCTTCGCAATAATATCGATATCCGACTCCAATGGATCTTCTGGATTTAATAAAATTAAATCGCAAGAATCTTCTTCGTTGAATAATGAACGGAATACGATGATAAAGTTGTCGCGAATTTGAGTAAACGCTTCCATGAATTTCTCTTTCGCAGTATCATCAATTTCTTTGATGGTATCTAGTAAAGAAGCTTTCGCATTTAACAAATCGTTTTTCTGCTCTTGGATAAATGTATAACGCTTGTTCATCTCGTCATACGCTTCCATCGCCATTGGGTTAATCGGACCGTAATTGTCTATTTGGTTGCGAAGTTTTTCCGTTTTTACACGTAATTGATCTTCGTTTTCATCTTCTGGAATTTCAACATCTTGTAAAGAGTCAATATCAACCGAAAACTCAACAGATAAACGCTCTTTCAGAGAGGTTAACTCCATGCGCAATTCGGTTTTACGATCGCGAATAGAAGTAAAGGTTTGCTCTGCGTTATCTTTACGAACGCGTACTTCTCTCAGGTTTTCTTCTAACTCTGTGATTCTGTTTCTAGAGGCATGGTAATCTTGCTCCACTTCTTGTGTCGCTTTTTCCATCGCATCTTTCTCTTCATACATTCCAATAAGCTCCGTATCCGAATTATCATGAGTAGTCATAATTTCGTTGATACCTTGTGTTGCAGCATCGTATTCGCTTTGGTTAATAGCGATACGCTCTTGCAACATTTTTAAGTTATTGTTTTTGTACTCAATTTCTTTTTCGAGTTGAGAAACTTTATTCTGTTGCTGGTGGAAATTAATATTACGTTGGTTAAATGAACCCGAACGTTCCGCTAATTTATCGTTCAACTCATTGAACAATTGTTGAGAATCTTGAACGTGCGCATGCAACTCATCTTTAGAAGCAATGGCTTGTTCCAATTCTGGAACCATGCTTTCTAATTGATGATTGTAATCTTCTATTTTACGTTGAATGTCTTCTTTACGAACAGAACTATCGTTAATAAAATTGTGGTATTGTTCCTGGCGAGTTTTGTAAGAAATTAACTCCGTATTCACTTTGTTAATTTCATCTTTCATCACCGAAATCTCATTCGTTTTGGTCGATTGTTTTAAATCTTGCAAACGATATACCATTTGGTCGATGTCTCTGTTGTACTCTTCAATGAAATGGTTAATGTCTTTGATCTCTTGCTCCAGAACCTCTAAATTCTTAGCTCTACCAATACGTTTACCCTCAAATAAACCAACAGAACCTCCCGATAAACTAATGCGTGTGCGATTAAATTTACCACTCTTTGCTAAATAAACTTTTTGCGAATCGCTATCTTTATTAATCCAAAGCTCTTCGTTTTCTGTAATAACAACCGCATTGCCTAATAAATGCTTCGCAAGTTTTTGGTATTTGTAATCAACATTTATAACATCCATCGCCGAAACCAATCCACTTTCTAAGGAATTGTTTTCTTGTAAATTGATGTCTTTTAAACTTTCTAATACAAAGAAATTTGCTTTCCCTTTTGCAGACTGACCAAGCAATTGAATACCAGCCATTGCTTCTTGGTAAGTATCTACTACATAGTAGTTCAAATAACTTTCTAAATAATTTTCAATCGAAATACGATAATCTTCTTGACAGAATAAAATATCCGAAAGGAGTGGAGCATTTTTAGACCACTCTGTATTTTTCTTTAAGAATTTAATAGACTCTGGGAAACCCTCTAAACTTTCTACTAAACTCTTGGTAAGGTTAAATTCGTTTTGCTTGGCATCTAGCTTACGAGATTCTTTTGCGAAACGATCTTTCATTTCGTTAATCTCGTTCTCTGCTTTTTCTATAGAGGCTTTCAGCGCTTCTTCACTTTGAGTTAATTGATTGTATAACTCCGTTTTTTCCTTGCTTAAACCTTCTAGTTTTTCAATCTCTTTATCGAACTCTACAATCTCTTCTTTACGAAGATTTGTTTCGGTATTGGTACGAGCGAATTCTTGTTCTAAGCCTTCTTTTTGAATTTTTACAATCTCTAATTCTTTCTCGTTTTTGTAGATGATGTTTTGGTTAGCTTGTAATTCTTGTTGAGCTACTTCTAATTTACTTCTACTGTGTTGGTGGTCTTCACGCAGTAAATCTACTTCAATCTTTAATTGCTCTAATTCGTATTCAATCTCACTCAGAATTTTTTGTTCCGAATTTTGTGATGCTTCAAGTGTTTCAAGCTGACCAAGAATTTGATCAACAGAGGATTTGTCGATAGATAAATCGCCCGCTAATTTTCTTTCTTTTTCTTGGAAGAAAGTTAATCGCTCGTTCTTAATTTTTTTCTCGTTCTCGTACGAACGAATTTTTGCGATGTAATCGTTTAATGCTTTTTGTTGAACGCCTAAGTTTTTCTCTTTGTTTAAGCTTTCCAACTTCTCTTCCTGTATCTTTGCTTCAACAGTATCTATTTCTGCGTGATATCTGTTCTTATCGTCGTTATGAGCAATTTCTTTCTCATCCAACTCTTCCATAGAAGTCTTCAATCCCTTGATGCGGAAAGAGGCTAGGATGGTGCTTAATTCTTTGTACTGCTCTTTTAATTTATAATAACGCTCTGTTTTCTTCGCCTGACTTTCTAATTGCTTTAAGTTCTTTTCAATCTCAAACAACAAGTCTTCCACACGATTTAAATCGTCTTCGGTATCTTTTAATTTATTAAGCGTTTGTTTCTTTCTGATTTTATATTTCGAAATACCAGCTGCTTCTTCAAATAAAGCGCGACGAGAATTGTCTTTGTTGCTTAATATTTCTTCAATCATTTTTAATTCGATGATTGAGTAAGAATCGGAACCAATACCAGTATCTAAAAACAAATCGGTAATGTCTTTCAATCTACATTGAACGTCATTCAATCTGTATTCACTTTCTCCCGAACGGTATAATTTACGAGTAATAGTTACTGTCGTATAATCTGTTGGAAGGATGTTCTTCGTATTGTCGAATGTTAAAGATACTTCAGCAAGATTGGCAGGCTTACGATTTTTCGTCCCGTTGAAAATAATGTTCTCCATTTTTTCCGAACGAAGCGTTTTCGTACTTTGCTCTCCAAGTACCCAACGAATAGAATCTACTACGTTTGATTTCCCACAACCATTAGGTCCAACAATAGCCGTAATGCCATCATCGAAATTAATGCTGATTTTATCTCCAAAACTTTTAAACCCTTTTACTTCTAGTGATTTAAGTTTCACTTTTCCTCCTATTTTAAATGTGTAAACCCTAATGTTTTCAAGGCATTAGAAGGTTTAAATATCCCTTAAATTCGGTTGTAAATCAAGTATTGTTATCCACAGGAGATGTGAATAAGTAAGCACGTTGGTGCGTTGTATCTAGCTGATTGCTAGCTTGTAGGAAGTTGCAATGTGGAGAAGTTAATAACTGTATCTAGTAGCTTGTAACTAGTAACTTGTAATAAATTTCGTACAAGTTACAAGCTACTTTCAACTGTTACCTCTAAAAAAATTCGATGAAATAATGGATCCTTGATTTATAGCTTCTTTAAATGAATTAGAAAACGTCCCTCTGTTATATGAACAAATGAATTATCCTTTGGTACAGTTGCCTCAAATTCTCCACTAATTATACTATCATTTAAGGCTGAAAATTTAATATATCCTGCAGTTGCTTTATAATGAGTATTGTAATATAGTGTGTTGTTATATTGACCGTTAGTATTACCAAGAGTGTATTTAGCATTTAAACTAAAATTATTAATTAAATTAAAATCAAATTCATAAATAGGTGAATATCCACAGTTGGCTGCCTCTATATTAATTAATGGAAGAGAATCTAGACCATAGTGAAATACAACATCTACTCCGCCAGTACATTTTCGGTTCTGTGGTGTGGAGTGAATATATTTCCCGATTCCACTAAAGGCCTTTCCATCAATTTTACATCTTAATTCCAATTCATTAAGGGGAGTATTGAAATCAAGTGTTTGTTCTTTATAACAAGAGTTGAATAGTAAAATTGTAGAAAAAAGTAGAATCAATTGGAGCGATTTACTGCAGTTTGTACTAGTAAATAGTATCCTCCTTTTCATTTTAGGTATATTATTAAGCTAATTTAAGCAAAATACAAATAAATAGGATTTTTTAATTGTAACTAGTAGCTAGTAGCTTGTAACTAGTATCTTGTAATAAATTTCGTACAAGTTACTAGTTACAAGTTACAAGCTACAGAATACTAGTAATAGCGCAAACGAATCACCCCAGCAATAGACTTCGCAAGTCTAATTACCTGACGAGTGTATCCATATTCGTTATCATACCATACGTATAAAACAGCTCCTTTGCCATCTTTTGCAATAATGGTAGCAGGGCCGTCGACGATAGAAGCATGGCTATTGCCAATTAAATCGCTCGATACTAATTCGTTTGAGATAGAATATTCAACTTGTTCCACTAGATCTCCGAAAAGAGATGCAGAGTTTAATGCTTCTTTAATCGACTCTAGTGTTACTTCTTTCTTAAAGTTTAAGTTCAAAATAGCTAAGGAAACGTCTGGTGTAGGTACACGTACTGCATTACCAGTTAATTTACCTGTTAAATGAGGTAATACTTTAGATACAGCTTTATCAGCACCCGTTTCGGTAATAACCATGTTTAGTGCTGCAGAACGTCCTCTACGGTATTTATCGTGGTAGTTATCCAATAAGTTCTGATCGTTTGTGTACGAGTGAACGGTTTCGATATGTCCTTTTTCAATTCCAAATGCATCTTCTACCACTTTTAATACAGGTACAATAGCATTGGTTGTACAAGAAGCTGCCGAGAAAATAGTTTCGTTAGCGTCTTGCGACTCGTGGTTTACACCGAACACAATGTTCGGAACACTTCCTCCTGGTGCAGTTAACAATACTTTGCTAATGCCTTTTGCTTGCATGTGTTTCGATAAACCTTCACGATCTCTTAACACGCCAGTATTATCAATAACTAAAGCATCATTAATACCATATGCAGTGTAATCTACTTCCGATGCATCTTTTGCAGCAATCATCAATACCGTTTGTCCGTTTATGATTAATGCCTTGTTAGCATAATCTTCTACGATGGTACCGTTAAAAGGTCCGTGAACAGAGTCGTAACGTAATAAATCTGCACGTTTAGAAATGTCTTTATCAGAATTGCTACGAGTAACAATTGCTCTTAAACGTAATTGCTCGCCTTTGCCTGCTTGAGTAATTAACTCACGCGCAGCAATACGACCAATACGTCCGAATCCATATAATACTACATCTTTAGGGGTAAGTGTTTTCTTCTCTAACCCGATGTGAGCGGCTAATTTATTTTTAACGAATTCCTCAATCGATGCGAAATTAGATTTCTCTGCAATCCATTCAGAAGCTAAACGACCTAAATCTATACGAGAAGGAGCAATGTCCATTTTCGAAATTTGCTCTGCTAACGCATAGGTTTCATCAATAGTAATTGGTTTACCTACAATATTTTGTGCATATAAGTGATAGCTCAAAATTTCACTTGCATTAACATCTACTAATGGTTTTCTGAATAAGATTAACTCGATAGAGTTATCAAACCATAAATGACCAACTACATTAATCAATTGAATTGCTTTCTTTTCCTTTGCAATCCAGTCCTTTAAATCGGATTCGTATTTATTTAACATTTGCTCTAGTGTTTGATTTGGCACAAAAATAAAAAAAGATTGAACATTAATAATTAATTAACATTCAATCTTTTCTAACAATAGATAGTGGATAACTATCCTAGGTATGATTTTAATATTTTACTTCTTGAAGTATGACGTAAGCGTTGTAATGCTTTGTCTTTAATCTGACGAACTCTTTCTCTAGTTAAATTGAATTTCTCGCCAATTTCTTCTAAAGATAGGGCATGGTTGGTGCCTAATCCGAAGAATAGAACGATGATTTCTCTTTCACGCTCTGTTAATGTAGCCAATGAACGCTTAATCTCTTCGCTCAACGACTCGTTAATTAACATACTATCTGTATCTGGAGTATCAGTGTTTTCTAATACATCCAACAAGGTGTTTTCTTCACCCTGAACAAATGGTGCATCCATAGAAACATGGCGACCAGAGTTACTCATGGTATCCGAAATCTTATCAACCGTAGTTTCTAAGATTTCTGCAAGCTCTTCTGGAGAAGGCTCACGCTCATATTCTTGTTCTAATTTAGAGAATGCCTTGCTTATTTTACTCAATGAACCAACTTGGTTTAATGGTAAACGAACAATACGCGACTGTTCAGCAATGGCTTGTAATATAGATTGACGAATCCACCATACTGCGTATGAGATGAATTTAAAACCTTTGGTTTCGTCGAAACGTTTCGCTGCTTTAATTAAACCTAAGTTTCCTTCGTTAATTAAATCACCTAAAGTTAATCCTTGATTTTGATATTGTTTAGCTACAGATACCACGAAACGTAAGTTCGTTTTCGTTAATCTTTCTAGTGCAGCTTGATCGCCTTCTCTAATTCTTTGTGCTAATATTACTTCTTCTTCAGCAGTGATAAGGTCTACTTTGCCTATTTCGTGTAAATATTTGTCTAATGACTGGCTTTCGCGGTTTGTAATTGATTGGGTAATCTTGAGTTGTCTCATTTTCCTCCTGCTATCTATTTTTAAAAGGCTGCAAAAATACGTTAATTAATCGAAAACACTACAAAAATCATTCCTATTTTAGGAATTGTCAGGCTATAAATCTGATATTTTGAGTGTTTGCTCTATTTTAATGCCCTTTTCAGTCTCCACAAGTTTTGCACATTCTACTGTTGCGTCATGTTCAAAGCATAATGTCCAGTTTTCCTTCACTGCAATTGTCAGCAATTCCTGTTTTTCGGACATTGTAAGCAAGGGACGAGTGTCGTAAGCCATCACCCATGGCAGTCCTAAATGTGTCGCTGAAGGGATTAAATCGGCGCAAAAAACGATTGTTTCGTTCTTATACTTTATAACGGGTAAAATCATATGGTCAGTATGCCCAGAGCTTACTCTTAGGGTAATATTTTCCGAGAATGGGGAATTCTCGTCCATAAATTTTAAATGACCACTTTCCTGAATTGGTAATATGTTCTCTTTTAAGAATGATGCTTTCTCTCTTGGGTTAGGTTTGGTAGCCCATTCCCAATGATCTTTATGACTCCAATAAGTAGCATTCGGAAACGCTAATTCCCAACCTGCACCACCTTCTTTATTTACTATACTTCCACCGCAATGGTCGAAATGTAAGTGGGTGAGGAGCACGTCCGTAATGTCTTTTTTCTCTACTCCTAAGCTTTTTAACGACTTATCTAAACTATCGTCGCCGTGTAAATAATAATGACTAAAAAACTTCGCATCCTGCTTCGTTCCAATCCCATTATCAACCAGAATCAAACGATTCCCATCTTCAATCAATAAACAACGCATCGCCCAAGTACACATATTGTTCTCGTCGGGTGCATTAACTTTTTGCCAAAGCGATTTTGGGATAACGCCATACATGGCGCCACCATCGAGTTTAAATAGGCCGGTATTGATTGAGTGGATGTTCATGTGTTCGTCTGCTAGTGTGCTCGTGTGCTCATATGAGAAAAAGTTAATTTAAGTTGAAAACTTAAAACATCTTTTCTTTTACATGTGTATCACTTCCCCATACGCATCGGCAGCAGCTTCCATAATGGCTTCGCTCATGGTTGGGTGAGGGTGAACTGACTTAATAATTTCGTGACCAGTAGTTTCTAGTTTTCTTGCTACTACAACTTCTGCAATCATTTCGGTTACGTTCATACCAATCATGTGGCAACCTAAGAACTCTCCGTATTTAGCATCGAAAATTACTTTTACAAAACCATCTTTAGCTCCAGAAGCGCTTGCTTTACCAGATGCCGAGAATGGGAATTTACCTACTTTAATTTCATATCCTGCTGCTTTTGCTGCTTTCTCAGTTAAACCCACAGAAGCAACCTCTGGAGAAGCATAAGTACATCCTGGGATGTTACCGTAATCTAAAGCTTCCACATGTAAGCCTTTAATTTTTTCTACACAAATAATACCTTCTGCAGAAGCAACATGTGCTAATGCTGGTCCTGGTACGATATCTCCAATGGCATAAACTCCTGGTACGTTTGTACGGTAAAACTCGTCTACCAACACTTTTCCCTTATCTGTTTTTACACCTACTTCTTCTAACCCAATGTTTTCTATATTGGCAGCAATTCCTACAGCAGATAATACGATGTCTGCTTCAATTACTTCCATTCCCTTAGCTGTTTTAATGTTCACTTTACAACCTGCACCTGCTGTATCTACTGATTCTACAGAAGAACCTGTCATAATGCTGATGCCCGATTTTTTAAATGAACGTGCTAAGTTTTTAGAAATATCCTCGTCTTCTAAAGGAACAATGTTATCTAAGAATTCAACAATGGTAACTTTTGTACCCATTGCATTATATACATAAGCGAATTCGCAACCAATTGCTCCAGATCCCACAATTACCATCGATTTTGGTAATTCTGCTAAAGTCATAGCTTCGCGATATCCAATTACTTTTTTGCCATCTTGTTTTAAATTTGGTAATTCACGAGAGCGAGCACCTGTTGCCAAGATGGTATGTTTTGCAGTGTATTCTGTAGTTCTTCCGTCGCCAGATTTAACTTCTAGTTTACCACCTTTTTTAATTTTTCCGTATCCTTCAATTACATCAATCTTGTTTTTCTTCATCAAGAATTGAATACCCTTGCTCATTCCTTCAGCAACATCTCTACTGCGTTTTATTACCGCACCAAAATCTGCCGACGATTCCGAAACATTAATTCCGTAATCCTTTGCATGCTGAATATATTCAAATACTTGAGCGCTTTTTATTAATGCTTTGGTAGGGATACATCCCCAGTTT
The DNA here is from genome assembly GCA_943360385.1 of Rhizobium sp. Q54. Lineage (GTDB taxonomy): Bacteria > Bacteroidota > Bacteroidia > Sphingobacteriales > Sphingobacteriaceae > CAJBVG01. Next base: position 19,570 of record CALRIM020000004.1, on the reverse strand, counting down.
AAACATACACCACCTAAGTTTTCTTTTTCTACAATAGCTACTTTAAAGCCTAGTTGTGAAGCACGTATTGCAGTTACATAACCACCTGGTCCACTTCCTAAAACGATTACATCGTAATTCATATGCGTTTTGTTATTATTTATGGTTCAAAAGTATTGAATTCATTATGAATAAAAAAACAAATCTTACCAACCTTGTAAGTACTTGTTTTTAGGGTATTTAACTTCAATCTGAAGATTCATTTTCTTGGTTTCCGAAGGTAATATGGTATAGCTCCAAGTTAATTTACCTGTGCTCTCCTCAAAACTTGCCCCATTTGCAGTATGCTTTACTTCAATATCCTTATCACTCGATAATGGAACCTGATCTATTACATCTATTTTTATAGCTCTTGATTTACTATTTCGAACTGTAATATCATATCCTTGCATATAGCGCTTGGTACTTCCAAATGATTTTTTTGAAGTTAATTCTTTCACCATTTTACGTTCCACTTTTATTCCTTCATCATTCCCCAAACTAATTTCTAAAGAATCGTCTATTGACATTGGATCAATAACGGTTTTAGTTACATAATCACCCTTTAAAAAAATATTTGCCTCTCCAGGTAATAGTAAAAATGAATCCCATTCTTTAACACTAGCCATGAGGTAAGCCTTGGTATCTAATTTAGGAACCGTTACATATCTATAGGTTGCCTTAGCACTGTTTTTTTGTATTTCAACAATTTTGTACTCCCCATCAGATGCAATACTAAAGGCTTTGTTTATAGAATATTGAACATTGTTTACTTGCTCTTGGGTAGTAACATCTGAGGCATAAACACCTGCAGAAGTAGTAATTAAACTATTAATATTTCTTGTTGGTAATTTTACAATTTCTTCTGCATTTAATTGACCACCACTTTTATACATTTGTCTTGCAGCAATTTCGGCTAAACTCAATCTCCAATCGTTTAACTCTGGTTTAATGGAACTGTTTATCGGATTTCCTGTTGATAAAGTTAAGTCTACATTATCCCAATTTACTCCGGTATTCTGACGGATTTTGGCTTTTAACACAAAAGTTATTTCTTCTCCAATATCAATAGATCTTATATCATAGAAAGGAACCCAGCCTGCATCATACACAATATATTTAAGATTTATTTTTACATTTTGAGCTTGCGTTAAACTTACTCTTACCCAAACTTGCTTATTGTTTTTTCCTGATTGGCGTTCTGATAATTGTAAATTAAACCCTTCTAATTTTTCTTTATTGTGGTCAATTGTTTTTTGTAAGCGTAACGATTCACGTTTTAAATCCGGTAATCTTTTACGATATAAATCAGCCATATCTTCAATATCTACAACTGCCATATTTTGTTTACTGCTGATATCTTTATTTGTTATGAGTAAACTTTCTTCTTGATCTATGGCATATTTTCTTATGTTATCTTGCTCAATAGCATTTGTGTAATATTCTATAGAATCCACCAAGGAACTGTATTGCTTTCCTCTTTTCTTTTGGTCCCATAGACCTGTTTTTGTCTCTACACTTAAAATGGTAAACCCACCTTCACCAGAAATTTGAACAGAGTTATCGTTAATTGCATTTGGTAATTCATCTATAATGATTAAATGATCACCTTTTTCTAAAGTTTGACTTACTCTCGACTCAATTTGTGCAGCACTTCTAAATAAGATAACCTTCTGAACGCGTTCGTTTTTAACAATTTCTTCTGCTTTCGCGATGCCAATGATGCTTCCTAATATTGTAGTGAATAAAAATATTTTCTTTCTCATGTTTTTTCTTTGATAACGACCAAAAATAGCAATTATTGGAATGATGTACTATCGTTACAATCATTCAATTATCAACAATATATAATATTTTTTTGATAAGGGTATCTCTAAAAAATGTTGTCAGGTTATTATAACAGCGATACTTATGAAAAAACAGACAACAAGAATATTGGTTGCGCTCACCTTTATTTTTATGGCTTTGAGCACCAGCGCACAAGACAACTATTGGAAAGAATCGAAATCTAGCCCAACTGGGTTAGTAGATTATGGGAATACATGCATTACCATCAATGATCACGATGTATTATTCGTAGGGACTTTAACTTCAGGTATTTATAAATCTTCTGATGGTGGGAAAAATTGGATAAAGAGTTTGGATTTAAAAAACGTACCGGTAGTAAAAATTATTTGTGATAAAGAAAATGAAATATATGCCATTGCTGGATCTGACTTGTATTATAGCGACAATGCAGGAACTACATGGATTAAAAATGCAGTACCAACTAAATTTCCATTAACGGATATAGAATTAATCGAACACTCCAAAATAATGGTATCCGCAGCTTCTATTCTCGATACCGCTCCAGGTGAATATGACTATTACGGCGATGGTGTTTTTATATCAGAAACTAGTGGGAAAGATTGGAAAAATATGAATAGAGGATTTCAACATAATAAAGCAATTACAAATTTAGCAATTAGCGCAAACAATGTATGGATTGCATCGATGTCTGGTTTTAGAGAGGGTGTAGGTGGCTTGTATTATAGTTTAAATGAAGGGGAGGAGTGGATTAAATTACCGATGTTGAAATTCTACGGAATGAAAAGTAATGTTCTATACCAACCACAAAGTATGTATGAAATCTATTGTTTAGAATTTGATAAGAGTGATTATTTATACGTTTCTTTTGATGGTTCTGGTGGAAATTTTGGAATGCAAGGCGGGTTTTATGTTCACATTAACGACGCCCTAAATAACATAGAGTGGTCTACCTTAGAAGTGAATAAGCTAGGATATGAATGGCAATTTCATCCATTTCATAGTATTTATTTTGCCAAACAAAGAGAGCACATATATACTAGTTTAAATACTTATTCATCTGTTTCGTATGGAGGAAATTATATAAAGGATGAGTTCGGGAAATATTTTAAAAGAAAGCTAACTGGTATTCAACCTGTAAGAGAAAGTTATTTAAAGATGTTGTACGCAGAAGATTCTAAAGGTAGAATATATGCTGTTCAATATTTAGATCATAAGGTGTATTATACCGATTCTTCTATGGCCCCCAAAACAGGTATTGAAGATGAAATAAAAGAAACAATTAAGGTGTATCCGAACCCAGCTAATTCTTATGTAAACATTGCGGCTATGGAGAAGGGTGAGGAAATACGCGCTGTTCAATTATTCGACATAAAGGGGCAGTTAATTCAAGAGGAGAATAATTTCACAAATAATCAATTTGTATTCGATATAAATAAGCATTTAGACGGTTTGTATATACTTAGTATTCAAACAGATAAATCGATTTACACGAAGAAGGTAAGCATTCATCCGTAATAGTGGTTTTTTTCTTTATTTTCGCAAATTATCAACAAACAATTAACGAAAATGAAGAAAATACTACTTGGTTCATTATTACTATTAGGAGCCTTAAACGTAAGAGCTACAGATCCAGATGAGGGGATGTGGTTGCCTATGCTAATAAATAAGAATTACGATGAAATGAAAAAAATCGGATTCAAATTATCGGCTAGTGACATTTACAATGTAAATCAAACCAGTTTAAAGGATGCTATTGTATCAATGGGTTTTTGTACGGGAGAGATGATCTCATCGGATGGATTAATGCTTACGAACCACCATTGTGGATTTGGAAGTATACAATATAACAGTACTGTTGAGCACGATTATTTAACAGACGGATTTGTTGCAAAAACGAAAGCAGAAGAGCTACAGTCTCCAGAGATTGTAGCTTCTTTTTTAGTTCGCATGGAAGATGTAACGCCACAAGTTTTAGCAGCTACTACAGGCCTTTCGGATGCAGAGAAAGATGCAAAAATGAAAGAGCTTACCAAAACGTTAACTGCCGAGGCTGTTAAAGGCACGCATTACCAAGCAGTAGTGAGAGATGTGTTTGGAGGTAATCAGTATTTATTATTTGTTTACGAAAGATTTACAGATGTACGTTTAGCATTTGCTCCACCATCATCGGTTGGTAAATTTGGTGGCGATACCGATAACTGGATGTGGCCACGCCACACGGGCGATTTCTCTATCTTCCGTATCTACATGGGTAAAGATGGTAAGCCTGCTCCATATTCTAAAGACAATGTTCCTTACAAACCAAAGAAACATTTAAATATTTCGATGAAAGGAATTAACGAAGGCGATTTTGCCATGATTATGGGTTACCCTGGTCGTACCAATCGTTATGCGTTTTCTCGTGAAATGCAAAATGCGGTAGAGCGCACCAATCCTGCCATTATTAAATTATTGGGTAAGCGTTTAGAAGTAATGAAAGCAGATATGGATAAGAGTGATGATACTCGTATTAAATTAGCTGCAACGTATGCTTCCCTTGCAAACTCTTGGAAATATTACATCGGACAAAACGAAGGCTTAATAAAATTAGATGTTATTTCTGGTAAGAAAGCATTAGAAAATGATTTTACTGCTTATGCAAATTCAACAGATGCTTTAGCAACAAAATATGCTTCGGTAATGTCGAATATTAATACCGTTTACGATGAGTTAAGAACCTATTCTTTACGTAATTCTTATTACACTTTAGCGGGGATGGCTGCTATTAGTATTAAGATGGCAGATTTAGTGAAACCAATTACAGAGCAATTGAAAAAATCGCCTGTAGATGAGGCTGCCTTGAAAACGGCTGTAGATAAAGTAAAAGCAGACCTCGATGCAAATTATAAAGATTATGTTCCTGCAAACGATGAAAAGGTTTTCGCAGCTTTATTAACCATTTATTATAATGATATTCCTGCTGCAGAACAACCTGCTTTATTAGCAGAGATTGTGAAAAAATACAAAGGTAAAACGGTTGAAGAATCGTTTGCAAAATATGCTGCGGAAGTGTTTAAAAAATCGTTCATTACTTCGAAAGAAAAAATGCAAGCTTTTTTAGCATCTCCAACCTTAAAGAAAATAGATGCAGACCCATTACTTCAATACGTAACAAAGATGACAGAGTATAAAACAACCTTCTCTGCAACTGTATTGAAATTACAAGCATCTTTAGCAAAAGAAAAGAAAGCATACATCGCAGGTTTAATGGAAATGAATCCAACTAAATTAATGTACCCAGATGCGAATTCTACCATGCGTATTACTTATGGTAAAGTTGCTGGTTACACAGGTAAGGATGCTATTGTTTACAATTACTACACTACTTCTAGAGGTTTATTAGAAAAATATGTACCTAAAGATGAAGAGTTCGATATCCCAACAAAATTAGTTGATCTCTTAAAGAGTAAAGATTTCGGACAATACACTAATTCAAAAGGAGAATTACCAGTTGCATTTTTAACGGATAACGATATTACTGGTGGAAACTCTGGAAGCCCTGTGATAAATGGCGATGGCGAACTTATCGGTGTTGCGTACGATGGTAACTGGGAAGCAATGACAGGTGATTTAGTATTCGACAAAACATTTAAACGCACCATTGTTTGCGATATTCGGTATGTATTATTTATTATGGATAAATATGCAGGCGCGACTAATTTGGTGAATGAAATGACCCTCATTAAATAGTATTCATAATTGATATTAAAAAAGTTGGAGTGTTTACTCCAACTTTTTTTTTTGACTAACATCTAATATTGAAATTCTAAATTCTAAATCCTAATATCTAAAATCTAATATCCATTATCTAATCTTTAGAATTTGTTATTTAGAATTTAGGATTTAGATTTTGTTATTTGTTATAAAATAGGGTTCTGATAATATATATCGTAGATCTTCCCATTAAAACTTCGGAAGTATGCGAATGGGCTAGAACCTAATACAGTGGTAGGTTTCGACAAATCAACATAATTTACATATAGCCCTCTGTTTTGTTCCATTACATGTATTTGTATAAAACCTGGATTGGACCCAAATCGTGGATGTTCTATTGCACCGGTATTTAAAATTAATGGGCCAGAATTTGCATACCCTTCGGGTGCGAATCGTTCGTAATAATGGGTGCTTGATCCAAATACTAAATCAGCTTTGTTCATTACCAATCGATACAATTCGGGGTTAAGTTCATTCAACCAGAATCCAAATCTACTATGCGCTTCTAGCACAATAATATCGTGGTCGGTTTTATTTATCCTCAATAAGGTTTCTCTTAGAAATTGTTTAGTGCTTTCTCTAAAAGAAAGTTTAGTATTCTCTGGTTCGTCTGGAAAGTATAGAGAGATAAAATGGATTTTAAAATGATGCAGTCCTTCAATTACAGCGTAATAATCAACACCTTCTTTGCTAAACGTTACATTGTTTCTAGCATGCATACCAAGTGCATCAAAGAAAGGCTTCCCAGCGCCCCAATCGTCTTGAGATTTACCATAAAAAATATTTTCTCCATCGGAAATGGTAGGGTAAAAATTGCTATTCCAAAAAGGGTCGTTGCACATGAAGTACAAGAAATCATTCGTTCCGTTTTTCATTAAATGATCTCCACCACCAAGCACGCAAATATCATTTGTTTTGCGCATATGGTAATTTGCTTTTGCCATGTACATATTACTATAAGGAGATAGACCATGGTTATCAGAAAAAATGGAGAAGTTAAAAAGCGATTGACTTTCTAAATCCTGAAACGTTTCCACGCTCCTTATCTTACCTCGATTCACAACGATTTCGTTGGGATTCAAGGAAAAAAGCAGATGTATAAGTACCAGGGAGAGTACAATATAGAATCTAACCTTAAAGCTTAACTTGTTCGGTTTAGAAATCATTGTTTGGGTAGAGTAGTAGTGACTCTATCCAAATTTAAGCATAAAATATTCCTTATTCGGTAATTTATTTGTCAGAATATTCAATTTTACTTGTATCAGTAATAATGCTCACACGTTTTCCGGAAGCTTTTTCTACATATCCAATTACCTGTGCATCTACATTAAACGACTTCGAAATTTCAATTAATTCCTCTGCGCGTTCTTTATTTGTGTACACCTCCATACGGTGACCCATGTTAAATACTTTATACATTTCTTCCCAAGAGGTACCCGATTCTTCGTGAATCATTTTGAAAAGTGGCGGTATTGGAAATAAATTATTTTTTATGATGTGTACATTATCAACAAAGTGAAGCACTTTTGTTTGTGCACCACCGCTACAATGTACTATTCCATTAATGTTTTGCTTACCATTTTGAAAAAATGCGTGCATAATAGGAGCATAGGTTCTCGTTGGAGAGAGAACTAACTTACCAGCAGTAACACTTAATTGGTCGTTTATTTTGATGAGGTCTGTTAAGTTTTTCGTTCCAGAAAAAATTAACTCTTCTGGTACCGATGGATCATAGCACTCTTTGTATTTCTGTGCGATGGTTTTATTAAAAACGTCGTGGCGAGCAGAGGTTAAGCCATTGCTTCCCATCCCTCCATTGTATTCGCTTTCGTAGCTAGCTTGTCCGTAAGAAGCTAATCCAACAATTACATCTCCATCCTGAATGTTATGGTTAGAAATAACCTCGTCTCTACGCAATCTACAGGTTACTGTGCTATCAACTATTACCGTACGTACTAAGTCGCCTACATCGGCTGTTTCGCCTCCTGTAGAGTAAATATTAATACCATGACTTCTTAAATCGGCGAGTATTTCTTCGGTTCCGTTTATAATTGCAGAAATAACTTCTCCAGGAATTAAATTCTTATTACGCCCAATGGTTGATGAAAGTAAAATATTATTGGTAGCCCCTACACAAAGTAGGTCGTCGAGGTTCATGATGATAGCATCTTGAGCAATGCCTTTCCAAACAGAAATATCTCCAGTTTCTTTCCAATAAGCATACGCCAAAGAAGATTTCGTACCTGCGCCATCGGCATGCATAATGGTACAAAAAATTTCATCTTGCGCTAAAATATCGGGGATAATTTTACAGAAAGCTTTAGGAAACAAGCCTTTGTCGATGTTTTTTATTGCTTGGTGTACATCTTCTTTTGAAGCAGAAACACCTCGGAGGTTATAACGTTGGTCGCTCATAATAACAAAGGACAAATATATGATTTGTCCTTTGCTTTATGATATTGAATTTCTATTAATATTAAGGTTTTTTACCCTTTGGAGTAGAAGCGGGTGCTGTTGGTGTTTTAGATTTTGTAGAATCAACACCAGTTGCAGGCTTTGTAACCGTTGTAGCTGGTTTAGTAATAACAGTGGTAGTGGTTTTAGCTCCACCAGTTGGAGTAGCCGATGCTGGTAATCCATTTGTATTTGCTGGTTTTACAATTCCTCCTGGTTTTGCATTAGTAGGTGTTGCCGAAGCTGGTAATCCATTAGGATTAGTTGCTGGCTTCACTGTTCCACTTGGAGTAGCCGATGCTGGCAATCCGTTAGGATTAGTAGCTGGCTTATTAATGATAGTAGTAGTTGTTCCTGGTTTAGGTGCAGCAGTACCACTTGGAGTAGCCGATGCTGGCAATCCATTTGGATTAGTTGCGGGCTTTACAGTTCCAGCAGGAGTAGAGTTTGCTGGTGTTGTAGTAGCTCCTGGATTTGCTCCATTTGAATTTGCCGGGTTTAATGTTGCTCCAGTTTTTGGTGCTAAGTTAGTTCCTGGTTTTGCAGGTGTATTTGGTTTTGGTTTTCCTGCTTCAGGAATTTTTGGTGCTTCCTTCGGTACATAATCCTCAGATATTACAGAGAATGATGTACGTCTGTTTTGTTGATGTTGTTCTTCTGTACACTCAACGCCATCTTTACAATCGTTTAATAAACGAGATTCTCCGTATCCTTTTGGTACTAATCTTTCTCTCTCAATATCTTTAGAAACTAAGTAGTTTACAACCGACTGTGCTCTGCGTTGAGATAAATCGTAGTTGTATGCTGAATCGGCACGTGAATCTGTATGCGATGCAATTTCAATAACAAATGTAGGATTGTCTCTCAATGTTTTAATCAATGAGTCTAATGTATGTATTGATTCTTCACGTAAATCTGCTTTCGCTAAATCGTATAAAATTCCTTTTAATACAATTTCCTTTAATGGAATTGGATTTAATTTGAAGTTGATCGTATAATCTTTTGATTCCTTTAATCCGTATGTAGTTGCTTCTCCAACATCTCCAAAGAATCTGTATTTAGAAGAGTTTAACTGATAGTTAACATCTTTTTTAATTGTAAATTTATATGAACCTGTAGCATCACTTGTAGCTGTTTGTGTACTTCCATCGCTACCTATAATTGTAATCTTTGCTTGCGCTAGAACTTTATTAGTAGCATTGTTTATGGTTTTACCAGTAATAGTAAATACCAATGGAATAGCATAAGCTGAATAAATATCGTCTTCACCTTTTCCGCCAAAGCGGTTAGATGATAAATAACCAATTTCTTTGTTTTCATCTAACACAAACCCAAAATCATCTCCAGAAGAGTTTGTTGGTGATTTTAAATTTAATGCTTCTGTCCAATCTCCTTCTTCAAAATCGCAGAAGAAAATATCGAAACCTCCCATACCACCTCTACCAGTAGAAGAGAAGTAGATAGTTCCTGATGGGTGTATAAATGGAAACTCTTCGTCGCCAGTTGTATTAATTTTTGGACCAGCATTTACTGGTGAGCTCCATGATGTTCCTTGTTTATCAGAATACCAAATATCTTTACCGCCTAAGCCACCTTTCATATCACTTACAAAGTAAATTCTACTTCCATCTGCATTAATACTTGGATGACCAATGATTGCAGAATCTGGATTTGGAATCATAACCTCTGTTGGTTCTGTCCAGGTGTTTCCTTCGTTTTGAGTTGAATAAATTTTACAAGAATTTTCTTTTCCTTTCGGTCCATTACATTGTGTAAAATAAAGTACTCTGTTATTATTGTCGAAACTTGCTACTCCTTCGTTATATGGAGTATTAATGTCTTTGTTTAACAATTCTGGTTTTGTCCATTTGTTTTTACCAGTAGTAGCAGAGGCATAAATATTATCGAAGTTTTTACCTGTAGTTTCATAGTAGTTCTTACCCTTTACAGTTCCTCTATTAGATGTGAAAATAATACCCTTTCCGTAAAACGAAGGAGCATATTCCCAATCTTTTGTGTTTAACGATGGCTCGTTATATACATCAAAGAAAACATCTTTTTTCTTCCACTCTATAATTAAGTTACAGTTTTCAATTGCTTTCATTGCTGCAGAATCATTTGGATTCTTAGCAAGAAGTTCCTTGTAAACATCTTTCGCATCCTCAAAACGATCTAGTGCTTTTAAGGTATTTGCATATTTGTTATAAGCATCAGTAGAATCATACCCAGCTTTAATAGCTTTTTCATACCAAGTTCCAGCTTGTTTGAAATTTCTTATTAGTCGGTAACACTCGCCAACTTTAAAGGTAATTTCAGCTTTAGCTTCTTTTTTTCTAACATCTGGAATGGCTTTCTTATACATATCTGCCGCAACGAAATACTTTTCGTTATTAAAAGCCTTTTCAGCTGCTGCAACACTTGCTTTTTGAGAGCCACAAGAATATAAAATTGAACTTACACCAAGGGTGAAAATGATTAAAGAAATGTTTTTTAACTTCATTTTAAAGAATATTGCTTTTTTGTAATCGCATTCCACAGCAAAAATAATACCGCGGAAAGACCAAATATATATTTTTTTGGATAATATCACGAAAAAAAGCCATCCGAATAGATGGCTTTTCTGTGTTTTGGATAAATATTACTTTAAAAACAAAAGTTCTCTGAATTTTGGAAGCGCCCAATACTCGTCTCCCACGATAAGTTCCAACTTATCAACATTATACCTAATCGTTTCAAAATAAGGCTTCACCTTTTCATCATATGCAATGGCCAATTTACGCGCATCTGCAATTGTATTCGCCTTTTTGCGCTCCTCTGTCATTTCATCAACAGATTTTTTTATGATGCCAATATGATCTGATATCTTTTTAACAATATCTAATTGAGATTCGTATGAATTTTTAGTTAACCCTATTTCTTTCAAGCCTTTAACATTCTCAATAAGTGTGTTTTGGTATGAAACTGCAGATGGAATAACAAAGCTGGTGACTAATTCGCCAATAATCCTTGATTCAATTTGTAGTTTTTTCATGTAGTTCTCCAACATGATATCATGTCGGGCATGAATTTCTACATTATTAAAAATCCCATTTCTGCTAAATAACTCTGTTGTTTTCTTAGATACATAAGCATCTAAAGCCTTCGGAGTAGTTTTAATGTTTGCTAAGCCTCTTTTTTCTGCTTCTTTTTCCCATTCTACACTGTATCCATTTCCTTCAAATCGAATACTTTTCGATTCTTTGATGTATTTCTTAATGACAGTTAAAATAGCAACATCTTTTTTCTCCCCCTTGTTAATTAAGGCATCTACCTCTTTTTTAAACAATACCAACTGATCGGCCATAATAGTGTTTAACACCGTCATTGGTGCCGATGAGTTGGCTGAAGAACCTACTGCTCTGAATTCGAATTTGTTACCTGTAAAGGCAAATGGAGAAGTTCTGTTTCTATCTGTATTATCTAATAAAATCTGTGGAATTTTAGGAATGCCTAACCACATGGCATTACTCGTATCTAATTTCTTGTTGATTTTAGATGTTTCTACTTCATTTAACACCTCGTCTAATTGACTGCCTAAGAAAATAGAGATAATTGCTGGTGGTGCTTCATTTGCTCCTAAACGATGGTCGTTGTTTATAGATGCAATGCTTGCTCTTAATAAATCTGCATGCTCACTTACTGCTTTAATAGTATTTACAAAGAAAGTAAGGAACATCAAATTATTCTTTGGTGTTTTACCCGGTGCTAATAAGTTTTTACCTGTATCTGTAATTAACGACCAGTTATTGTGTTTTCCGGATCCGTTAACTCCTGCATATGGTTTTTCGTGTAATAATACTTTAAAACCATGTCTGCGAGCTACCTTATCCATCAAATCCATTAATAATTGGTTGTGGTCTATCGCTAAATTTATTTCCTCATAAATAGGTGCACACTCAAATTGGCTTGGTGCTACTTCATTATGACGAGTTTTTAATGGAATGCCTAATTTAATTGCTTCTGTTTCTAATTCCACCATGTATGCTAATACACGATCTGGAATAGATCCGAAATAATGATCTTCTAATTGTTGTCCTTTTGCAGACATGTGTCCAAATAATGTACGACCTGTAAGCATTAAATCCGGACGAGCATTATATAAAGCTAAGTCTACTAAGAAGTATTCTTGTTCAATACCTAATGATGCATTTACTTTGGTAATGTTTTTATCGAATAATTGGCAAACTTCTACAGCCGATTTATCTAGGAAATGCAAGGCTTTTAATAGGGGAGCCTTGTAATCTAATGCTTCACCTGTGTACGAAACAAATACGGTTGGTATACACAAGGTACTGCCCGAACCATTCTCCATAATAAATGCTGGTGATGATGGGTCCCATGCCGTATAACCTCTTGCTTCAAACGTATTTCTAATACCTCCATTTGGGAACGATGATGCATCTGGTTCTTGTTGAACTAAAGCATCTCCCGAGAATTTTTCTAATGCTCTACCATCTGAACTCGGTTCGAAAAACGAATCGTGTTTTTCTGCAGTACTACCTGTTAATGGTTGAAACCAATGGGTGTAGTGTGTTGCACCTTTTTCTATCGCCCATGTTTTCATGGCAGATGCTATTTGATCTGAAACCGCTCGGTCTATTGTTTTACCATTATTAATACTATCCTCAACAGCAACAAACGCATCTTTAGATAGATACTGTTTCATTTTTGCTTTGTCGAACACATTTACCGCATAGAAATCGGAAATTCTGTGTGAAGGAGTTTTTACAACGATGTCTTTTCTGCTTTGAACAACATCTAATGCTTTGAAACGAATTGAAGTCATATTTTTTGGCTTTTTGGAAGATTTATATGCAAAAATAGAAAAACTTGCGAAAAATTTAGGTGTTTTTTGTAAAAAGATGTAAAATTTTATCAATACTATGTTGAAAACTTAGGTGTTTTTATAAAAACACCTAAAATTGACTTTGTTTTAGCATTTATACTTTTATACTAACTTTAGGGCGTGATATCCATAATAAAGGCCAAATTCAAAGATAATCGTGATTCGTTTCAGCTATACTTAGGTAATAGCATTATCAGTGTTTTTAGTTTTCTTACCATTTCTTTGCTTTCTCATTTCCTAGTACCTAATGAATACGGTGCTTTTAGGTATATTTTAATGGTCATGAGCATTGGTGTTTCTATTGGCTCTTTCGGTTTTTCTCAATCTATTTATTATTTCCTTGCTAAATCTACTACTGCTCAGCAAGCCTATAATTATATCAATGCCTTAAGAATTGGATTGCTCATCAGTTCGGTTGTAGTGCTTATTGGGTTATTTCTTTATCAACTTTTATTTGGTGCGGTAGATACCATCCTCAATTGGGATCGGTATTTTATATGGATGGTGCTGCTTATTATTCCAAGTATTTTTCAAAGTGTAGAGTTAAATATTTTTTTAAGCATGAAAAGAGTGGGTGTATATTTTATAAATACCCTAACGATTCTTACCATTAAACTAGCGCTTATATTTATTGCCTATACGGTTAAAGCTTCCTTAATACATTACATACTTATTTTAAGTATAACTGGAATTTTACCTAGCATCTTTAACAATATTTATATCCAACGAATTTTTTCTGAAGAGAAATTTCAATTCACCTGGGATTTACTGAAACAACTTTGGCGCTATGGATTGCCTATTGGCATTGGATTATTTTTCGGAATAATAATGATGCATACCGATAAGTTATTGTTGAGCTATTTGCTTAAAGACCCTGTAAGCATTGCCCGCATTAGCAATGGTAATTTCGAAGTGCCTCTCATTACGGTGTTCTATACTTCCTTTTCGGCTATTGCATTTCCGCTAATGCTCAAGGAATATAATAAAAATAACATCGCTGGATTTTTAGGAATTCGTAGAGCATACCAAAAAGAAGTAGTCCTTATTTTGTTTCCCATTGTACTAGCATTAATTTCTTGGGCTCCTTCTTTTATCACACTTGCCTTCGGTTCTTTTTATGCAAGCAGTGCAGTGTTTTTTGCCATTTATGCGGTTACCTTTTTCTATCGTTTTAGTAGTTATCACGATATTTTTTTAATAACCGGCAAAACAAAATACATCAGTATTATTCAGGGGGTAGAATTGGTTTTCCATATAGGGCTAACCTATGTATTGGTTAGTAAATACGGACTTATTGGCGCTACTATAGCTCATTTAATTACCAATACGTTGTATGCATTTGTGTGTACCTTAACTTCTAAATTAATTTTAAAAGTGAGCATGTTAGATATTATTCCGTTTTGGTACCTCTATAAAATATTTTTTATTGCCGCCATTATCATGCTCCCTTTTTATGTTACTTCTCTTTATTTCGATAGTAATATTATAAAAGTATTGTTCTCTGGCTTGTATGTAGTGGTGTGTATTCTATTACTGTATAAAGTGGAATCTAAAAAGGCTATTTCATAAGGTATATTTTGCCAAATCCTTGGTTGAAATACTTATCCGCACTAGTGGTTCTGTCCTGAAAAGTGTTTTTGTTTTTCAGAACAACTCTGTACAAATAAACACCATTTGCCAACCGATCGCCGTACTGGTCTGTACCATTCCATTTAAAATCGCTGATGTTATTTCCAATATGAATATTACCCAATTCGGCTTTGGTAATTTCTCTCACAATTTTACCGCTAATGGTCATAATCTGAATTTTAATATCCTCTGGAACTACTTCTCCTGTTAGGGTAAACACAAATTGCGTTTGTGTGGTAAATGGATTTGGGTAGGGGAAAAAATGAGTGATACTAGAGCCATTCACCACTTCGAAATCGATGGCGTATTCGCTGTTTTGGTTGGTATTATTACTAGCATCCTTTACTTTCAGTTTTAAACTATACATCCCATCGTCTTTTAATTTTGGGAGATAACTAATTTTTAATTCATTAGATTTCGAAGAGATGGCTGGTGTAAATTGTAAATCCGGATTACTGTAATTTACTTTTGTGTAATTACTGTTGTTTGGTCGTTTTAAATAAACTTCTACATTACTACTATCATTTAACAACAGGAATTTGTTTTCGTCTTTTAAGCTAATACTGATAGTAGGAGTGGGCGAAACAATATCGTTTTGCATGGGTGCTTTTCCATCAATTAAAACAGATAGTCGAGGCGATTTTAAATCCTTTTCTATGTGTACAATGCTTTCATAGCTATTGTTAAATGGTATTATTTCTTGTTTTGAAAAAGGACTGATTTTACTTTGAAGCGTAACAGCACCAAGGTAGTTACGTGTTGGTATTTTATAAACTTTTGTAATGGTATCTAAAGATTTAAAGGAGTAAAGTGTATCTAATTCTAGTTGCAACGAATTTCTGTTTTCGTCAATACTAGTCAACGTTATACCAGCTGTATCTATTGTTTCTTCACCAATATTGATAAATGAAAATTGATAATTAATAGTGTCTCCCTGAGCTGTATTGGTTGGTGTTAACACATATTTATATTGAGGTAAAACGCTCGCTTCTATGGGTAGCTGATACCGCATTCCCCAATAGTTAAAGCTAGGAGGGTTGAAATTTATACTATCCTTAAAATTAGATACCAATTGTATACTCGAATAAAGATTGGTGTTTAAAATGCTTGCATCTATACTATCTATTGGGTTTGCAGAGATGAGGAGAGTGCTTTTGTTTCCGTTTGCATCTGTTCCAATTACTTGTAAATTAAATTCATCTTGTGGCTCTTTACTGAAGTTCCAATTAATAGATTTCCAATTTTTATGAGGTCCGATATTTTCAGAACGTATACTTCCTCGATCCCATTTACCTGAGTGTGTAAAGTTCAATCGAATGAATTGCTTATCGGCTGGTATACTGCTCGATTGGTCGGAAGTTAATTCGCTTGCTGTTCCAATGGCAGAGCCTTTGTATCCCACAAAGGCATACGGTTCCAAATTATTGATGCTGCGAATTTTTGCCAAGCCCAATGTTTCAAAGGCTTGTAGAATATTTTCAGGTAAATTTTTAAAATCTGCATTCAATCCATTATACCCTGCCACCACATATCCATTTGGAATACTTTGTAAATAAAATAACAAGGAATCTCTATCGGTTGCATTTTGTGTATTAAATATATACAATCCACTTCTTCTGTATAGTTCGAAAGGGTAGTCTGGTGTGTTTGCAAATAGATTATACGCACTTTCATAACTAAACCTGCTTAAATTTTTTGGATGAAGTGCAATCAGTGCAACTCCTCCAATGGTAGAACCAACATATACCGGTGGATTGTTGTTCATTCGGATTCTTCTTTCTACGGAATCAGTTCTTGCATTATCGCCCCTGGTATTAATGGCAAATTCTACGGTATTGTTGATAAAGGTTAGTTTGTTGTTTTCAACGATGGTGTTCTTAAATAAGCCTTCATTTAATTCACTTACCGAATTTTGTAGCCATGAATTTTCGTTGTTTGGAATGTGTTTAAAACTACAAGTATGCCATTCCGATTCTTGTGCATTTCCTTTAATTTTTACCCTAATGTAAATAGTTTTATAGATGCTGTTACTTAACTCAATTTCTTTTTTCAGTAGCTGTTGTTCTACCCATATAAAGGACTTCCGATAGGCTGAGGTGAAACTAGAAACTGTGTCTAGTTCTACCGTGTATTCAACATCCTTCGCATAAATATCATTACACAATACAATTAAATTGAACTTACTATCCTTTATAACCGATGCGTTTCGAGGTTGTATAATACTCGGACTATAACTAGAGATGTACACATCTGTTTGAGTGGTATTATTTAGTTTACTGTATTCATCTAGTTTATTTTCTGGGTCGAGTGTTACTTTAATGGTATTAGTACCACTGTATGTTTTAGTTCTTTCTAAAGTGAAATAAACGGTATCGATATTAAGTACGTTTCGAATTTTAAAAACAGGAATAGGAGTGGTATTCTGATTGTTAATTACCCTTTCAATTTTAACCTCTATGCTATCTGCAATGGCTTTGCCGGGGTTGTGAATAATACATGCAAACTGAATAGAATCGTTATTTATAAATGATTTAGTGGTGCTATATAAACTATTCGATTGTAATTCGTAATCTGGTTTTAATGGAGCATAAAGAGAGATGCTTGGGTCGCCTTGGTAAAAAAACTGGCGAGCATGTAGTATGTTCAGAGAGTCGCTTGGATTGATAAACTTCTTTATGGTTTCTTTATGTATTTCTCCAATACTTTGTCCGTAATTAAATTTAAAAGCATTTTCATAAAAATACCGATCGAATAAACTTAAGTAAGAAGAAAACCCCTCGTCGCTAGAGGCCAGCCAGCCAATTGCTCCTCTGTTTTTTGCGTGAATATAATTTTCGCCTAAGGAATTATCCAAAGCACTATTCCCTACAGAGCATCCATTTAAAAAATAAATGGGATACTTGCCTTGGTTGTGTAATGCCTCTGGTTCTCCAAAATTTATTTCCACAAAATAATTTGCACCATGCCCAAAATAGGTAAGTAATGAAATTCCTTTATCTGTTAAAGCAACTATTTGTTCTCTATAATTATCGCTTATGGGTTCGTTAACTTTTTTATTGAAATTTATAATTTTCGCACCTAAGTTTGGCTGAACGGCAATGCCCTCGCAGGTTTTAAGCGCAGCTGTAAAGGTGTTGTTCTCCGAAATACTTCTCCCCCCTGTAGCATGTATAATGTTTTTTCTCCATTGTTCTACTGGTGGTAAGGCATCGTTTTCTTTTACCTTATCCAAGTAATTTAATACTTCCTCGTTGTTCTCTGCCGTTACTCTCCCAATGCCCATTATTGGAATAATTGGGTTGTAATTAAAGCTACTTACATACAACATGTCCGATGGTGGCACGCCGACCGAAGGCACTAAATCTCGCACAGATATATTCGCATCGTTGTAAGTATTAGACTGCATTCCCTTACCTAAAATGAATACATTCTTTGCAGGCTTTTTAGCAGTACTTGCATACTTTTCTATAAATTTTTTAATAGCAATAGGGTGATGATATCCGTAGGAAAAAGTGTTATATAGATCCTCTGCAAACACTAATAGGGTAGGGATTCCCTTGCTTTGTTTGTATTGTTGATATTCTTTTGCCGATGATTCTAATTTCAACGAACTGATAATAATGAATTCATTCTCTTCATTGTTAAACTCGAAGTTTTGTAGGTCACATTTTTCTACTACATAATTATTCGACAAATCTTTTTGTTTGATGGACGCAATAATGAATTCCTGATTTGTGTTGTTAGCTCCTAAACCATAGTAAATACTATCTACTTTGGTGTTTGGTGTGTAATAGATTTTCTTTTGAGGTTGAAATAATAGAATACTATCTAGTTGACTATTGCTGAACAATAAATTACTTGCCGATGAATTTTGAAGAGAAAACTTTAAACTTTTTTCGTTCGTAAAATCACTTAAACGGCTGTATTTACAAGTAATATAAGGGGTGGAGTTAAAATCGCTTTGAGCAGAAAGATCATTTAAGGTTGCAAATTGTAAGGCCGAGCCAATGGTAAATAAACTCCCATTGAGAGTAAATTTTTTACGTATGCATTCGTATCCCTTAAAAAGGGTATCTAATAAAAGGGTATTCCCGTTTCCTTGCAAGGTAATGGTTACATGGTGATTGGCATTTGGGTTACCAGAAATGGCATTCGATTGACCAGATACATAGGTTTGTAATTCAACTGTTTTATTTGGGTTGATAAAAGGTGTTTCAATGCTTCTTACTTGTGTAGAACCCATTGCCCACAGGTTTCCAGAGAAACCTTCGCCTAAAGTATATTCAGAGAGGGTGGCTCCTGAGTTTATATTTTTTCCTAAATAATATGTTTCGGGGAACGATTTAATTACCTCGTACTCGAACTCTTTCAGCCAATTGGTAGAGGCAACACTCGATTGGTATTTGTAATAATTCCCTTTTTTTGTTTCATCAACAATTAAAAAATAAACCGCCGTATCGCTATACATGGCATGGTAAGGATTTAAGGCTGCACCTGGTTTATCATACAAAAGCTTGTCTAAAAATCCATCGTTTTTCTCTGCATAAAATAATATAGAATTTGATGCGCTCCATATAGCAGAAGTATCTTTTATGTAAAAGGGAATATCGTTTCCGTTTTTTTGGAAATGAAAAAAGCGAGGATCTTTATTCGTTAATTCTGGGAATTTAGCATTTAAGGTGCTGGCTTTAATTTCTATTAAACCTGTATGAGTAGATTTAATTTTATATGCATCCGAAATTTTATGCGCAAATACTCCAAAAGGTAAGGCGGAAATTAGTAATCCCAAAAAGAGGTATTTGCAAAGCGTATTCATCCTCACGAATATATTAAAAGGCTAGTAATTATACATTATCAAATTGTTTTTTCGTTGTAAGCAAAATTTAATGCATTTTCGTATGATGAGTTTACAAAAATATGGGCATACCGAATGGCTAGAGCAGTTTTCTGTTTCTAATAAGGCCTTGTTCGATAAACCCAATTTTGTAGAGCTCCTTGCAGATACTTACCAGAAATCAATCA
>CALRIM020000003.1:0-44577 GCA_943360385.1 Rhizobium sp. Q54 | reverse complement strand
ATGCAATAGTTAAGAATTACACCTAATAGTAGCAGATACAATATAAAACTGATAATGCCGATTAATTTTAATCTAATTAACGATTTTAGACTATTTTTTGCTTTTTGTTCAATAATTTCCTTCACTAAAAACTCATTAATAGTGATGGTTTTATTGATTTTTGCATCCTGTGCTTTCCATATATTAATTAATTCTGCACTCTCCATATTACCTATCTTTTAATTGATTGAATTTTTCTTTTAACACGAGTTTTATTCTGCTTAATTTTGTGGCAACATTACTTTCTGAAATACCAATAATCTCTGAAATTTCTTTATAGCTCTTTTCTTCTAGATATAATAAAACAAGTGCTTTTTCCATTTCTTTTAACTCTGAAATAATTTCTTGAAGAATAGATAAATTATGCTCATTGTTTTCGTTAGAATAACTATCGTCCATATAAATAATAGAGTTCTCTATTGGGTGATTTATTTTTCTTCTATTCGTTTCTTTTCTGAAATGAGTAATAGAGACATTTAAGGCTATCCTATAAATCCAAGTAGAATATTTATATTGATTATTGTAGTTTTCGAACGACTTCCATAACTGAACTATTATTTCCTGAGAAAGATCTTTTCTGTCGTCAGAATCCTTGCTATAAGTGTTAACTATCTTGTAAATAATACCTTTGTGATCTTCAATTATTTCAAGAAATTCTTTCGTTCTTCCCCTATGTTTCATTTCAATCGGTTTTATTTCTTTTGAATTTCCTCAGAGGATAATTGCAGTTTATTTTCATCTAAACTACTTTTTTTAGGGTAATAGTAATTGTAATTTCTGGTAATTGAAATTCCACAGCTTGACAATAAGATTGAGGCAGCTACCATACTTAACAGCATTAGTAAGATTGATTTTTTTCTCATAACGAATCGATTTAAATTGTTGATTTTATTCAATTATTCGTTCGAGGTCATAAAAAATCACAGATTTTATAAAATATTTTTTCAGATGGTTCTTTTAATTAGACGAAAACCAATCAAAAGAACAAAAAAAATCCCGATAGTTCTATAATTGGACTATCGGGATTATCGTTGATTTAAAACCTTACTTAACGTTGAGCTGAATAGTTTAGAATGTTCGCAATGGTTTCATCGCTTGGACTTTCTATTAATTTGTTCAGTTCTGATTTGAGAACACTTAGATTTTCGAAGTTGTTTTCAAATTCAACATTGTTTTCCAGTTGAGTTTCTAACTCGGCCATTCCGTCTGACGATAATTCGTGATAAATAGCCTTAATCATTTCGTTTTGAGTAAAGGTTTGCACCATAAGCTTTTCTTGGGTTTTGATTTACAACATAAACGCACCCTTTTGAAGCTTATTGTATTCACCTCTACAAAAATTGTTTATAGCTCTGTTCGCGTTCTAACATCATTCTGCGAAGGTTATTTAAAGCATAGCGCATACGACCTAGCGCTGTATTAATACTTACCCCAGTTAAATCCGCAATTTCTTTGAAGCTCAAATCTGCGTAATGACGCATAATAAGCACTTCTTTTTGTTCCTCAGGGAGCTTTTGAATTAAAGTCCTTAAATCGGCATGCGACTGATCGCGTAACAATTTGTCTTCGGTACTTTCTTCAGATACTCCAATAGTATCGAAAATGTCGAATCCATCTGAGTTGGTAATGGTTGGAGTCCTCTTTTCTTTTCTGAAATGATCGATAACAAGGTTGTGTGCAATACGCATTACCCAAGGCAGAAATTTGCCTTCTTCGTTGTATTTACCAGTTTTTAAGGTATTAATAACCTTAATGAAGGTGTCCTGGAAGATGTCCTCTGCCAAATAACGGTCCTTTACCAATAAATAAATAGATGTGTAGATTTTCGACTTGTGACGACTCAGTAATACACCGAGTGCAGATTCATCGCCTGACACATAAAGATGAACAAGATCTTTGTCACTAATTAGGTTACGGTTCATAATTTTTCCCTCCGTAGATTAAAATAATTTAGTGTAAAGATTTATGCGATATGTGTTCCTCCTTTATGGTTTCTAATAACGAATAAACAATTATTGTTCCATAATTCCAAATTTTAGCGTTTTTACTACAATTTCGTTACAAAACAATCAAATGTGCAGATGCGTAGATGCGAAAATGAGTAAATGTCTATTAATTTTCGCATTTTCGCATATGCACATTTTCGCATAGATATTACATGAAGGGTAAAAATGTAGCGGATTTAGACGCTAAAGAATATATATTAATTAAAGGGGCACGTGTTCATAATCTAAAAAACATTGATGTTGCCATTCCCAAAAACAAATTTGTAGTAATTACAGGACTATCGGGCTCAGGGAAGTCGTCATTGGCCTTTGATACCCTTTATGCAGAAGGGCAGCGTAGGTATGTAGAGAGTTTATCTTCTTATGCTCGTCAGTTTTTAGGGAGGATGAATAAACCGGAAGTGGAATACATTAAAGGAATTGCTCCTGCTATTGCCATCGAACAAAAAGTTACCGCATCCAATCCTCGTTCAACGGTAGGTACATCAACAGAAATATATGATTACCTAAAATTGCTTTTTGCTAGAATTGGTAAGACTTATTCTCCTGTTTCAGGCAAAGAAGTGAAGCGCGATACGGTAGATACGGTTACTGAATTAATGCTTGCCTTACCTAAAGACACTGTAATTTCTATTTACGCGCCACTTCAACCTCAAAAAGGAAGAAACATAAAAGAGGAGTTAGCAATACTGTTGCAAAAAGGATTTAAGCGTGTAAAATATTTAAATGAACTTCAAAAGATTGAAGAACTGTTAGAAGAAAAAACATTAAAAAATACTCCATTAAAATCAAATAAAGATTTACTTATCCTTATTGATAGAATTGTTGTAAACAAAGAGGATGATGACATTCAGGCTCGTATTGCAGATTCTATTCAAACTGCATTTTTCGAAGGTCATGGTGATTGTGTGATTGATGAAAAGACTGATGATTCTGATAAAATAAAATCACATTTATATTGTGATAGATTTGAAGCAGATGGAATAACATTCGAAGAACCATCGGTTCATTTTTTCAGCTTTAATAACCCGTTTGGTGCTTGTAAAACGTGCGAAGGTTATGGCAAAGTAATGGGGATTGATGAAGATCTTGTAGTGCCCGATAAAAGTAAAAGTGTGTATGATGGTGCTATTGCTCCTTGGCGCGGAGAGAAAATGCGCGAATGGCTAGATCAATTAATAAAACATGCTGCAAAGTTTGATTTCCCGATTCACCGTCCGTATTATCAATTAAAACCTAAAGAGCTTGAATTATTATGGACAGGTAATAAGCATTTTCAAGGGCTGAATGACTTCTTTAAATTTTTAGAGGAACAGACTTATAAAATACAATACAGAGTTATTTTATCTCGCTATAGAGGTAAAACCAATTGCCCAGACTGTAAGGGGAGCAGGCTTCGTAAGGATGCAGCCTATGTAAAGATTAATGAGAAATCGATTACCGATGTGGTATTAATGCCAGTAGAGGATTCTCTTTCCTTTTTTAATTCCATCAAACTAAATAAACACGATGAACAAATTGCAAAAAGGATTCTATCGGAGATTACAAACCGTTTGAATTATTTGTGTGATGTAGGTTTGGGGTATTTAACATTAAACAGATTATCGAACACCCTATCAGGTGGAGAATCGCAGCGTATTAATTTATCCACATCATTAGGGAGTAGTTTAGTGGGGTCTTTATATATTTTAGATGAACCTTCTATCGGTTTACATTCTAGAGATACACAACGATTAATTACAGTTTTAAAATCGCTTCGTGATGCTGGGAATACAGTGATTGTGGTAGAGCATGATGAGGAAGTAATGGAAGCAGCGGATTACATTATTGATATTGGTCCAGATGCGGGAGCAAACGGAGGACAAGTAATGTTTGAAGGGGAATACAAGGATATTATAAAAGCAAAAGATACCTGGACAGGTAAATATTTGAGTGGAGAAGTGGCTATTGAAATGCCAAAGCAACGCAGAAAATGGAGCGACTCTATTACTGTAAAAGGCGCAAGAGAAAATAATTTAAAAAACATAGATGTGAAGTTTCCTTTGCATACACTTACTGCGGTTACAGGAGTAAGTGGATCTGGAAAAACATCTTTAGTAAAAAGAATTTTAATACCTGCCTTACAAAAAATGTTGGGTAATTATACGGGTGAACAAACTGGAGCTTTCGATGGATTAGAAGGTGGCATGAAAACCATTCATCAGGTAGAAATGGTGGATCAGAATCCAATCGGAAAATCATCAAGATCAAACCCTGTAACGTATGTAAAAGCATACGATGAGATACGGAATTTATATGCTGCACAAAGTGCTTCAAAGGCACAAAATTTAAAACCTTCGCATTTCTCGTTTAACGTAGATGGAGGTAGATGTGAGGTATGCCAAGGAGAAGGGGAAGTAAAAGTAGAAATGCAATTTATGGCGGATATCTTTTTACCATGCGAAAGTTGTAATGGAAAGAGATTTAAGCAAGAAGTGTTAGACGTACAGTACAAAGGAAAAAATATTGCGGATGTTTTAGATTTAACGATAGACGAAGCGTTGGTATTTTTTGCTGATGAAAAGAAAATAGCATCTCGAATTCAACCGTTAGCGGATGTAGGTTTAGGGTATGTACATTTAGGACAATCGTCTAATACTTTATCTGGCGGAGAAGCGCAACGTATTAAACTGGCATCGTTTTTAGTAAAAGGGAATGCATCGCATCATACATTATTTGTATTTGATGAGCCAACTACTGGATTGCATTTTCACGACATCAAAAAATTATTAAAATCTTTTGAAGCATTAATTGAACAAGGCAACTCTATTATTGTAATTGAACATAATATGGATGTAATAAAATGTGCCGATTGGGTGATAGATATTGGTCCAGAAGGAGGAGAGAAGGGCGGAACGCTAGTGTTTGAAGGCACTCCAGAGGCATTGGCAAAAGATAAGAAGTCGTATACGGCGACTTATTTGAAAAGCAAAATTTTGTAGCTCGTAGTTCGTAACTCGTATTTCGAATACACCAGTTACGAGTTACAAGCTACGAATTACGATTAAAGAGATGAACAAAAAACAAATATCAATTCGTTGGGCAGATTTAGACCCCAACTTTCATTTAAGACACAGTGTGTTTTATGATTTCTGTGCACAGCAACGGATAGAAATTCTTGCTGACTTAGGGCTTACGATGGCTAAGTTTCAGGAGTTAAAAATGGGTCCAGTTATATTTAGAGAAGAGGCTGTTTTTCGTAGAGAAATAAAACTGGGAGATCAAATTACTCTGGAGGCATACTTATCTAAATTGAAAGCAGATGCTAGCAAATGGTCGTTTGAACATCGCTTTGTAAATGAAGCAGGGAAACTAATGGCAACACTAACGGTAGACGGATCGTGGTTAGATGTAGTGGAACGCAAATTAGCAAGTGATATTCCACAGGTATTGTTAACTGCGTTTCAAGATTTTCCGAAGACGGAGGGTTTTGAGTTGAGTTAGTCCCGTCGGGCCTATGGAGAGATTTGTGTTATGGGGAGCTTCTGTCCTAGGGCCTGCGCCCTATGTTACGTCATTTTCCTTCCATTAACATATTAACAAATTATCCTATTAACATATTAAAAAAAGCTCTGCAAGCAACTTCATCTTCTGCCAAAGCAGCTTTTAGTTCTTCTAGGCCATTTAGTTTTTTATCGCCACGGATGTAAGTGTGAAAAGAAATTTGAATTTTTTCATCATAAATATCTTCGTTAAAATCGAAAATATTTACTTCGATAACTTTGTTCAAACCGTTTACAGTAGGACGATTGCCAATGTATAGCATTCCTTTATAGGGTTTGTTTTTTATGATGAGTGACACAGCATAAATTCCATCTGAAGGAATTAATTTGTAGGTTTCTGGAATGTTAATATTTGCTGTGGGGTAACCAATGGTGCGACCAATTTGGTCGCCATGCATTACCGTACCAGTAATGCTGAAATGATATCCTAAATAATTATTTGCAGTTTTTAGATCTCCATTTAAAATGGCATTGCGAATTTTAGTAGAACTTACAGCAACATCATTTATATCTTGTTCAGGAATTTCTTCTACTTCGAAGCCGTACTCTGGAGCGTAATGTTTTAAATGCTCAAAGCTTCCTTCTCTGTTTTTCCCGAAATGATGATCGTAACCGATTACTAATTTTTTTGTGCCGATTTTATCGACTAATATTTGTTGAATAAATTCTAGTGAACTTAACCTCGAAAATTCTTTGGTAAATGGAATGATGATTAAATGATCAATACCTGCTTTTTCCAATAAGTCTATTTTTTCGTCAAGAGTGTTGATTAATTTAAGGTCGTTGTCTTCTGGAAACAAGACTAAACGTGGGTGAGGGAAGAAGGTAATGATTACTGACTCTCCATTCGATTGCTGAGCAACTTCTTTTAACCGTGCAATAATTCTTTGGTGACCAAAATGCACACCATCAAAAGTACCAGTAGTAACTATGGCATTCTGTTTATTTTCAAATTCGGCTATGCTTCTATAAACTTTCAATGCTCAATATTATTTTCTGCTTCTATTCTTTCCGTTTTAATTTTAGAAACCAACTCCTCTAAATTCCACGCATCCTCAATTTTAAAAGCTCCACTGCGAGTTCTTCTTAATGATGATAGGTATCCTCCAGAATTCAATTTCTTTCCAAAATCGTGCGCTATGGAACGAATATAGGTTCCTTTGCTGCATACTATCCTAAAGGTAACAATTGGCATTTCAATTTTAGTAATTTCAAACGCTTCAATGGTTACTTTTCTTGATTTCATTTTCACTTCTTCACCACGTCGAGCTTTATGATAGGCTCTTTCTCCATCAATTCTTAATGCTGAGTATATGGGAGATACTTGTTCTATTTCTCCTTCAAATGTTTTTGCTACTTCTAGTAACATTTCATTTGTAATATGGTTTGTAGGAAAAGTATGATTTACTTCTGTTTCTAAATCGTATGAGGGTGTAGTTGCACCTAAGGTAATGGTGCCTGTATATTCTTTTTCTTCGGCTAAAAATTCGTCAACCTTTTTAGTTAACTTCCCAGTACAAACGATAAGAAGCCCTGTAGCCAAGGGGTCTAGGGTACCCGCATGACCAACTTTTATTTTTTTAATTCGTGTTGCATTTCTGATTTTACCAACCACATCGAAGGATGTCCAGGTTAATGGCTTATCCACCAATAATAATTCACCGTTTTGAAAATCGAAAGACATTTTTAAATGATTGATAATTCTATACCAAAGAAGTATAAAACTAAAATAAGTGCTCCAACAATTATTCTATAATATCCGAATATTTTGAATCCGTTTTTTGTGATGTATCCAATGAAAGATTTAATAGCAAAAATGGCAACTAAAAATCCTACGAAATTTCCGATGCCTAATAAGGTCCATTCATTTGTAGTTAAAGCTGTCCCTTCTTGGTAAAAATCGAGCATCTTTTTACATGTTGCTGCAAACATGGTTGGAACTGCTAAGAAGAATGAAAATTCGGCAGCTTGTTTTTTACTTAATCCTTGGGTTACTCCACCAATAATAGTTGCAGCAGAGCGCGAAACCCCTGGAATCATTGCAATACACTGAAACAATCCAATTTTTAGAACTTTAGTAAAACTTAGGTCTTCCTCCTCTTTGTTTTCGGATTTGGTAAGCCATTTATCGATCAAAATAAATACCACTCCACCTAATAAAAGTGTAATGGCAACAACAATTACATTTTCTAAAAGTGAGTCGATCCAATCGGATAAAAGCACACCGAAAATTGCAGCAGGAATAAAACCTACAATCAACTTTAAATAGAAATTTACACTTTGCAAGAATTTTCTCCAATACAAAACGAGTACAGAGAGGATGGTTCCAAATTGAATGGCAATGGTAAAAAGCTTGGTGAATTTATCCGCACTAATTCCCATTAATGAAGTTGTAATAATCATATGCCCAGTAGAAGAGACAGGGAGAAATTCCGTGAGTCCTTCTACAATAGCAATAAGTATTGCCTGAAAAATGGTCATTAGGTTAGTCTCTTGGTTTTTTTAAGATAGCATATGTTACTAGTGCAAAACCTGCAAGTACCACAATTGGAGCTAAGGTAATTTTACGGAAATCTAAAATATTTTCAGTTCCCGACATCAATAAAAAGCCTAGTAAAATAGTACCAATACCAATGAATAACCATTTGTAATTATCTTTTGAAAAAACGAAATCAACATTTTTAGGAGTTACGTTTTCTACTTTTTTTGTTTCTTTTTTGCTCATTTTATTTTTTATATAAATCGTCGATATGTTGATTTAAGTATTTATTTACTGCAAAGAACGTGCTAAAGAATGAAATCAATATACCCATTGAAATGATTCCGAAGAACAGGATTGCAAATTCGGTATAATCTTCTAAGATAATTAAATCGGGCACTTCATTTCTAGCTAAAAATAAGGTTCCTACCAATATGGCAATGGAAATTAGGGCTCCCAATAACCCGTGTAAAATTCCTGTTAAAATAAACGGCTTGCGAATAAACCCTCTGGTTGCACCCACCAATTGCATGCTACGAATAATAAAACGTTGCGAATACATTGCTAAGCGAATGGTGTTATTGATAAGGGCCACAGCAATTAACAATAAGGTAGCGCCAAATACAACAATAATTAAACTGATTGATCTTAGGTTTTGATTTACTAAATCCACCAAAGATTCTTGGTAAACAACCTCTTTTACGAAGTCTTTACTTTTAAGTTTTCGTGTAAACTTCTGAATTTCGTCGTTTGTAGCGTATTCTGCCTTCAAATAAACATCGATTGAGGCTGTAAGCGGGTTATATCCTAAAAACTTGATAAAATCTTCACCAAGGTCTTTAGAAAGGTTTCTAGCCGCTAATTCCTTGCTAATATATTCAGTATCCTTAATGGCTGGATTCTTTTCAATTTCCTTTTGAAGCTTAAAAATATCGGCATCTTTGGCTTGTTCATCTAAAATTATATTGAGAACAATATTTTCTTTGACGAAATTACTGAGGTTTTTAGCGTGTAAAACAATCAATCCCAATAGCCCAACCATCAACAAAACCAAGGAAATGCTGAAGATGGTGGATATATAAAATGTTTTAATACCTTTTTTAGAAGCTTGCTCTGAATTCTTACTCATATCAATTCGCTAACGTGCGAAGATAAAAAATTTAATAAATTCGCAGGCAATTAAAGCGTATGGATTATCAATTTAGAAAGATCGAAAGTGAATGGCAGTCGTATTGGGCTGATAAAAAGGTGTTTAAGACTGAAAATAAGTCGAATAAGCCAAAATATTATGTTTTAGACATGTTTCCCTACCCATCTGGGGCTGGATTGCATGTAGGGCATCCATTGGGATATATCGCAACCGATATTTTTGCAAGGTATAAAAGACTCAAAGGGTTTAATGTATTGCATCCAATGGGGTACGATTCTTTTGGCTTACCAGCTGAACAATACGCTATTCAAACTGGTCAGCATCCTGCCATTACCACCGCTCAAAATGTAGCGCGATATAGAGAACAATTGGATCGACTTGGATTTTCATTCGATTGGGATCGAGAAGTAAAAACGAGTGATCCAGCTTATTATCGTTGGACACAATGGATTTTCTGCGAATTGTTTAATTCGTGGTACAATAAGAATGCCGATAAAGCAGAAGATATTGCTACACTTATTTCCATCTTTGAAAAAGAAGGAAACGCTAATGTAAATGCTTCTCAACACGAGCAAGATATTTTTTCTGCTACTGATTGG
Source organism: Rhizobium sp. Q54 (assembly GCA_943360385.1). Classification (GTDB taxonomy): domain Bacteria; phylum Bacteroidota; class Bacteroidia; order Sphingobacteriales; family Sphingobacteriaceae; genus CAJBVG01. Next base: position 34,762 of record CALRIM020000003.1, on the reverse strand, counting down.
ACTAATTTTTCGGAAGAAAAACAACAAAATATTTTATTGAACTATCGTTTGGCATACTTAGCTGATAGTTGGGTAAACTGGTGCCCTGCATTGGGAACCGTGTTAGCGAACGATGAAGTGAAAGATGGATTCTCTGAACGAGGTGGCTATCCGGTAGAACAAAAATTAATGCGTCAATGGTCGATGCGAATTACTGCCTATGCAGACCGATTGATTAATGGATTAGATGCCATCGATTGGCCTGATGCAGTGAAAGAGATGCAGAGGAATTGGATAGGTAGGAGTAAGGGAAGTTCGTTGAGGTTTGGACCGATCGAAGTCTTCACCACTCGCCCCGACACCGTATTTGGAGTTTCGTTTTTAGTGCTTGCTCCCGAACATGAATTGGTAGATCAAATTACTACTGCGGATTGTAAGTACGCTGTTGAAGCTTACAAAAAAGCATCGGCTGTAAAATCGGAACGTGATAGAATGAGCGATGTAAAAACGATTACCGGTGTGTTTACGGGTGGGTATGTAAAACATCCTTTTAGTGGAGATGATATTCCGGTGTGGATTGGCGATTATGTGTTAGCAAGTTATGGTACAGGCGCTGTAATGGCTGTGCCTGCTCATGATACAAGAGATTATGCATTTGCAAAGCATTTTAATTTACCAATTAATCAAGTAGTAGAAGGTGGCGATATAAGTGTAGAGGCATACGATGCAAAAGAAGGGAAATTAATTAATTCTGATTTCTTAAACGGATTAGAGGTGAAAGATGCGATGCAGAAATGCATCGAAGAAATTGAAAAAAGAAATTTAGGAAAAGGAAAAATAAATTATCGTTTACGCGATGCGGTATTCGGTCGTCAACGTTATTGGGGAGAACCGATACCGGTATATTATAAAAATGGATTGCCTTATTTAGTGGATCAAAAAGATTTGCCTTTGGAATTACCATCGGTAGATAAATTTTTACCAACCGAAACAGGTGAACCACCATTGGCTCGTGCTACCGATTGGAAGTACGAAGATCAATATGAATACGAATTAACGACTATGCCAGGTTGGGCTGGTTCTTCTTGGTATTTCTTGAGATACATGGACCCGAGCAATACCAATGAATTTGCGAGTAAAGAGGCATTGGATTATTGGAACCAAGTGGATTTATACATTGGCGGTGCTGAACATGCTACAGGGCATTTATTGTACGCTCGTTTTTGGAATAAATTTTTGAAAGATAAAGGGTATTTGAATTTCGAAGAACCATTTCAGAAGTTGATTAACCAAGGGATGATACAGGGGAGGTCTAATTTTGTGTATCGTGTAAACGGTACAAACAAATTTGTATCATACGATTTAAGAAAAGATTTTCAAACGACAGCATTACATGTTGATGTAAATATTGTTTCAAATGATATTTTAGATCTTGAGAAATTCAAAGTTTCATTGCCTGAATATAAAGATGCAGAATTTATTTTGAGTGATGGAAAATATCTCTGCGGTTCCGAAGTCGAGAAAATGTCGAAGTCGAAATTCAATGTGGTAAACCCTGATGATATTATAGAACGTTATGGTGCCGATACACTTCGTATGTACGAGATGTTCCTTGGTCCATTAGAACAAAGCAAACCTTGGAACACCAACGGTATAGAAGGTGTGTTTAAATTCTTGCGTAAGTATTGGAAACTATTCCATAATGATAATTTCGATTTTGTGGTAAGTGATGAAACCCCTACCAAAGAGGAATACAAAGCCTTGCATAAAATCATTAAGAAAGTACAAGACGACGTGGAGAAATTTTCGTTCAACACTTCGGTAAGTAGCTTTATGATTTGCGTAAATGAGTTAACCGATTTGAAATGTAATAAGCGAGAAATTATTAAAGAATTAACAATTGTACTTTCTCCGTATGCACCGCACATTACAGAAGAGTGTTGGAAATTATTAGGCGAAAAAGATTCAATTACATTTGCTACTTATCCAACATTTAAGGAAGAGTATTTAGTAGAAAGTGAATTTTCTTATCCAATATCTTTTAACGGAAAAACGCGTACAAATATTTCTATGCCATTAGACATAAATGAAGTGGATGCAAAAGCAATCGTGCTTGCAAATGCTGATGTACAAAAGCAATTGGAAGGGAAGGAGTTGAAGAAGTTTATTTTTGTAAAGGGTAGGATTGTGAATATAGTGTGCTAGAGGTTTCACCCCTCAACTACGCTTCGCTCCGTTCGGGGACCGCTTATTTATATTTTTATTAAAGAAGAAAGGGAAGATTTTTGTTACGCAAAAATCTTCCCTTTCTTCTTTCTGATTATGTGCGAGCAAATCGGCCCCCGAACGAAGCAAAACGTAGTTGAGGGGGCAGAACAATAATCCAGAATAAGCTCCAGTGTTGCCGAAAGACAGGGAAGTGAAAGGCTTAATAGTACATTCTTTTAACGAGCAAACGAGCACATTAGCACACGAGCAAACTATCTTATAATGTTTTGCCTATTCGAATCCAACTTTATCAATATAAACAGCAGAATTGTAAAACTCCAAAGCGAACTACCTCCGTAACTTACATAGGGTAGTGGAATCCCTATTACAGGTACTAATCCAATGGTCATGCCGATGTTTACCGTGAGGTGCATAAATAAAATACTTGCTACACCATAGGCATAAATTCTACTAAAAGCGGAACGTTGGCGTTCGGCCAGAAATATAATTCGCAGAAGGAGTGCAGTAAATAATCCAATAAGCACAAGGCTACCTACAAAACCAAATTCTTCTCCAACAGTACAGAAAATAAAGTCGGTACTTTGCTCTGGTACGAAATCGTATTTTGTTTGGGTACCGTTTAAATATCCTTTGCCAGTAAGACCTCCAGAGCCAATAGCAATTTTACTTTGGTTTACATTATAGCCTGCACCTTTTAAATCCACTTCCTTCCCAACCAGGTTATTTAAACGATCGCGGTGATGCGATTTTAATACATGGTTAAAGGTATAATCGAAACCAGCTACCATAGCAATTGACATAATGGATGCTGCGATGATAATGAATAAGGAGTTTTTCTTTTTTCTGAAATAAGAATATAACCCAATAGCTACAATAATAATTCCGATGTATATGTATAGGGGAGGAAACAATAATGCGAGAATAAAAATGATGCCTAGTAATACTCCAAAAACTAATACGTAACCTGTTAATCCTTCTCTGTATAATACAAAAATAAAAGCGACATAAGATACAGCCGAACCAACGTCACCTTGTAGAAGAATCAAGGCCATTGGAATCATTAGAATTCCTAAACTGGCTGAAATAGTTCGGAAGTCTTTTAGTTTTTTGTTGGTGGTGCTAATGTATTTTGCAATGACTAAGGCCGTGGCAAATTTTGCAAATTCTGCAGGCTGTAAACGGAAAGAACCTATTTCAAACCATGAGCGAGAGCCATTTACATACTTACCAAAAAACAATACGGAGACTAATAACAGCAGCGTAACAGCATATATACCATAGGAGAAAACCGAATAAAATTTCGATTCAATCATCAGAATCATAAAGCCAATAAAGAAGGCAGATACAATCCAAATTAATTGTTTCCCATAGTTACGTTCAATGTCGAAAATTGAACGATGGTTTTCATCATAAACAGCAGAGTAAATACTCAGCCACCCAATAATCACCAATATCAAATAAAGGATGATAGTGGGAGTATCGATGTTTTTCCAAAACTTGTTTTGACGTAATTCGCTCATTTTCTTTTGCTGCGTTGGACGTCCACGTCCAACGCATTATTTGTTGTTTAGATGGGCGTGGACGCCCATCGCAGCAGTCGTTATCTATTCTTCTTTTTTAACCACCACAGCAGGGTGAATTAAATCTGCATTCAGCAATCGATCTACATAGTACTTCGGTTTGCTTACAGTGTCTTTCAAATATTTTTCTACTAATATACTCGCAATTGGTGCGGCCCAAATAGAACCGAAACCAGCATTTTCTACAACTACTGCAATAGCAATTTTAGGATTTTCTCTTGGAGCAAAGGCAAAAAATACCGAGTGATCCTTTCCATGCGGATTTTGTGCGGTACCAGTTTTGCCACACATGGTAATTCCGTTAATTCTTGCATAGGTGGCAGTACCTCGTTCAACAACCGCTTGCATTCCATCTATTACAATATTAAAATACGAAGAATCTACACCAACATAATTTTTTGTGGTATATTCTTTTTTTATGGTGTTATTATTTCCAACTGCCTTAATTAAATGTGGGTTGTAATACCAACCTTTGTTAGCTATAGCAGCTGTTATATTTGCCATTTGCAAGGGCGTTACACCAAGTTCTCCTTGCCCAACGGCTAAGGATATAATGGTTGATGATTTCCAATGTCCAGATCCGTAATACTTATCGTAAAAGGCTACTGTTGGTAACAAACCATTTAACTCGTTTGGTAAATCGATACCTGTTTTTTTACCGATACCAAAATTATTAACGTACTCTCTCCACTTTAAGAAATTCTTTTCTACACTTCCATAATTTCCTTGGTCAATAAGTTTCTTGAATGTCCAACAATAATAAGTGTTACAAGATTGTGCAATAGATTCTCTTAAATCTAATGGAGAATGCACATGCATGCATTTTAAAACTCTATTACCGTAAGAATATCCACCACCACAAGGGAATCTGGTTTCTGGGAAAATTAAACTTTCTTGTTGTGCAATTAATGCTTCAACCGCTTTAAAAATAGAACCTGGTGGATACTGCGCCATTAAGGGACGTACGAATAATGGTTTTTGAATATCTCTTAATAATTTAACGTAGTTATTTCCTCGTTCTCTACCCACTAATAAATTTGGATCATACCCCGGACTACTAATAAAACAAAGTATTTCGCCAGTACTAGGTTCAATTGCCACAACACTTCCCTTTTTGTTTTTCATTAACTCTTCACCGAGTTTTTGAATTCTGAAGTCGATAGAAGAGATTAACTTTTCACCTGCAATGGCAACAGTATCATAAGCTCCATTTTCATAAGAACCTTGTTCGCGATTCAACACATCGACCATAATAACTTTAGTGCCTCGTTGTCCGCGTAAAATATTTTCGTATGATTTTTCTATACCACTTATTCCAATGTAATCACCCTTTTGATAATAGTTATTGGTAGAAGCAATTATTCGATCATCAACCTCCCCAATATATCCTAAAACATGTGCTGCAGAAGAATCTGGGTATTTTCTAACTGTTCTGTTTTGAACATAAAAACCCGGGAAATCATAGAGTTGTTCTTGGAAAGAAGCATAAACTCTTGCCGATAATTGTTTTTCGAAAATAGATGCTTTGAATGGAGAATATTTTCTAGCCTTTTTTATTTTATCAATAAAATCAAGTTTAGAAATTCCAATAAGTTTACAAAAGTTAAGGGTATCTAATTCCGTTGTTTGTTTGGGTACTACCATTAAATCGTAAACAGGTTCATTTTGTACGAGTATATGCCCATTTCTATCATATATAATACCACGAGCAGGGTAGATGTTTATTTTGCGAAGTACATTATTATTTGCCGATAGAAAATAACTGTCATCTATTACTTGTATATAAAATAATCTAGATAAAATTATAATGGCAACTAAAACGACCAATCCTTGGATGACGAATTTTCTTTCGAAAAAGATGTTCATATTCTTTTCTTCGAACTACCTGTTAAATATTGTGCAATAAATATCAATAATAATGTAAAAATGGCACTTAATATTGATCTAGTAAAGGTAATCAGAAACTCATTCAATCTAAAAACTTCTAATTGAAATAATAAAAGATGATGAACAAGCACAAGAATTACTGAATAAGTTAGGAACCACTGTATCCCCATGTTTCGTAAGTTAGGAACTGGTTGATGTTCGTATCCTCCTCGAGGTGTAATAATTAACAAGACAAGAGGGCGAACAAATGCCATAAGGGTACATGCTGCTGCATGCATGCCTCCTGTATTCGAAAAAATATCGATGGAAAGCCCCATTATAAAGGATAAACCTAGTAATAAGTATAATGGTGTTTCTAATGGAAGTAATAAAATAAACATCACATATAAATATGGATTTACCATATTGTACAAACCAATGTTATTTAACACTAAAACTTGTATCAGAATTAAAAAAAAGAAGCGGAACAAATTACTTAAATAAACTTTAATCATTGTTCACCTCCTTGTTCTCTAAATCAGAAAGTTCTTTTGCAAAATTATCTTCAACAATATAAACATATCGAAGAGTCGAAAAATTTGTTGAAAGAGCAACTTCAATATTGTAAAAATTATCGCCACTTTTTAGTTCACATTTCACAACTCTACCTATAAAAATATTTGCAGGGAATTTCTGTGAATACCCTGTAGTTGTTACAGAATCGCCAAGTATTACTTTTACGTGAGTAGGAATATCTTTTAATAAAGCGAAGCGAGGATTTAATCCTTCCCAAACTAAGGAGCCGTATTCTTTTGATGCCGATAATCGTGCAGAAATTTTTGAATCTTTATGTAAGAACGAAATAACGGTGCAGAAATGTTCATTTACATCTTTAACAGTTCCCACGATTCCGTTTCCGCAAATTACACCCATTTTTGGTTGTACCCCTTGAAGCGTTCCTCTATCTAAGGTTAGATAATTGTTTCTATTATTTACGGAGTTGTTTACCACCTTTGCTTCTATGTAAGTGTATCTACGCTCAGAAGATGAATCTCCAACAGTAGTTCTTTTTACAATATTTGAATATGGTGATGAAAGGAGTAAATTCAATAAACGTGCGTTTTCTTTAGATAGACTGTCGTTAACAGTTTGAAGATTTACAAATGTTTTTGCATTAGACACTTTATCATAAATATCTGCAGAAATATTATTAGCAGAATTGAAATACGATGCACTGTGGTAACTATTATTGTTTACCATTAATACAATTGCAAACGCTTCTAACGCTAAGAACAAAAAGAAAGCATAGTACCTAAGAAAGAATAGCCAAAGATTACGCATTTATAAATTTGCTTTCAAAAAATTAGGTCATTAAGAATTTAAAATTTCCGATGTTTTTCAAGGCGATGCCTGTACCTCTCACAACCGCACGCAATGGGTCTTCTGCAATGTGTACTGGTAATTTAGTTTTTCCAGAAATACGTTTATCTAATCCTCTCAACAAAGCTCCTCCACCTGTTAAATAAATACCTGTTTGGTAAATATCTGCTGATAATTCTGGAGGTGTTATTTCTAAAGCTTTTAAAATTGCCTCTTCTATTTTAGAAATAGATTTATCTAAACAATGTGCAATTTCTGTATAGGAAACTTTAATTTGTTTTGGTACACCTGTCATTAAATCTCTACCCTGAACAGCAAAGTCCGCTGGTGGTTCGTCTAATTCTGTAAGTGCAGCTCCCACTTCAATTTTAATTTTTTCTGCAGTTCTATCGCCAATTAATATGTTATGTTCTCTACGCATATATTGAACAATGTCGCTATCAAAATTATCTCCAGCAACACGTATTGATTGGTCGCAAACAATACCTGATAATGCGATTACCGCAATTTCTGTTGTACCACCACCAATATCAATAATCATATTTCCCATTGGTTCTTCTACGTCGATACCAATACCAATAGCCGCTGCCATAGGTTCGTGAATCATGTATACTTCTTTCGCACCTGCAATTTCTGCAGAGTCACGTACTGCACGTTTTTCTACTTCGGTAATACCAGAAGGGATGCAAATAACCATACGTAATGATGGAAGAAACCATCCACGTCCTGGGTTAATCATTTTTATCATTCCACGAATCATGTGCTCAGCAGCATCGAAGTCTGCAATTACACCATCTTTCAGTGGGCGAATAGTTTTAATACCGTCGTGGGCTTTACCATCCATTTGCATGGCTTGTTTCCCTACTGCGATAACTTTACTTGTTTTACGATCTATCGCTACAATCGATGGTTCATCGACTACAACTTTATCGTTATGTATAATTAAGGTATTTGCTGTTCCTAAGTCAATCGCAATTTCTTGCGTGAAAAAATTAAATAATCCCATTACTTCTCTTTATTTCGAATGTTTTTGATAAAATGATTGTCAATTTATGAATAAAAATTCATAATAATCAATACTAATGTTTAAAGTGTCTAATTCCAGTCATCACCATGGCAAGATTATGTTCATTGCAATAATTAATTGAATCTTGATCTTTTATAGAACCACCTGGTTGAATAACGGCTGTAATACCTGCATTTCCTGCGATCTCCACACAATCAGGGAATGGGAAAAACGCATCCGATGCCATAACTGCTCCATTTAAATCAAACCCAAATGCCTGTGCTTTAATAATAGCTTGTTTTAAGGCATCTACTCTAGAAGTTTGCCCAACACCACTTGCCAATAACTGTCCTCCTTTTGCAAGGATAATCGTATTCGATTTAGTGTGTTTTACTAATTTATTTGCAAAAGCTAAGTCTTGGTATTCTTGTTCTGTTGGAGTTTTAGTGGTAACCGTGCGCATCTCCGAAATTCCTTCCATCGATAAATCCTTATCTTGCTCAATCACCCCATTTAGTAGGGTTTTGAATAGTTTTTTAGGAAGCTCCACATTTTTCTGAACTAATAATATTCTGTTTTTCTTTTCAGATAGAAGAGAAACTGCTTCGGGGTCAAATCCAGGTGCTATTAAAACTTCACAAAACAACGAATGAATTTCTTTTGCTGTATCAGCATCAATTACCCTATTGGTGATGATTACTCCACCAAATGCCGATACTGGATCTCCAGCTAAAGCGTCAATCCAAGCTTGTTTAAGGCTACTTCTAGAAGCAAGTCCGCAAGCATTGGTATGTTTTAAAATTGCGAAGGTGGGTTCTGTGAATTCCTTTATCAATTCCACAGCTGCATCTACGTCAACAAGGTTATTGTACGATAATTCTTTTCCATTTAATTTATCGAACATTTCGTCGAGGTTACCAAAGAATACGCCTTTCTGATGAGGATTTTCTCCATAACGTAGTACTTGAGAATGCTGAACACTTTGTTTGAAAACTTCTAATGGGTTCTCTTTATTGAAGTAATTGAAAATGGCAGTATCGTAATGTGAGCTAGTGTTAAAGGCACGTTTAGCTAGTTCTTTACGGTTTTCTATGGTAGAACCACCATCGTTATTTTCTAAAACTTCTTGTAAATAGTTGTAGTCGTTTTTAGAAGAAACTATTAAAACGTCTTTGTAATTTTTTGCTGCAGCACGAATAAGTGAAATACCACCAATATCAATTTTCTCAATAATATCTTCTTCCGATGCTCCAGAAGCTAATGTTTCCTCAAAAGGATAAAGATCTACAATTACTAAATCTATTTCTGGGATTTCGTATTGTTCTAATTGAGCTTTATCAGAAGCTAATTCTCTTCTTGACAAAATTCCTCCAAACACTTTTGGATGTAATGTTTTAACTCGTCCTCCTAAAATGGATGGGTAAGAAGTAAGGTCTTCGACAGCGATAACAGGTACGCCTAAATTTTTAATAAAGGTTTCGGTTCCACCAGTTGAATAAATATTTACTCCATGTTTGTGAAGTAAATGAATAATAGGGTCGAGGTTGTCTTTGTAATAGACTGATATTAAGGCGTTTTTCACCTTTACTGTTGCGCTCATGAAGAAAATATTTGGATGCGCAAGTTTATGAAAAATTAATGGTTTTCGGGGTATACTTTTTTATCTAGTTTTTTTAATAAATCTTCTATGATTTTTGGATAATGGATGTGCTCTAATTGGTGTACTTTATAAGCTAATTTTTCAACATCATCCGTTTTTTCAATTGAACATTTAGATTGGTAGATGATTTCTCCTTCGTCGAAATTCTCATTCACATAATGAATCGTAATTCCAGTTTCTGTATCCTTAGCATTTAAAACAGCTTCATGTACTTTTCGTCCAAACATACCTGCTCCTCCGTAATTTGGGAGTAGTGCAGGATGAATATTTACGATACGTTTTGAATAATTTTGAATAAAACGTTCTGGTAATAACCACATAAATCCAGCCAATACAATAAGATCTATTTCTAGGTTTTTCAACAGATTATCTATTGAATTGGTGTGTAATAACTCCTCTTTGGTGAAAACATGTGTGGGTACTTCGAAATTATCGGCACGCTGCAATACGTAAGCATCGGACTTATTGCACAATACCAAGGCCACTTCCATTTCTTTATTTCGTTTGAAATGTTCCATGATTCTTTGTGCATTGGAGCCTGAGCCAGAAGCAAATATTGCGATTCTTTTCAATTTTAATTGGTATAGTTCGGTCAAAAATAACAAAAAAAATAATATATGCTTATTTCAGATAAATAAAGCAATTACTAGTAAATTACCTTAAATGGAGAGTTTGCCAACTTGTTTTTTAATTCTGTTGGATCAAATTTAGAGAAAAGCCAATTGTAATATGGAGATACATACTTGTACTCACCAGCTTTAGAAAATTCTAAATTGAAGTTATTGATATAATAGGCAAAAAATTGATGGTTATCTATCATCATTTCTGGAAACTTTTGGTCGATAGCATCTTGTAATAATTCAATAACTAAAAAATCAATTGATTTTATTCGACTAGAAGCACCTTTTATAAACTCAAACTCCGCACCCTCTACATCTACTTTAATTAACAGTTTTTCTTCTGAAATTGAATTTGCAAACTCATCAAAGCTAATGGAATCAATAGTTACAGCTTCTAAGTTGTGTTTCCCCTCAAATGTGTTTTTAATACTTCCAGAGCTATCGTCGGTTAAGTTTCTATAAAAGGTTATAGGTTCATTTGTGTTAGAAATGGCTTGTTTGTGGGCAATAAAATTCTTTTTGTTCTTTTGTTGATTTATTTTGAGATTTTCAAATAATAGTGGATCTGGTTCGAAGAAATGTAAAGGTTTATTTGAAGCGTTATATTCATCAATATAAAAACAAAAATAACCCAAATTAGCTCCTATATCTATAAAAGCTTCGCTATGTTTTAATAATTCTTTTAATAAGAAAAGTGTAGCATATTCTTGGGTATAAATTTTTGGTGTTCCAAAGGCTGCGATTGGATGCGATATACTCACCTTAATTCTATAATTCGAATTTATTCCCAAATTGCTTTTAACTATTGTGTTTTGGTTGCAATAAGTAGCAATGTTGGAAATTAATCTGAAAATTGCATTTACCTTAAATCTTGGAGGCAATACCGCCGCAATTTTTAAGATACTGTATTTAAATGGAATGAATTTTACAACTAGATGATAAATTTTATTGATCATTTTCGAATATACGAATATAAAAAAAGGAGGTATAAAACCTCCTTTCAAATCGTTTCTAGGGATTTATTATAAGTTACCTCTTAACTCTTGTTCTCTCTCTATCGATTCGAACAATGCTTTAAAGTTTCCTTTTCCAAATGAAGTTGCACCTCTGCGTTGAATAATTTCATAAAAAACGGTAGGTCTATCTTCTACTGGTTTAGTAAATATTTGTAATAAATAACCCTCAGGGTCTCTATCTACTAGAATGTTTAGTTTCTTTAAATCATTGATATCTTCATCGATTTTGCCAACACGCTCCATCAAATCATCGTAATAGGTTTCTGGAACATAAAGGAATTCAATTCCTCTTCTGCGCATCTCTGCAACAGTTTCTAGAATATTATCGGTAGCAATGGCGATGTGTTGTACGCCTGAGCCTTGGTAGAACTCTACATATTCTTCTATCTGCGATTTCTTTTTGCCTTTTGCTGGTTCGTTGATTGGGAATTTCACATAGCCCGTTCCGTTAGAAACTACTTTCGACATTAACGATGAATATTCAGTAGAAATATCTGTATCATCAAATGTAATTAATAGTTTGAAGCCCATTACTTCTTCGTAAAACTTCACCCAAGTATTCATTTCGCCCCAATTTACATTGCCAACGCAATGATCTACGAATTTCAATCCAATTGGTTTTGCAATGGTATCTTTTGGAGTAGCTCTGAAACCAGGCATAAAAGCACCTTTATAGTTTTTGCGTTCTACGAAAGTATGAACAGTATCACCATACGTTTTTATGGTAGCAATTTTCACTTCACCATGTTCGTCCGTTAGTGTTTGCGGTGCAGAAACAGAAACGGCTCCACGTTGTATTACTTGATTATAAGAGTATTCAACATCATCAACCCAGATAGCTAAAACTTTTACACCATCACCATGTATTTTTACATGCTCCGAAATTTCTGAATTCGGATCGAAGGAAGTGGTTAATACTAAACGTATTTTATCTTGTTGTAAAACATACGAAGCTTTACCACGCACACCAGTCTCTGGCCCAGCGTATGCAACTAATTCGAAACCAAATGCACTTCTATAGAAGTATGAGGCTTGCTTTGCATTACCCACATAAAATTCAATGTAGTCGGTACCTAATAAAGGTAAAAAATCTTCAGCAGGATTGTGGTCTTTATGTAATTCTGCTAATTGGTTAGCTTTGTCTATTGTTTCCATTTGTTATGTATTATGTATTATATGTTATTTTTTTTCTACTAGCACACTAGCACACTAACTCACGTCTTCTTGCCAACTACTAAAATAAGTAGGATCCTCAATAGCCACAGCATCTTCAGTTAGCATCAGTGGCTTAAAAGGATCTACCATTACAGCTAATTCTTCTGTTCTTTCTTTACCGATAGATTTCTCTACCGTTCCTGGGTGTGGTCCGTGTGGAATACCTCCTGGATGCAAGGTGATCTGACCTTTTTCAACGCTTTTTCTACTCATAAAATCACCATCAACATAATATAAAACCTCATCGGAATCTACGTTACTATGATTGTAAGGTGCAGGTATCGCTTCTGGGTGATAATCGTATTTACGAGGCACAAATGAACACACCACAAAATTGTGTGCTTCAAACATTTGGTGTACTGGTGGTGGTTGATGTACTCGTCCAGTTATAGGTTCGAAATCGTGAATAGATATTGCCCAAGGGTAATGAAATCCATCCCATCCTACAAAATCGAATGGATGAGTTCCATAAGTGTATGGATAAATCAATCCTTGTTTTTTTATTAATACTTTGAAATCTCCAACTTCATCAAAACATTCTAAATCTTGTGGTAATTTCATATCACGCTCACAGAAAGGAGAGTGTTCTAATAATTGGCCTACATGGTTGCGGTATCTCTTTGGAGAGGTAATAGGAGTAAAGGATTCGAGAATAAACAAACGATTATTTTCGTCGTTGAATTCTAATTGATAAATCGTACCACGAGGTATAATTAAATAATCGCCGTATTCGAATTTAATTTTACCATATCCTGTTTTCAATGTTCCAGAACCAACATGAATAAAAATCATTTCATCGGCTTGAGAATTTTTGAAAAAGTAATCGGTCATTGATTTCTTTGGTGCTGCCAAAGAAATATGTAAATCAGAGTTCACCAATACAGGTTTACGAGATTTCAAATAATCATCTTCTGCAGTAATTTTAAACCCTTTTAAACTAGTATGTTTAAGGTGCTTTTCGCGAGCTATTTTTGGTTCTACAGAATAAGGTTCTCCTAAATTTTTAACAATAGTAGGTGGGTGCGTATGATAAATAAGGGAATATACATTTGAAAATCCCTCAGTCGACACCAATTCTTCTGCATACAACTTACCATCGGGTTTACGGAAAATGGTATGACGCTTATGGGGAATTTGCCCCAATTTGTGGTATATAGGCATATTTATTAATTAATAATTAACAATGAAAATTAGTAAAAAAAATGAAATTTTAACAGAAATAATGCTGATAAAGAAGGTTTTATTCAGAATATTGGGCGAACACAATCTTGCTGAGAATTCTCGAGATGAAAATATGCTCAGTTTCAGCAGTATGCCAGTTATAAGATTGGTTCGTTAGCATGTTTAATAAGTTCTCTAATATAGAGGTAATTTTTATTTTAACAAATGGGAAAAGGTCATAATTGGATATGTAATATTTTATTAGTTTTGAGGAAATTCAAACGCTATGAAATTAGTTTCTTATAAGACCGAAGATTTAGAAAAATTAGGTGTATTTATTGGTAGACATATCTATAATCTACATTCTGTAGACAAATTGATTCCCAACAATATGAATGAGTTTTTGTGGGGTGGAGAAGAGTTAATGGAACGTGCACATGCTGTAAATAATGGAATTAAAGATGGTTCTATTGAAGCACGAGAGGAAGTGTTTTTTGAGATCATGGCCCCGGTGCCACATCCTACTTCTTGTAGAGATGGTTATGCATTCCGCCAACATGTTGCTTCTGCTCGTAGAAATAGAGGAGTAGAAATGATAAAAGAGTTTGATCAATATCCAATATTTTATTTCACCAATCATAATGCTGTTCAAGGTCCAGGTGAAATTCAATGCATGCCCGATCATTTCGAGAAATTAGATTTCGAATTAGAGGTAGCAGCTGTAATTGGTAAAAAAGGCAGAAATGTTAGAGCTGCAGAAGCCGACGAATACATTGCAGGGTATTGTATAATGAACGATATGAGTGCTCGCACACTTCAGATGGAGGAGATGTTATTGAATCTTGGTCCTGCAAAAGGAAAAGATTTCTCAACAGTTATTGGCCCATGGTTAGTTACTCCAGATGAATTAGCAGAATACATGACCGCAGCAAAAGAACATCATGTCGGAAATAACTATAAACTTGATATGAAATGCTGGGTAAATGGCGTGTTAGTTTCTGAAGGTAATGTTGCCGATATGGACTGGACTTTTGCAGAAATTATAGAACGATGTGCGTATGGAGTAGATATTTTACCTGGTGATGTTATTGGTTCTGGAACCGTTGGTACAGGTTGTTTCTTAGAATTAAATGGAACAGGATTATTAAATGATAAATCGTTTAAACCACAGTGGTTACAAGATGGTGATGTTGTGGAGATGGAAATTACTGGTTTAGGCAGATTAAGTAATACTATTAGAAAGGTTGATACTGATTTTTCGATATTGAAACTTAAAAAATAGTAGCTAGTATCGGGTATCGAGTAGCGAGTAAATTGTAAAATTTTGCAATTGAATAATTACCCGATACCTGATACCCGATACCCGATACTCAAAAAGAATGAAAAACCTCCTCATAAAAGACCTAAGCCCTCAGCAAACACAAATGTTTTTGCAGTACGCTGTTGCACCCAGACCAATTGCATTTGTAAGTACTATTGATGAAGATGGAAATGTAAATTTAAGTCCGTTTTCTTTTTTTAATTTATTTAGTTCGAATCCTCCGATTTTAGTTTTTTCTCCTGCTCGTAGAGTAAGGGATAATACTACTAAACACACACTCGATAACGTATTAAAGATTAAAGAATGCACCATCAATATTGTAAATTACGATATGGTGCAACAAACTTCTTTATCGAGTACAGAATATCCAAAAGGAGTAAATGAATTTACAAAAGCTGGTTTTACCGAATTAAAATCGGATTATATTCGACCACCGAGAGTAAAAGAAGCACCAGTGCAATTCGAATGTATTGTACGAGATGTAATTGCTTTGGCAGAAACACCAGGTGCTGGAAACCTAGTGCTGGCGGAGGTTATAGCGATGCATATTTCGGATGATGTGTTAGATGCTGATGGGAAAATTGATCAGTTAAAAATGGATCATGTAGCTCGATTAGGTGGCGATTGGTATTCGAGAGTTACCAAAGAAAGCTTATTTCAAGTAGCAAAACCATTAACTACAATGGGTATTGGTGTAGATGTATTACCTGATAAAATTAGAAATTCGAAAGTGCTTACAGGAAATAATTTAGGGCAACTTGGCAATGTGGAGATTATACCTACGATAGAGGATGCAGAGGGAGTAGAGTTAAAGAGAGTATATGGTAAACTAAGCGAAAATCAAATTCACTTAATTGCAAAAGAGTTTTTAGATAATGGAAATGTAGTGGATGCTTGGAAGATACTTACGTTATTCTAAAAATTAAGAATGTTAAAATGGATGTCTAAGTCCATCAAAAAATAAAAAGTTGCCGAGATGGACGTCCACGTCCATCAAAAAAAATAATTATGAAACAACATCATTATAAACTCAAAATAACTTGGACAGGTAATTTAGGAACTGGCACTAGCAAGTACGATGCTTATAGTAGAGACCACATTATATCTGCAGAAGGGAAAGTAGATTTACTTGGTTCTGCGGATCCTGCATTTCGTGGAGATGCTAGTAAATACAACCCAGAGGAAATGTTGCTGTCAGCTTTATCTACTTGCCATATGCTGTGGTATTTTCATTTTTGTTCTGATAATGGAATTATCGTAACGAATTATGTAGATGATGCGGAAGGTTTGATGGAGGAAGCATTAACTGGTGGTGGAAAATTTAAAGAAGTAATCTTAAAACCAACAATAACTATTACCGATGCCTCTAAAGTTGAATTGGCAATTAAACTTCATGAAGAAGCAAATAAAAAATGTTTCATTGCGAATTCAGTGAATTTTCCTGTGCTACATTTACCATTGATAGTTGTTAGTAGCTAGAAATTAGAAATTAGATTTTAGGATTTAGCCCCAATCCCGATAGCTATCTGGACTATCGAGATTATTTTTTGATTATTTTTTGTCTAATGTCCCATGTCCCATGTCCTTGGTTCATCAAGGTTTCAGTAACGCCACAGGCAATATCTTCCCATTAAAAAATTTATGTCCAGTTAGGGCAAAATCGGCTACATATTTTCCCATCTCAAACGCCATAATAGGTGACTCATATCCTGGCATTGATCTTTCTAACATTTCTGTTTGTGCTGAACCTAATGCTAAACAATTTGAGGAAATAGTTAAGTGTTGTAATTCTACTGCAAGTAATTCGGTGAAATTGCATAATGCTGCTTTCATTGCAGAGTAGGAGCTTAGTCCTGCAAATTTATCTGATCCTTGGAAACCTCCCATACTGCTGATGTTGAGGATGTGTGAGCCTTCGTTCATGTATGGAGTTAAATTACGTACCATATGTACATGTCCAAGTATATTACTATCGAACATTTGATACCAATCTTCGTCGATTTGTTGGAGAAATGGTTTGTTAATTAATTCACCAGCATTGTTTACGAGAATATCAATTTTACCATCTAGTTTTTGATGCAAAAATGGAATTAGTCCTTGTTCATATTCACCGCTTACAATATCAAATTGAACGGGAATTAGATTACATTCTGGATTCAAATCCTTCGCTATTTGATGTAATCTCTTTAGCTTATCGATATTTCTAGCAATAGCCACAACAGTATTCGATGAATCTTTGATCCATTCTAGTGCGGCTTCGAAACCAATTCCGCTTGATGCGCCTGTGATGATGATATTCATATTTTGAGTATCGAGTATCAGGTATCGAGTATCAAGCAAATTGATAAATTAAATAATTTACCCGCTACTCGATACCCGATACCCGCTACTCAGTTTAAACGTCGTAATCCACCACAACCACTGGAGTTAATGGATGAGACTGACAAGTTAAAATAAATCCTTCTGCAACTTCTTCTTCAGTAAGGGCATAATTTGTTTTCATCTGAACTTTCCCTTCTAAAACTTTAGCTCTACAGGTACAACATACTCCTCCTTTGCAAGAGAATGGTACGTCTACATCTTGATCCATTGCGGCATCTAAAATATTTTTCCCATCGGATGCTAATTCAAATGTAGTTTCATCGCCATCCATTATTACAGTTACTTGCGCTACTACTTTTTCTCCTTCAACAGGTGTTGCTGCTGTTGTATTTGCTTCTAACGTAGAGGTGAAATATTCTAGATGAATTTTTTCTTTTTTAAGTTGAAGTGAATTTAAAGCATCTTCCACATTTTTCATCATGGGTGTTGGTCCACAAATGAAAAACTCGTTATCTGAATTTAATCCAACATGATTTTCTATTAATGCTAGAACTTTTTCTTTAGTCATTAACCCAGTATACAACGGAGGGTAATTTGCAGGCGCTTCATCTAAAATTAAAAACAGTTTAAATCGAGTTGGATTAGCTGAGGCTATCGATTCTAATTCTGATTTGAATATTGTTGAGGTCTCATTCTGATTTCCATAAAACAAAGTAAGATTACAGGTAGGGTCTTCCTTTAATATTGTTTTGATGATGGAAAGCATCGGAGTAATTCCACTGCCACCTGCAAAAAGAACAATATTTTTATTTGCTGTTGAAGAAAGATGATAAAAATTCCCCATAGGAGTCATCACATCAATTACATCGCCAACGTTAAGGGTATCGTTTAGAGCAACCGACATTCTGCCGTCTCTCACTTTTTTAGCTGCAATTCTAAAATCCGCATCAGCTTTTGGGCTGCTGCAAAGGGAATAAGAGCGACGAATTTCTTCGCCATTGATGTTCATTTTTAAGGTTACATATTGACCTTGAGTGTATTGGTACTCATTTGTGAACACAGAAGGTATCTCAAATGCGATACTTACACTGTCTGCTGTTTCCCTGCGGATATCAGCTATTTTTAAAGGATGAAATTTTGCCATTTCTGTAATTTGCTCGTAAAAATAAAAAAAGGATTCGTTTTGGAAC
Organism: Rhizobium sp. Q54; assembly: GCA_943360385.1. Lineage (GTDB taxonomy): Bacteria > Bacteroidota > Bacteroidia > Sphingobacteriales > Sphingobacteriaceae > CAJBVG01. Next base: position 16,217 of record CALRIM020000003.1, on the reverse strand, counting down.
AATGCCTTCTAATATTTGTTTTTTTTTGAACCATTCCGAATAAGCGTTTTATGTTTCAGGATACCAATATTTTTATAAATTTGTCATAAGCAATAGTAAACTATGTCGCACTTAAATGAACAAGAATTAGAAGCTTGGTTTGAAGCAAAACTAGCTAAAAATGAGATGATTGAGCCTAAGGATTGGATGCCGGAACAATACCGTAAGCATCTTATTCGCCAGATTTCTCAACATGCACATTCAGAAATAATTGGCATGTTGCCAGAAGGAAACTGGATTACACGTGCTCCAAGCCTTCGTCGCAAGATGGTATTATTGGCAAAAGTGCAGGATGAAGCTGGTCACGGATTGTATTTATATAGTGCCGCAGAGTCTATGGGAATCTCTAGAGAGGAACTTTTAGATCAATTACATACAGGAAAGGCGAAATACTCATCAATATTTAACTACCCTACCTTAACTTGGGCTGATATTGGAGCAATTGGTTGGTTAGTAGATGGCGCTGCCATTATGAACCAAGTAATGTTGCAACGTACTTCTTATGGTCCATATGCTAGAGCAATGGTGCGTATTTGTAAAGAAGAGTCGTTTCATCAACGCCAAGGATATGAAATTATGTGTGTGTTGGCTGATGGTACTCCTGAACAAAAAGCGATGGCTCAAGATGCAATTAACAGATGGTGGTGGCCAAGTTTAATGATGTTCGGTCCGAAAGATGAAGAATCGCCGAATACAGAGAACGCAATGAAATGGAAAATTAAAAGAGAAACAAACGATCAATTACGTCAACGTTTCGTAAATCAAACTGTTCCTCAAGCGGATAAAATTGGACTAACAGTTCCAGATGCTGATTTGAAATGGAATGAAGAAAAGAAAGCATATGATTTTGGAGCAATTGATTGGAATGAATTTTGGAATGTGGTAAAAGGTAATGGTCCTTGCAACAAGGAACGTATTACCGCAAAAATAAAAGCGCATACAGATGGAGCTTGGGTTCGTGAGGCAGCAAACGCGTATGCAGAAAAACAGAAACTAAACACTAAAGCAGCTTAATATTATGAGTGATACACAAGGAATACTATGGGAAGTATTTGTACAAAGTAAACCCGGACAACCCCATAAACACAGTGGTTCGGTACATGCACACGATAAAGAAATGGCTTTGCAAAATGCAAGAGATCTTTATTGCAGAAGAAGTGAAGGAACAAATATTTGGGTAGTTCCTGCATCAGAAATTGTGGCAACCTCACCAGAGGATATCGCTTCGTTTTTTGATCCAATGAACGATAAAGTTTACCGTCACCCAACATTTTACACAGTTCCAGAAGGCATTACACACATGTAATCATGACAAAACAAGAAGCACTTTATAAATATTTACTTCGATTAGGTGATCAACATTTAATTTCTGGTCACCGTTTATCTGAAATGAGTAGCAAAGGCCCATTTTTAGAGGAGGACATTGCATGCTCTAATATTGCACTCGATTTAATTGGGAATGCAAACCATTTATTACAATATGCTGCAGAGGTAGAAGGCAAAGGAAAAACTGCAGATGATTTAGCATTCCTTCGACCAGAAAGAGAATTTTTAAATACCTTACTGGTAGAGCAACCGAATAAAGATTTTGCATATGTAATGGCTCGTCATTTTTTCGCAGATGTATTTGATTTCTTATTGTATTCTGAACTTCAAAAATCTACAGACGAAACGCTGGCATCAATTGCAGCAAAGGCTTTGAAAGAAATTACATACCATTTGCGTCATACATCAAAATGGATTATCCGTTTAGGTGATGGCACAGTAGAAAGTAAAACTCGTGTTCAAAACGCAATCAACGATTTGTATAGATTTACCGGAGAATTATTTGAAATGAATGAGATTGATAAAATTCTTATCAATGAAAAAATCGTTTGCGATTTATCAGCACTTCAACCATTGTGGTTAGCAAAAGTAAAAGAAGTTTTTGCAGAAGCAACCTTAGAAATACCTACTGATACGTTTATGCAACGAGGAAGTAGAGATGGTATACATACAGAACAATTAGGATTTTTATTAGCAGAAATGCAACACCTACACCGCGTTTTCCCTGGTGCAAAATGGTAAACATATGAAAGCGATTGCTGAAATATGGAAAATTTTGGAAGGAATTCCAGATCCCGAAATTCCGGTGATTAGTGTAGTTGAGCTAGGTATTATTCGTGCCCTTCGTTATGAAGGGCATTCGCTTATCATAACGATTACACCAACATATTCCGGATGCCCAGCAATGTCGGCTATTAGCATGGACATCAATAATAATTTAAGGGAAAATGGGATTGATGATTTTAAGATTGAAACAGTTTATAATCCAGCATGGACAACAGATTGGATGAGTGTAGAGGCAAAAGAAAAGTTAAGAAAATACGGAATAGCTCCTCCTAATGAACAGGTAAAACATAAGCTTAATGTATTAACTGGTGATCATGATGAGGAAGTAAATTGCCCCCATTGTGGTTCGTCAAATACAATTTTAACTAGTCAGTTTGGTTCTACTGCATGTAAAGCATTATATAAATGTAAAGAGTGTTTAGAACCGTTTGATTATTTTAAATGCATCTAGTTCGTGTGCTCATGTGTTCGTGTGCTCATTTGCTCGTGTGCTCATGTGCTCATTACTTAGAATTTAGAAATTAGAATTTAGAAATTAGTATTTAGAAATTAGAAATTAGAATAATGTTAGTAGAATACAAATTAACAAACAATTTAGCAGTACTTACATTGAACCGTCCAGATGTATTGAATAGTTTTAATAGAGAAATGGCTTTGGAATTGCAAGCTCGTTTAGATGAGTGTGAGAAAGATGCAAATGTGCGAGCAATTTTAATTACAGGAGAAGGAAGAGCATTTTGCGCTGGACAAGATTTAGCTGAAGCAATTGCTGAAGGTGCACCATCCATAGATACCATTGTACGCGAACATTATAATCCAATAGTGCTAAGAATTAGAAATATTGAGAAACCAATTGTTTGTGCTGTAAACGGTGTAGCCGCAGGAGCAGGAGCAAATATTGCTTTGTGTTGCGATATTGTTTTAGCGAGTGATAAGGCGTCCTTTATTCAATCTTTTTCGAACATTGGATTAATACCTGATAGTGGAGGAACATTTTTCTTACCACGTTTAGTAGGGTTACAACGAGCTACAGCAATGATGTTTTTAGCTGATAAAGTTTCGGCAGAGCAAGCGTTGCAATACGGAATGATTTACAAAGTTTCTACTGCAGAAAATTTAATGGTAGAAGCAACTGAAATTGCAACACGATTATCGCAAATGCCTACAAGAGGTTTCGGATTAACGAAACGAGCATTAAATGAATCGTTGTTTAATAATTTAGAAGATCAATTAGAAGTAGAGGAAGATTTACAAGCGAAGGCAGCAAGTACCTACGATAATCAAGAAGGTATAAATGCTTTTTTAGAAAAAAGAAAGCCAGTGTTTAAAGGAGAATAAAATGGAATTGATAAAAGTTGGAGTTATTGGTTCAGGTGCAATGGGTAGTGGGATTGCACAAGTTGCAGCTATGGCCGGACATGAAGTGCATGTGTATGATGCAAATCCTGTAGCTGCTCAATCTGCAGGAAATAATTTGAAAGCATCACTTCAAAAGTTAGTTGAAAAAGGAAAATGTACTCAAGAAAAATTCGATGAAGTATTATCGAAAATATTTTTTCAATCGAGTATAGATAAATTAAACACTTGCGAATTAATAATAGAAGCAATTGTTGAAAACATTGATGTTAAAAAAGAAGTTTTTGCAGCTTTAGAAAGTATTGTTAGTGATACATGTATACTTGCATCTAATACTTCTTCTTTATCCATTGCCTCTATTGCTTCGGCATGTAATAAACCAGAACGATTTATAGGAATTCATTTTTTTAATCCTGCGAATATTATGCCTCTGGTAGAAATTATTCCAGCGTTACAAACGGATACTAAAATTACCGAACAATCAATTTCCTTAATTAAATCGTGGAATAAAACAGTTGTTGTTTGTAAAGATACACCAGGTTTTATAGTAAATAGAGTAGCTCGTTCATTTTATGGCGAAGCCATTAGAATGTATGAAGAAGGAATTGCCGATTGCGCAACAATTGATTGGGCAATGAAAGAAATTGGTGGATTTAAAATGGGTCCATTCGAGTTAATGGATTTTATTGGTCATGATGTAAATTATAAAGTGACCGAAACTGTTTGGGAACAACTATTTTATGATCCAAGATTCAAACCATCTCTTACACAGAAACGTTTATACGAAGCAAAAAGATTTGGAAGAAAATCTGGCATAGGATTTTATGATTATAGAGACGGAGCAATAAATTCAGAAGCGGATAAGGATTTAGATTTAGGGAAGTATATTTTTAATAGAATAATTTCGATGTTAATAAATGAAGCAATTGATACCATGTATTTAAATATTGCTTCTAAAGAAGATATCGATTTAGCGATGACTAAAGGAGTGAATTATCCGAAGGGATTATTAGCTTGGGCAGATGAAATTGGTTTAGGTGCAGTACTCGAAGAATTGGAGAGTTTAATGGCAACCTATGAAGAAGACAGATATAGACCTTCTGTTTTGTTGAAGCATATGGTTAGGGAGAAGAAACATTTTTATTAAGAAAAAAGTTATTAAGTTATTGTGTTACTATGTTATTATATATTTAATGAAGAGCTAATGACTTTCCTGAACATCTAATTAACTTAATAACAAATAACCGAATTAGCTTAATAATCAAATAACAAATAGCAAGTTAAAATTAAATGAATAGAGCCAAGGAAATAGTTCAAAATATGTTTAATAACGACGCTTACAGCAAGTGGTTGGGCATAGAGGTATTGGAAATTGGGGAAGGTATTTCTACATTAAAAATGACGGTGAGAAAAGAAATGTTAAATGGATTTGATGTTTTACACGGTGGTATTACTTATTCCTTAGCAGATAGTGCGCTAGCCTTTGCTAGCAATGCTTACGGGAGAAAAAGTATGTCCATTGAAACATCTATTTCACATACATTATCTTGTAAAGAGGGTGATGTATTAACAGCAAAAACAGTAGAAAGATCTTTGACGAATAGAATTGGCGTATATGATATTTCTGTAACCAATCAAGATAATAAGGTTGTTGCCTTGTTTAAGGGAACAGTGTATAGAAGTGATAAGGAATGGTAGCATTAAATTAAATAGAAAATGGAAAATAGAAAAAAGTACTAAACTTTAGTTTTACTATTTTCGATTTTCATTTTTCAAATAACTAAATAAAAGTAATGAAAAACGCATATATAGTAGGTGGAGTAAGAACACCGATTGGTAGTTTAACAGGAACATTATCCTCGGTAAGAGCGGATGATTTAGCAGCGCATGTATTGAAATCATTAATGGAAAAATATCCAGAAGTGAACTTCAAAGAAGTGGGTGATGTAATTATGGGTTGTGCTAATCAAGCAGGAGAGGATAATAGAAATGTTGCTCGTATGGCGAGTTTGTTAGCTGGGATTCCACAGGAAGTGCCAGGAGTAACGGTTAATCGTTTATGTGCTTCTGGATTATCGGCATCTATGGATGCAGCCAGGCATATAATGGTTGGCGATGCAGACTTAATGATTGCTGGTGGTATAGAGCATATGACTCGTGGACCTTGGGTAATGTCTAAAGCATCAACACCTTTTGGTAAAGATGTAGAAATGCATGATACTAGTTTCGGATGGAGATTTATTAATCCGAAAATGAAAGAAAAATTCGGTGTAGATGCAATGGGTGAAACAGCGGAAAATTTAGTGGATATTCATAAAATTTCTCGTGAAGATCAAGATGTATTTTCATTTCGATCTCAACAAAAAGCAACCGCTGCAAGAGAACGTGGTAGATTTGCAAAAGAAATAGCGCCAATCAGTATTCCACAAAAAAAGAATGATCCAATTCTTTTTTCAAATGACGAATTTATTAAACCAAATACATCATTAGAAGGTCTTGCAAAACTTAGAGCATCGTTCAGAAAAGAAGGAACAGTAACAGCAGGAAATGCATCTGGATTAAATGATGGTGCAGCAGCACTATTATTTGCATCTGAAGAGGGATTGAAGAAATTTAATTTAAAACCTTTAGCTAGAATTGTTTCCATGGGAGCAGCTGGTGTGGAACCACGCATTATGGGAATTGGTCCGGTGGAAGCGGCTAATAAAGCATTAGCAAAAGCAGGATTAACAATGAACGATATTGATATTATTGAATTGAATGAAGCCTTTGCTGCACAAAGTTTGGCTTGTATTCGTTCGTGGGGATTAAAAGATGATGATGCACGCATAAATCCAAATGGAGGCGCGATTGCACTTGGTCATCCATTAGGTATGTCGGGCGCAAGAATTTTACTTTCTGCAGCAATTGAACTACACGAACAAAATAAAAAATATGCACTGGTTACCATGTGTATTGGTGTAGGACAAGGGTTTGCAGTGATAATAGAAAAAGCTTAACAGAGTATTGGGTAACAGGTATCGAGTAGCGAGATAATTATAAAATTGAATAATTATCCAATTACCCGATACCCGATACCCGATACCCGATACTAAATTTATGATTTACGAATTTCAAGGATATAAACCAGTAATACACGAATCAGCTTTTGTACATCCACAAGCGGCAGTTACAGGTAATGTAATTATTGGTAAAAATGTGTACATCGGTCCTGGCGCTGCTATACGTGGCGATTGGGGTAAAATTATAATTGAAGATGGATGTAATGTGCAAGAAAATTGTACTATTCACATGTTTCCTGGAACTACTGTTTTGTTAAAAGAATCAGCACATATTGGACATGGTGCCATTATACACGGAGCAACTATTGGAAGAAATACGTTGGTTGGTATGAATGCAGTAATAATGGATGATGTAGTAGTTGGTGATGAATGCATTGTTGGGGCCCTTACATTTATTTCTGCTGAAACAATAATACCCAATAGAAAAATAGTTGTAGGTAATCCATCAAAAATAATAAAAGATGTTAGTAATCAAATGATTGAATGGAAAACAAAAGGAACTGCCTTGTATCAACAATTACCTAAAGATTGTTATGATAGTTTAAAAGAATGTGAACCTTTAAGAGCTGAAGAAGAAAATAGACCTAAACAACAAGACATATATTCAACTTGGAAAAAAAATAAATAATTATGAAAAAAATAATTTTATCTCTAGTATTACTAACCACGCTTATAAGTTTTGCTGATGCTCAAGTTAAAAGAGCTGAAAAACCACCACGTGAAAAAGAAAGAATTGATGAAGGTGAAATGAAAACCTATATTATGGTTTTCTTAAAAGAAGGACCGAATCGAAAACAAACTGAGAAGGAAGCTGCAGAAATACAAAAAAACCACTTAGATCATTTAACTTCAATGTATCAAGAAGGGTTATTAATAATGGCAGGTCCATTTCAAGATGAACAAAAAATAAAAGGAATTTTAGTATTAAACCTTGCTGAAATTGAACAAGCCAAAGCACTAATTAATGAAGACCCTGCTGTAAAAGCTGGGAGATTAATTGCAGAATACCATTTGTGGTATACAAAAAGTGGAACAGTTACATTACCATAATTAGAAAAATAAGTTCATGCAAAAATTACAAAACTATGCAGCCGGTAAATGGGTAGAAGGTACGGGCAAAGCAACTACCTTATATAATTCTATTACTGGAGAAGCTATTTACGAAGCAGATAGTTCTGGTTTGGATTTTTCCATAATGTTAGATTACGCTCGTAAAGTGGGCGGGCCTGCATTACGTAAAATGACATTCCATGAGCGTGGTAGAATGTTAAAAGCATTGGCTATGTTTTTAAATTCTAAAAAGGAAGAATTTTATAAAGTAAGTTGGGCAACAGGCGCTACTCGTATTGATAGTTGGATTGATATTGAAGGTGGAATAGGGAATTTGTTTGCATACGCAAGTTTACGTCGTCAGTTTCCAGATGAGACTTATTATGTTGATGGTGAGGCTGCAAAATTATCTAAGAATGGAACCTTTATTGGTCATCATATTTGTGTTCCAAAAGAAGGAGTTGCAATTCACATTAATGCATACAACTTCCCTGTTTGGGGAATGTTAGAAAAAGTTGCTGTGAATTTTTTAGCAGGTGTCCCAGCAGTAGTAAAACCTGCTACCGTTACCTCTTTTCTTACAGAGGCTGTAGTAAAGGAAATTATTAAATCGAAAATTTTACCAGAAGGAGCATTACAATTAATTTGTGGCTCTGCAAATGGAATATTAGAATCTGTAACAAATCAAGATGTGGTAACCTTTACTGGGTCGGCATCAACTGGAATGAAATTAAAAGCACACCCAAGAGTAATTGCAGAATCGGTACCGTTTAACTTAGAAGCAGATTCTCTGAACGCTAGTGTTTTGGGGCCAGATGCGAAACCTGGAACACCAGAATTTGAACTCTTTGTAAAAGAAGTTTGTAAAGAAATTACCATAAAAGCTGGACAAAAATGTACAGCTGTTAGAAGAATTATTGTGCCAAAAGCATTTGTAGAAGATGTACAAATTGAGGTGGGAAAAAGATTAGCTAAAACTGCCATTGGAGATCCTAATGTAGAAGGAGTAAGAATGGGTGCGATGGCTGGTAAAGATCAATTACACGATGTAATTGAAAATGTAAAATTATTAATGAAATCTCAAGAGATTGTTTTTGGGAATATAGATAAAGTAGAATTGATTGGTGCCGATGTAAATAAAGGCTCATTTATGTCGCCAATTTTATTTTTAAATAATGATCCTTTTAATAAACTCGACTGCCATAATATCGAAGCATTCGGACCGGTAAGTACCATATTACCATATGATACATTAGAAGATGCAATTGAATTAACGAAACTTGGAAAAGGGTCGTTAGTTTGTTCAATAGTAACAGCCGACAATAAAGTAGCAAGAGATTTTGTAATAGGAGCAGCCTCACATCATGGTAGAATATTAGTGTTAAATGCAGACTGTGCGAAAGAAAGCACTGGCCATGGTTCGCCAATGCCTTTACTTACACATGGAGGCCCGGGTAGAGCTGGAGGCGGTGAAGAAATGGGAGGTAAACGAGGTGTGATGCATTATATGCAACGCACCGCTATTCAAGGCTCACCAACCACTTTAACGGCTGTTACCAATCAATATCAATATGGAGGTAATCAACCCGAAAAAGACGTTCATGTTTTTAGAAAACATTTTGAAGATATTGAAATTGGTGAAACGGTTGTTACTGCAAAACGAACAGTTACCGAAGCCGATATTGTAAATTTTTCTAATGTAAGTTGGGATCATTTCTATGCTCATACAGATGCAACCTCTTTAGATGGAACAATTTTCGAAGGAAGAGTAGCACATGGTTATTTTGTTTTATCTGCAGCTGCAGGTTTATTTGTAGATGCAAAAAAAGGACCTGTTTTATTAAACTACGGTTTAGAAGAATGTAGATTTACTAAACCTGTTTACCCTGGCGCCACAATTGGAGTAAGACTAACGGTAAAAGAAAAAGTAGATCAAGAAAAACGATCGGAAGATGATGTTGCAAAAGGTATTGTGAAATTCCTCGTAGATGTTTACGATGAAACTGGCGAAACAGTTGCAATTGCTACTATTCTAACGATGGTAAAAAAACGTAATCAGGAGTAATTAAAAAAATGTAAATCGTATTGCGTATTACGTAATACGATTTACGTTTTTTAATTCCAATAACTCAATAACGATTAACTATTTATAACTTATAATTCACAATTCATACTTTATAATATATCATTGGACTATTTAGGCCTAGGACTAATTCAAAGTTATGCTTCAACAAGTAAGAAAATTCTACGAAAAGTTTATTCCTCTTACAGAAGAGGAGTGGAATTTACTTGGGCCAAAATTCAGAATTAAACACATAAGAAAAGGCGAAAAGTTTCAGGAGGCAGGAGATATTTGTAATGATGTAACTTATTGTAATTATGGTTTACTGAAAGCTTTTCATATTAAAGATGGGAAAGAATATATCGAATCTTTTTTCTCACAAGATGAATACATGTCTGATTACTGTAGTTTCTTATTACGTCAACCAAGTATGATTTATATAGAAGCTTTAGAAGATTGTGAATTAGTGTTGCTGGATTATGATACTATTCAGCAGTTATATAACAAAGTATCTAATTTGCAGAAATTTGGAAGGTTAATGGCGGAATTCTTGTTTACACAAATTTCACTACGAAATAACTCCTTGTTATTTGAAACCCCTGAAGAACGTTATGTGAAATTTTCTAAAAACCGACCAGATTTATTGCAAAGAGTACCACAATACATGATTGCTTCCTATCTTGGCGTTACCCCAGAAGCATTAAGTCGAATTAGAAAGCGAATGCTAAATTAAATTGATTCAAATCAATAAATGTGTTTGTAATGATTTCTTGACTCAAGTCAATGGTATGTATCATATTATTGTCTCATTTTTGCATCATCAAAACACTCAAAATGAAAACTAAGTTGTACATAACATTAGCCTTTGTATTGGTAAGTAGCTATATAAATGCTCAAACAACACAAACTGTAAGAGGTAAAATTATTGATGAAGCCTCTCATTCACCATTAACTGGAGTAACCATAGTGTTGTTGAATTCAAATCCAATTCTTGGTGTTGCAACAGACGTAAATGGGAATTTCAGAATGCCTAAAGTACCACTCGGAAGGCAATCTTTTAAGGTTACTTATTTAGGCTATGAAGAACAAACTATTAGTAACATTATTGTAACTACTGGCAAGGAAGTAGAGCTAAATATAAATTTAGCAGAGAGAGTGAATAATATTTCTGAAGTGGAAGTAGTGTTTAAAAAATCGGAAGATAAAGTTGGAACCAATAATGAAATGAGTACAGTAAGTGCACGATCTTTTAATATTGATGACACCAAAAAATATGCAGGGGCACTTGGGGATCCATCTCGCATGGCAGCAAATTTTGCAGGTGTAGTTGGAGCAAATGATTCCAGAAACGATATTGTTGTAAGAGGTAATTCTCCTCAAGGAATGTTATGGCAAATGGAAGGATTAAATATCCCAAACCCTAATCATTTCGGTGCGTTAACAAGTACTGGTGGACCAGTAAGTATGTTAAATAATAATAATTTAGATAAATCGGATTTCATGACAGGTGCTTTCCCCGCTCAATATGGAAATGCAACTGCTGGGGTGTTCGATTTGAAATTAAGAAATGGAAATGCTGATAAAGGAGAGTATGTTGGACAAGTTGGTTTTAATGGATTTGAGTTTGGTGCAGAAGGACCTTTTTCAAAAAAAAGCAAAGCATCTTATTTAATAAACTATAGGTATTCTACTTTAGGAGTATTTAATAAATTGGGTATAAATTTTGGAACGGGTACAGCCGTTCCTTTATATCAAGATGTGAATTATAAATTCAATTTCCCTATTTCTACTAAAACTTCAATTGCAATATTTGGTATAGCAGGAAATAGTAAGGTTGATTTTCTGGGAAATGAAGTAGATACTACGAAGCCTGATTTATATGGAAGTGCAAATACAAATACATTTGTAAAATATTCAACAAGCATTACTGGATTAACAGTAGATCATCAATTTAATGCGCGAACCAATTTAAAAGTTACTGTTGGTTTAAGTACTACGTTTGAAGACTTTAAAGGGGATTCCATTAGCTATATTACTAGAGTTGCTTACCCAGAAGCAGAAGCAAATTTTAAAACAAGTAAATGGAGTGCAAATGCTATATTATCTCGTAAATTAAATTCAAAAAATACGCTTCAATTTGGTGTAATTAATGAGCTAACATATTTCGATTTATATAATGCACGCTATTATAACGGAGTTACGAAAAAGGTTAGAGTAGATGTGGACGATAAAATATATATGTTTCAGGGATATGCTCAATGGAAACACAGATTTACACAAAAACTTGCATTAAATACAGGTATTCATTCACAATATCATAACCTATCCAAAGCAACTTCTATAGAACCTAGAGTTGGATTAAAATATTTATTCGATGCTCGTCAATCAATTTCCGCAGCTTATGGATTAAATGCACAAGCTCAAAGTATATACACCTATTATGTAATTACACCTACAACAAACGGATTGATTTATACAAATAAAACACTAGACTATACTTATAGCAATCACTACGTTGTTGCATACGATTTATCGATTAATGAAATTACGAGATTAAAAATTGAAACTTACTTTCAATCTCTATATAATATTCCAGTAACTCAAAGTTTAAGTTCATTTTCTTCGGTAAACACTGGTGCCGATTTTGCTCCATCGAATGTTGATAGTTTAATAAACAATGGTAAAGCAACTAACTATGGAATAGAACTTACATTAGAACGATTTTTTAATAGAGGATTTTACTATTTGGTTACTACATCTGTTTTCGATTCAAAATATAAAGGTAGCGACAATGTGGAGCGAAACACTGCATTTAATACAAAGTACGTAATAAACGCCTTGGTGGGTAAAGAATTTAATATTGGAAAAAAGGGAAACGTATTAACTCTTAATTTTAAAGTTACACAATCTGGTGGGAAATATTTAACCCCATTAGATTATACTAAATCCTTTAATGCAAAAGAAGCAGTTTACGATAATTCTAAAGCGTATACAGATTTGCAACCATCTTATTTTAGAACCGACTTTAAAATTTCATTTAGACAGGAACATAAAAAATTCACTTCGGAATTTGCAGTAGATTTTCAGAACCTAACAAATAATAAAAATGTGTTCCGTCAGAGTTATAACCCCGAGACAAATAAAATAACAACAGAGTATCAGCAAGGATTTTTCCCTGTGCCACTTTATAGAATTACTTTCTAGTATCAGGTATCAGGTATCGAGTATCAGGTAAATAATTATATTTGTAAAAATATAAACTCGATACACGATACTCAATACACGATACTCATATGGATGCTTTTGTAAAATCAACAATCAACGACGGAATTGGAACGATTACTTTTTTTCATCCTCAAAGTAATTCATTACCTGGTGAAATATTAAGAAAATTAGCCTCAGAAATTGAAGGGTTAGGAAAGAATGCAGAGGCAAAGGTTATTGTTTTGCAAAGTGAAGGAGAGAAAGCGTTTTGTGCAGGTGCAAGTTTTGATGAATTAATTTCGATTAAGGATTTAGAAACAGGAAAGAAATTTTTCTCTGGATTTGCAGGAGTAATAAATGCAATGCGTAAAGCACCTAAATTTGTTATTGCCAGAGTACAAGGCAAGGCGGTTGGAGGTGGTGTTGGAATTGCATCTGCTGCAGATTACGCAATTGCTTTATCAAATGCATCAGTGAAACTTAGTGAATTGGCAGTGGGCATTGGTCCATTTGTAGTTGGCCCTGCTGTGGAACGTAAAGTTGGTTCTTCTGCTTTTTGTCAGATGGCTATAAATGCCACCGAATGGCAAACGGCAACTTGGGCAAAGGAAAAAGGATTGTACGCAGAAGTCGTAGAAGATATTCATCAATTAGATGATGCTGTGCATCAATTAGCTCATAGATTATCTAATTCAAACCCAGAAGCGATGATGTTACTCAAAAAGGCAGCATGGACTGGTACCGATCATTGGGATGATTTATTAATTGAAAGAGCTGAGATGAGCGGTAAGTTAGTTCTTTCTGAATTTACGGTTAATGCGATAAATAAGTTCAAAACCAAATAGAGTAGTGGGTATCAGGTATCGAGTATCGGGTAAAAAATCTCGATACTCGATACCTGATACCCGATACATTTTTTCACTATATTTGTTCCTTTTACCAAAATATGGCAAGTAAAGATAAACCAGTAAAAGAATCTCAAGTTCCTGAAGATATATTATTGAAAGCGTGGGAGTTAATGTGTACTGCGAAAGCACTTACAGAACTCTATGAAGCCAATAAGGAAGTTACTGCAAAATATGTTCATGCTACGTCTCGTGGACACGAGGCCATACAACTAGCAATGGGTCTGCAGTTAAAGGCGCAAGACTACTTATCAGCATATTACCGTGATGACGCCATGTTATTGGCAATAGGAATGAAGCCATATGAGTTAATGCTTCAATTATTGGCTAAAAGAGATGATCCTTTCTCAGGTGGACGAACTTACTATTCTCATCCAAGTTTAAATCGTCCCGATATGCCAAAAATCCCTCATCAATCATCTGCTACAGGGATGCAGGCAATTCCTACCACAGGAATAGCAATGGGAATTCAATACAAAGAAAAAACGGGCCTACTGACTAAGGATGAAAATTCTCCAGTGGTAGTGTGTTCATTAGGAGATGCATGTATTACTGAAGGAGAAGTAGCGGAAGCTTTTCAGATGGCAGTTTTGAAGAAATTACCTATTATATATTTAGTGCAAGATAATGAATGGGATATTTCTGCCTTTGCAGATGAAATACGAGCGATGGATGCAAACGAGTATGCATTGGGTTTTAAAGGATTAGAAGTTCGTTCTATTGATGGTACTGATTTTGTTAAATCTTACAACACAATTGAAGAGGTGATCGGGATTGTTCGAAAAGAAAGAAGACCATTTTTAATTCATGCGAAAGTGCCTTTGCTTAATCACCATACTTCTGGGGTTCGAAAAGAGTGGTATCGTGATGATTTAGAAAAAGCAAGTGAAAGAGACCCCTATCCAAAGTTCAAAAAATATTTAATTGATAGCGGAATAGAAGAACTTATACTGGATGCCTTAGATACAAAAGTTCGAAAGGATGTTCAGATTCAATATGAAAAGGCGCTTTTGGCAGAAGATCCTCACCCAGAAGATTTATATACAAATGATTTTGCTCCAACACCAGTAATTTCTGAAGATGGAGAAAGAGAACCCAAAGGAAAAGAAGCAACATTAATGGTTGATTCCGCTTTGTTTGCAGTAAAAGAACTAATGGAAAAACATCCAGAATGTTTATTATACGGGCAAGATGTAGGAGCTAGGTTGGGAGGTGTCTTTAGAGAAGCTGCAACCCTTGCAGGTAAATTCGGAAATCATAGAGTTTTTAATACTCCAATTCAAGAAGCATTTATTATTGGAAGTACCGTAGGTATGTCGGCTGTTGGATTAAAACCAATTGTAGAAGTACAATTTGCCGATTATATTTGGCCAGGATTAAATCAATTATTTACAGAAGTTGCTCGATCATGTTATTTATCTAATGGTAAATGGCCAGTTAGTGCAATTATCCGTGTTCCTATTGGTGCTTATGGTAGCGGTGGGCCATATCATTCTTCTTCTGTAGAATCTGTACTTTCAAATATTCGCGGGATAAAAATATGTTACCCTTCTACTGGAGCAGATTTAAAAGGATTGATGAAAGCAGCCTATTACGATCCGAATCCTGTAATTATGTTAGAACATAAAGGATTGTATTGGTCTAAAATAAAAGGTACCGAAGAAGCTAAAACTATTGAACCAGATGAAGATTACATCATTCCAATTGGTAAGGGTAGAATAGTTCAGGAATCGATTACCGAAGAGCATCCAAATACCGTAACGATAATTACTTATGGGATGGGTGTTTATTGGGCAAAAAATGCGTCTAGATTTATGAAATCTCAAGTAGAAATAGTGGATTTAAGAAGTATACATCCAATAGATACAGAAATGGTTTTTGCTTCGGTAAAAAAGAATGGAAGATGTATGGTTTTAACAGAAGAGCCAGTGCATAACTCATTCGCACAAGCTCTTGCGGGTAGAATTGCATCAGAATGTTTTCAATATTTAGATGCACCTATTAAAGTGATAGGCTCGGAAGTATTGCCTGCAATTCCTTTAAATTCAACCTTAGAATTTGAAATGATTCCTAATGCTGAGAAAGTAAGTATTGCTATTAATGAATTATTATCCTATTAATTAATGAAAAGATTAATTTACATACTATTTTTTGTGTTTGCGTTGTTTTTAGTTTTTAATGCAGAAGCACAAGTATCTAATAAAGCGAGAAGAAAACCTGCTAAAAAGGTTGCTCCAAAACCATTGCCGCCACCTCCTCCAGTAGTGGAGCCTGTTAAAGAGCCAACATTAGAAGAAACAAAAACATGGATTATTGAGAAAGTATTAAAGTTTAAACCAATAGTTTATTTTTCATCCAACAATGTTTCTAAAAATAATTGCGAATATCAGGTTACTGCAGCCTCTTTCGATCAAAACGATCAACTGA
>CALRIM020000002.1:0-63220 GCA_943360385.1 Rhizobium sp. Q54 | reverse complement strand
TAATTCGTAAACTATTTAAAAGGTAGTGTTTAATGTCTATTCCAGAATACCATTGGTATGCAGTTTATACCAATCCTAGAGCCGAAAAAAAAACAGCATTATTACTTCATCAAAGAGGTGTAGAAGTCTATTTACCTTTGCTAAAATCTCTCAAGCAATGGTCTGATCGTAAGAAATGGGTAGAGGATCCACTTTTTAGATCATACTTATTTGTTAGAGTTTCAGAACGCGAATACTTAGAAGTTTTGCAGGTACAAGGAGTTGTTAAATACATTTCATTTTCAGGTAAAGCGGCAATCATTAGAGATGATCAAATTGATAATATCAAACTCCTATTGAGTAGTGAATCTGAATTAGATATTTCCGACCATCATTTCGAAAAAGGAGAAAGTGTAATAATTAAAGCGGGACCATTTCTTGGTTTGAAAGGTGAATTAATAGAAAATAAAAACGCTAAACGATTTCTAGTACGATTCGACCAGCTCGGTAAATCAATCATTTTAAATATCCCTTCCGTCTATCTCGAACCAGTTTTTTAACTATATTTAGGTGTCGTTTCGGGGCATACTTTATGTGACCGAGGGGGCGAAGCCGTATATATTTTCCATGTGTAGAATAGCAGGAATCGTAGACTCCTTAAGATATCAAGATCAATTAAAAGCCGATGTTGAGCTAATGATCACCAGCATGATTTATGGTGGTCCGGATGGCAGAGGATTGTTAATAGACAAGACTATTGGAATTGGGCATTGCAGACTTTCGTTATTTGATTTAAGTGATGCTGCAGCGCAGCCCATGAGCTTGGATGATTCATCTATTTCTATTTCTTATAACGGAGAAGTTTATAATTTTCCAGAAATAAAGAAAGAACTTATTTCTTTGGGACATCACTTTAAAACTGTTTCCGATACCGAAGTTATTATTCATGCATTTAATCAGTGGGGTGTAAACTCTTTTTCCAAATTAAATGGAATGTTTGCCTTTGCATTGTATGATAATAAAAATCAAAAATTATATTTAGTTAGAGATCCCAATGGGATAAAACCATTGTATTATTCTACAAGTAATAACCAATTGATTTTTGCATCCGAAACAAAAGCATTTAAAAGTTTTGTTGGAGAGGAAAATGATTATTGGAAAACTTTATTTTTAGCATATGGGCATTTACCAGAACCTCATACTAAATTAAAAGATGTTTTTGCTTTGCCAAAATCTTCTTATTTAGAGTACAATATTTCTGATAAAAAATTTTCTATTCATAAATATTATTATACTAGTAATAAAAAGTACAGTGATATAGGTGTTTCAGATATTGCTTATGAATTAATGAATTCTGTGCGAAGGCATATGCTAGCAGACGCGCCCATTGGTTTATTTTTGAGCGGAGGAATAGATTCGTCGATATTAACATTATTAGCTGATGAGCAAGCGAAAGAGCTTCATACCCTTTCTATATATTTTAATGAAGGTGAATATTCTGAAAAATACTTTCAAGATTTAATTGCACAAAAAATAAATTCAGACCATCATGCATTATTGTTAACCAAGAATGATTTTGTAGAAAATATTGAAACTATATTAGGTGATTACGACATGCCGAGTAATGATGGGGTGAACACGTGGTTTATTTCTAAGTATGCAAAGGAGAATAAACTAAAGGCTGTGTTGTCTGGATTAGGAGCTGACGAAATATTTGGAGGCTATCCATCATTCGGCAGATTAAATCAATTGAAAAAGGCTCATCAATATAAATCTTTGATTACAAAATTTTCTGGAGTACTCCCAGGGAATTTTCAGCGATTAGAATTTTTAAAATTGAGTGATGATGTGTGCGATTATTTATTGCTTAGAGGATTTTATACTCCCGTAAAAATTGCATCAATATTAAATAGTTCTACGAAAGAAGTGTTGGAGCAATTAAATACATATACACCATCTACTGCAAGAAAACTAAATTCATTAAGCGATATCTCTAGAATGGAGAGAGAAATGTATATGCAAAATCAATTGCTTAAAGACTCAGATTTTATGAGCATGAAGCATGGCATAGAAATTAGAGTGCCATTTTTGGATAATGAATTTTTAGCACTAGTAGAGAGTATGGATGAACAAGAGTTGTATCCACATCCTGGGAAAAAGGAAGTACTTATAAATGCTTTTGTAGATATACTTCCAAAGGAAATTTACAATCGCCCGAAAAAAGGGTTTCAATTTCCTTTTAAAGAATGGTTGAAGGATTCAGAATTTATTTTAAATAAAATGAATTCAAAAGAGAAGTTAAAAGAGTACCACTTATTCAAAGAGAATAAAACGCATTGGTCTAAAATTTGGGCATTAACACAGTTAGATTAGTATGAGGGTTTTGTTTTTAGGGTTGAAGATATTTACTACTGGAGGAATTGAGCAGGTGTGTAAGAATTGGTTATTTGCGTTAAATAATTTTCACCAACAAAAAAAAATTAAGCTTAGTGCAATTTCGATGTACGATTCTGAAATAGACAATAGATACATCGACATTGAAAAAGTAACTCTCTGTGAAGGGAACAAATGGATGTTTGGGATGAATGCAATTTGGAATTCTATAAGAAGCGATGTAGTGATAATACCACACTTGAACTTATCCTTATTTGTATTAATAGCAAAATTAGTAAACCCAAAATTAAAGGTAATAGTACAATTACATGGAATAGAAGCTTGGGCGAATTTAAGTGGTATACAAGAACGTTTATTGTTACAAGCTGATAAAATTCTTGCAGTAAGTAATTTTACATTAAATAATATTTTAGTTCGCTACCCACAAGTTAAATCAAAATCAATTGTATTGTCAAACTCATTAGATCCAATTAGAGAATATGGAGTAAATGAGAAAGCGCATATTGAGTTTCGAAAAAAAAATGGAATTGCAGAAGATCAACGATTGTTAATTACGGTGGGTAGATTGTCTCATGAAGAAGCTTATAAGGGGTACGATAAAACACTTGAAGCACTTTATAAATTACAAGATAATTCTATTGTGTATCATATTATTGGTAAATGCGACGATATTGAGAAGCAACGGTTATTTGATTTATTAATTAAGTTTGATTTAATTGATAACGTTAAACTAGTTGGTTTTTCTAGCGATGAGGAATTAGAAATGTATTACCAAGCTGCTGATTTATTTGTAATGCCAAGCATGGGAGAGGGGTTTGGATTAGTGTTTATAGATGCTATGGCAAATGGATTGAGAGTAATAGGGGGAAATAAAGATGGCAGTGTTGATGCAATTTGCAAGATGACCGAGTCTGCCTTAGTTGATCCAGAGAACACCGATGAATTAAGTACGGCTATAAAAAATATGCTTTCTATCAGCTGGGGGAATGAACAAAAGGTGGCGCTTTCCGAAAAGTGCAAATCGATTTTTTCTTCGGAACAATTTGAACATAATGTTGAATCAATAATTCTTTAAAATGGAAATTATTATAGAAGCCGGTAGGGCAGAAAAAAATTATTGGAAGGATTTATGGCGATTCAGAGAATTGTTTTACATTCTCGCTTGGCGCGACATTAAAGTTCGATATAAACAAACATTTATTGGCGCAGCTTGGGGGATTATTCGCCCATTGTTAACCATGATTATTTTCACAGTGGTATTTAGCAAAGTAGCCAAACTGCCTTCGGAAGGAAATGTGCCTTATGCCATATTGGTATATGCCGCCATGCTACCATGGCAATTTTTTGCGAATGCATTATCAGAGAGCAGTGGTAGTTTAGTTGGCAATGCTAACTTAATTACGAAAGTCTATTTTCCTCGTTTAATTATTCCAGCAAGTTCGGTAATTGTGAGTTTAATAGACTTTGCAATTTCTTTTATCATATTAGTAGGATTATGTTTATGGTATCAGTATATACCGAGTTGGCATATCGTCTTTTTACCCTTATTTATTTTACTCGTATTTTTTGTAGCCTTTGGTTTAGGGTTATTGTTAACAGCGTTAAATGTTAAATACAGAGATTTTAGATATATCATCCCATTTATTATACAATTTGGGTTGTACATTTCACCTGTTGGATTTAGCAGTTCTATAGTTCCAGAAAAATACCAATGGGCATATTCATTAAACCCGATGGTTGGTGTAATCGATGGATTTAGATGGTGTATTTTAAATACAGGATCAGAGATTAATAGCTATTCGCTTTATGCAGCAATACTAGCAACCATAGTTATTACTATTGTTGGAGTGCAATATTTTAGGAAAATGGAAAAAGGATTTGCAGATTCTATATAGTTGATATTTGAAAATGAATAGTATGAATGAAGAAATAATAATTGCAGAAAATATTTCAAAATTATTCCATTTATCACATGAAGGGAATCAGAAATATACTGCACTAAGAGATGTGCTTGCAAATAGAATTAAAAATATTTTTAAGTCGAAAAGTGAAACTGGCGAAAGCGAGGATTTTTGGGCTTTAAAGAATCTTACGTTCAATATTACAAAGGGGGATAGAGTTGGCATTATTGGAAGAAATGGTGCTGGGAAATCAACCTTATTAAAATTATTAAGTAGAATTTCAGAACCTAGTTCAGGAAAGATAACGATAAAAGGAAGAGTGGCAAGTTTGCTTGAAGTTGGAACAGGTTTCCATCCCGAACTTACTGGTCGTGAAAATATTTATCTAAATGGTGCAATACTAGGAATGACTCGACAAGAAATTAAATCGAAGTTTGATGAGATTGTAGACTTTGCGGAAATAGAAAAATTTTTAGATACACCTGTAAAACGGTATTCTTCTGGGATGTATGTAAGATTAGCATTTGCTGTTGCAGCACACTTAGAGCCAGAGATATTAATTATAGACGAGGTGCTTGCAGTAGGTGATGCACAATTTCAGAAAAAGTGTTTAGGGAAGATGGATGATGTAAGTAAGAAAGACGGACGTACAGTATTATTTGTTAGTCATAACATGGATGTTGTTGCTAACCTATGTAATAAGTCTATGTACTTAAAACGTGGTGAGCTGATGATGTATGATGATACTCGTTTAGTTATTGATTCTTATTTGCGAGATAATAAAAACATTGATAATAAAAGTGAAATTGTAGATATAACAAAACCTAAAATTCTAAACATTGAATTAGATCCAATGGAGTTAATTAAAGGGAATTTAAAAGTTATAGTTGAATACAATTGGCCTTTAGATGTAAACCCTAATGTTGGCTTAACATTTTCTACCATGTATGGTGCTACTATTTATGGTACAAATTTCAAGATGCATCATAACGATACTTTAGATGTTCATACAAAACATGGAATAGCAACATTCTTTGTTGAAAATATTCCCTTGCATTCTGGCTCTTATAATATAAGTGTTTATTTAGGAGATGGATATCAAGATTTAGATATTAAGTTTGATGCCTTAACTTTCGATTTCATTTCTAATTCTGGTATCATCAATCCATACAGTCATCAAATTATTGGTCCTTTGAATTATCCAGCTCGCTGGGAATTAAAGTCTGTAAATTAATGTTAGTATCTGTTATTATTCCAGCATATAATTCAGCTAAAACAATAGAGCGTACTTTGGAATCTGTGTTTAATCAAGATTATCCGAGTATAGAAATTATTGTAGTAAATGATGGATCTACAGATAATACAGAACTGGTGTTAAAAAAGTATGAGAATAAAATAAAATACTTTTATCAGGATAATGCTGGAGTAAGCGTAGCGAGGAATTTGGGATTGGAGAAATCTTCAGGAGATTACATACAATATTTAGATGCTGATGATTTATTGGCAAAGGGTAAGTTGACTAAGCAAATTCAGGCATTAACAGATGCTCATGCAGATGTTGCTTACGGCGATTGGATTAAATTTACAGAAGCTGATATTGTTTATAAGGAATTGGAGATTGTGGAAAGAGAGATGAGCCTAAGGCCAGAAATTGAATTAATTACGGACTTTTGGATTCCATTAGCAGCGTTGTTGTATTCTAGAAAGGTTACCAAATTAATAGGCAATTGGAATACTACCCTTCCTGTTATTCAAGATGCAAGATATGCCTTAGATGCAGCTTTACATAATGCTAAATTTATTTATACCCCAGGAATAATGGGATATTACAGAGTGCATGAAGCAGGCTCATTGTCTACCCGCAATCGGTTTAATTTTATGAACGATTGTTTTGAAAATGCAAAGCAAATTGATGCCATCTGGAGAAATGATTATCCACTAGATACAGAGAAGAAAAATGCAATAATTAACGTATTGCGTTTTTGTGTAAACGAATTTTCTGTACTTGATAAAAATAAACATGAAGAAGCAGTAAATTTAATTTTGGATATTGATAATAAGTACATACCAGAAAATTCTAAAGGTCTTCGTGCAATAAGCAAACTATTTGGTTACAGAACAGCGGAGAAAATCGCTTACTATAAACGTAAACTAAGTTGAGGATTTTATTAGCATCAGAATATTTTTACCCAATTACTAAAGGTGGAACTGAAATGTATGTTTACCAATTAGCAAAAGAGCTAATTGCAAACGGACATGAGTGTATGGTATTGAGTTTATCCAATACAGAAGAGAGATCTTCTTTTGATGGTATTCCAATTGTATATATTCCCTTTATAAATAGTTTATCGCAAGAAGTTGAAAATCCGAATAATTACAAAGATTTATATAAAATTGTAAAAGATTACAAACCTGATGTTTTTCATTTACATACCTATACTCCATCTCTTGGTGTAAATCATTTGAAGAAATTGTCGGAAGATAGTGTAGTTACTGTTTTTACTGCACACATAACTAGTTTTAGTTGCATTCGTGGCGATTTAATGATTTATGGAAAAAATATTTGTGATGGTAAGCTGGATCAAAATAGATGTATGAATTGCTTGTTGGAAAGTAGAGGGTTTCACAATTCTACCTTTAGAAATTTAATTGCGGAGATGTCTACTCTAAGTGCAACAAAAAGTATTTTCCCCGCTTTAAGAATTTACGATAATAAAGTTAATGCAATTGAGATTTTTAAAAATATTGTTAATAAGGTAATTGTTGTTAGCAACTGGCAAAGTATTGTTTTAGAGATTAACGGATTTGCACAAAATAAATTAGCTATATGTAGGCAAGCAGTAAATGAAAAGCATATACTGAAATCGAAAGATATAAATATAAATGAATCATTAAAAATAGGCTTCATTGGGCGTATAGTGCCTTTAAAAGGGTTACATACGTTATTAAGTATTTTAAAAGAGGAAGACCCATCGAAAGTAAAACTCTTTGTAGCAGGAATAAAATCTACACTTGAACTTGAGTATTATCAAACTAACTATGAGTTTTCGAAGACTATGAATGTAGATTGGCAAGAAAATCTAAATGCCGATGAAGTTATCCAGTTCTTAGATAATATTGATTTATTAGTTGTTCCTTCTTCTTGGTTAGAAACTGGCCCTTATGTAATATTTGAAGCATTTGGAAGGAAGGTACCAGTGCTTTCTTACAATAAAGGAGGTGCGGTTGAGCTTATTGAAAATAATCTTACAGGGTGGTTAATTAATTCTGAAAATGAGTTGAGAGACAAAATCGTTGAACTAATTAATAACAAAGAGAAAGTTGCTCAGGCCTCTCGTAATATTCAAGAAGTTCGGGATACAAAGATGTTGTATAATGAAATGAATGTAATTTATAGTTCATTGTTAAAATGAAAATATTAATCACCGCAGATCCTTTTATACCTGTACCTCCAATACATTATGGAGGAATAGAGCGTGTTTTGGATATGCTAATAAAAGAATACATTGCATCTGGACATGAGGTAACTCTTATTGCTCATCCAGAATCAAATCCGGCAAAGGGATGTAGGTTTATACCTTATTCTTCCGAAAGAGATTCAGTTTTAAAAAACAGTTTATTAATAACGAAGACCTATATTAAATACAAGTTTGATATAATACATAGCTTTAGTAGGCTGTTATATTTATTCCCACTATTACCGTTTGGTGTGCAAAAAATTATGTCGTATCAGCGAGAACCAACTATTTCTCAAATAAAAAAAGCTGTACAACTGTCAAAAAAAAATACAATTTCATTTACGGGTTGCAGTGATTACATAAGCAATCAAATCTCAAAAGTAGGCGATGCTTACACAATCTATAATGGGGTTCCTCTAGAAGCATTTCACTTTAATAATATTGTTCAAGAAGATGCGCCATTAGTTTTTTTAGGAAGAATAGAAGAGATTAAAGGCACTCATGTGGCTATAAGCATTGCAAAAAAATCGAATAGGAAATTAATCATTGCTGGTAATATACCTAGTGAACATACATCGTATTTTGAAGAAAAAATAAAACCGTTTTTAGATGAAAACATCACTTACATTGGTCCGGTGAATGATGTGCAAAAAAATGAATTATTGCAAAATGCGGCAGCATTTTTAATGCCAATACTATGGAACGAACCGTTCGGAATTGTAATGGCAGAAGCAATGGCCTGCGGAACGCCAGTTATTGGATTTGCAAGAGGTTCGGTGCCTGAAATAGTATCGAATGGAGTCACAGGATTTATATGTACTTCTGAAGAGGAAATGGTTACCGCTGTGAAAAATATTTCAACAATAAAGAGAGAAACTGTAAGAGCGGAAGCTGAGCGTAGATTTAGCGCAAAAGTTATTGCTGATAATTATATTCATTTATATAAAGAAAGATTATCATGAATTTAATATTTAGATTATTTAGGATTTTAATTCCATCATCTATTGTTAGTAAACTTAAAATAAAATACCAGGTTCCAGACATGGAATGGAGTTTAAAAAACTTAAGAGTAAATGGATTTAGTCCAACAAATATTTTAGATATCGGTGCATTTGAGGGAGAGTGGACACGCATGTGTCAAGCTATTTTCCCTGAATCAAATTTTTTAATGTTTGAGGCTCAAGAGTCTAAAACGAATATACTTGCACAGCAGAAGTCGAGTAAAGTTGATTTTCATATAGGGTTGCTTGGACCAGAGATGAATCTAAAATCAAAATTTTATATAAACGAAACGGTTAGTTCCGCACTCCCAGAAACCGAAAAAAATAATCAAGATTATGTTGAAATACCAATGTTTACAGTGGATGAGGTTATTAGGGCTAAAGGTATTTCTAGTGTAGATTTTATAAAATTAGATGTGCAGGGTTTTGAGTTGGAGGTATTAAAAGGTGCTACTAAAGCATTAGAAAATGCAGAAGTTGTATTAATGGAGGTATCGCTTATAGAAATTAATAAAGGCGCTCCATTAATTAATGAGGTGATGAATTTTATGTCGAATAAAGATTTTGTTTGTTATGACATCTGTAGTATAGTTAGACGTCCATTAGATAAAGCACTTTGGCAAACTGATTTGATTTTTGTTAAGAAATCTTCAAGGCTTGTAAGCTCTAAAAAGTATAATTAAGTTGAAAGATACTTTAAAAGTTACTTGGATTGAAAACTTAAGAGCTATTGCGTGCGTAGCCGTAATAATATTACATGTTTCGGGTCCATGGTTATATAAACTTAATGGAGTTAATTTAGCAGCTTGGTCGAGCGTTGCGATTATACATTCTTTTACAAGATTTTGTGTGCCTGTGTTTTTAATGATTACTGGTGCATTATTATTAAATAAAGAAACAGGAGTTTTACAATTTTACAGGCTTAGATTAACAAAAGTTCTCTGGCCACTTTTATTTTGGTCGACGTTCTATATTATTATTTTTATTTTTTTTGATGTTTATAATGGGAAGCAGTACACTCTTATTGAAATAAAAGACTACACCATTAGATCCTTAACCAATGGGGCAGCTTACCATTTATGGTATATGTACTTAATTATTGCATTGTATTTCTTTATTCCATTTGTGACCCCACTAAAGAATAAGCTTTCGAGTAATAAAACTATAATTTTCTTACTCTTTTGGCTCTTAATTTTACTATTCGCACAGATTGGAGCAAATAGTTTGGTGTTTATTAATATAAGAGTGTTTGTAGGATATTTTGGGTATTTAATTTTAGGGAGTTTTATTTCGGAGTTAAAATTATCCAAGAAAAATAGTTTGTTTTGGGCATCTGCACTAATTCTGATTGGAATGATTGCCACATTCTATCCTGTGTATACTTCTTATAAAAATGATGGTTATGTGTTAAGTGAGTGGTTTTATTATTTAAACATAAATGTAGTTTTGTTATCCATGGGAGTATTTTTGATGATTAAAAATATTGAACTAAAATGGGGTTGGTTGTCAAAAATTTCTCAGCATAGTTTTGGGATCTATTTTATACATCTTTTTTATATAATGCTTTTGAATAAGGTAATGAGGTTTACAATATCAATTCCTATTGCTGTTCACATTTTACTTTTTTCGTTTGTTGTACTGCTGTTAAGTTATATAAGTATTTATTTACTGAAGAAAGTCCCTCTAATTAATCGATACATTGAATAGGTTAAAAGTTGTAGTGTCTAATCCAGGTCTTGGAGCACATATTCGTCAAACTGTTAGAGCGTATGATGAAGCTGATGTTTTAGATACTTTTTATACTACAGTATTACTCGCAGATAATGCGATAAGTAATTCTATTGCTCACAGATATAAATCTATAAAATCCAAGCAGTTCAAAGAAATTGATAATCTAAAAATAAAAAAACTAATACTGCCAGAATTGCTAAGGTTAGTCTCTTCTAAACTGCTAAGTATAAGTGTTACAGATAAAATATGGGAATGGTCTGAATTGTATTTTGATAATTGGGTAGCGAATAAACTAAATAGCACGGTTGATGTTTTCCATGGATATGAGCATGCTAGTTTAGAAAGTTTAAAGAGATGTAAACAAAAAGGCATATTCTCTATATATGAACAACCAAGTGCTCATCATTTATTTTTCAAGGAAAATGTTTTGAATCCACTACTTTCAAGCGAGGACTATTTTAAAAATAATTTTAGTGAGTTATTAGATTCTGAATTGTCTAAAAAAAGAAATAGAAGAAGAGATGAGGAATTGGCAATTGCAGACTTAATACTTTGCAATTCTACTTATGTGAAGAAGACACTCATGTACGCTGGTATTCCTGAGAGTAAAATAATAGTACATCCTTTAGGTTTCCCAGAAGTTAAGGACCGTAAGATAGAACTTAAACAGTCGCTAAAATTTATAGTTTCGGGTAATTTATCATATTTAAAAGGCACTCATCACGTTTTGCGTGTTTGGAGAAATAATCCCGAATTATTTGCAAATCATAAGTTAGTATGCATTGGTAGCGATACCTTATCTCCAACGGAGTGGAAAAATTTGCCAGACAATGTTCAAAAAATTAATAGACTTACCTCCGAAGAATATTTAAAAGAACTAGAGCAAGCAGATGTATTAATTTTGAATACCTATTCAGATGGATTTGGTATGGTAATGTCGGAAGCAATGTCTAATGGCTTAGCAGTTATTGGTACTCAGAATAGTGCTGCAACAGATATTATTGAACAAGATATTACAGGGAGGATAATTCAAGTGGCAAACGAGACTGAATTATTAGAATCCATGTTGTGGATGATAAATAATCCAAATGAATTAATGACAATGCGACAAAATGCTATTCAGTATGCATCTAAACATTCGTGGAGCCAATTTAGAATTGATATTCCTAGTATAGTAGAAAAATATTTTCATAGGATTACTTTAAAATGAAAAAAGAAGTAGCACTATTTACAGCAGGGCATTTATCCTCTTGCCCCAGATTACTAAAGGAAGCACAGTTATTACATGAAAACGGATATAGTGTTTCTATTTTGTATTTAGAATCAATTCATTCAATTTCTCTTTTGGATAAATTAATTATTGAGAAAAATACAAATTGGAAGTTCTATCCAATTGTTTGGGACAGACGAATTGAAACGCTGTATTCTATTATGCTATTTAGACTGTCGAAGGTATTAAATATTAATAAGCACTTAATACAATCTACATCCAAAGCTTTAATCGATAAAGCATTGTCTATTAAAGCTGATTTATATATTGCCCACCATCCAAGTGTTTTAGTGGCAGCTGCAATG
Source organism: Rhizobium sp. Q54 (assembly GCA_943360385.1). Taxonomy (GTDB): domain Bacteria; phylum Bacteroidota; class Bacteroidia; order Sphingobacteriales; family Sphingobacteriaceae; genus CAJBVG01. The sequence continues at coordinate 51,181 of CALRIM020000002.1, read as the reverse complement.
GCAGCCAAAAAATACAAAGCAAAATATGCTTATGATATTGAAGATGCATTTGCATATATAGATAATGGGTCGTTTCTGGAGAATCCTGATGAAACTATATTCAATGTTGAGAAAAAATATATTAGGGGTGCATCATTCACAACTACAGCAAGTCCACTTTACTCTCAATTATATATAGATAATTTCCATCTACCTAATACCCCAATAGATGTATTAAATGTATTTAATATTAATGAACGTCCAATTGAATATAAAGATAGAAGAGACCTTAAAAAAATATCTTTTTATTGGTATTCTCAAACAGTAGGATTAAATAGAGGACTTCAAGATTTATTCAGATCGATTAATCAATTGCCGTATAATTCGTTTGAACTTCACATTAGAGGTATGTGTACAGAAGAAGTAAAACTAGAGCTATTAAATCTTGTAGATAGCGACGAGCATAAACGCAATATATATTTTCATGCTGCTGTATCTGTTGAAGAATTAGAGCTTCGAAACAAAGAGCATGATGTAGGTTTTGCTTTAGAAGCTAGCACGAGTCTGAATAGAGATTTATGTATATCGAATAAAATATTGGATTATCTTAGATCTGGTGTAATGGTAGTTGCTACTAGAACAAAAGGGCATGACGTTATAACAAGCCAACTAGGCGAATTCGCTATAAAGTACAATCCGGGTGATGTTGAATCATTAGCATCTCAATTAACGGAATTAATTAATGATCCAAGTAGAATTAATTTTTCTAAAGCCAAGAGTATAGAATTAGCGGAGGTAAAATATAATTGGAGTAAACAATCGCAAACTTGGTTGAATAAAGTAAAGGAAGTTTTAAGTTGAAAAGAGTATTAATTATAACACCTTTTTTTGTCCCGGTAAATGCAGCCGATATGCACAGGGTTCGCCAAAGCATTTCGTATTATAAAGAGAATGGATGGCAAGCAGAAGTAGTAATGGTGGATCCAATTTTTGTAGAATTAAATAAAGATGATTTACTATTAAAATCAATCCCGCCCGACACTATTATTCATAAGGTAAAAGCATTTGATGCAAATATTACACGAAAAATTGGGTTGGGTAGCATTGCTTATCGTTCGTTATTTTTTTACTATAAATATGTAAATGCTTTATTGAAAACATCAAAATTCGATTTGGTGTTTTTTTCAACTACAGCATTCCCTCTTACAATACTAGGTAGATTATGGAAAAAGAAATTTAAAATCCCTTATGTAATAGATATGCAAGATCCATGGAGGTCTGATCATTATTTCAGCTTACCCAAAAGTGAGCGCCCTCCGAAATTTTGGCTTTCGTATCAGCTAGATTCATTCTTCGAAAAATTTGCAATGAAACGTGTGGATGGAATTATGTCTGTAAGCCCAAATTATATAGAAGTATTGAAAGATAGATATCGTGAATTAAAAAATATCCCAACAAAAGTAATTCCATTTGCCGCGTATCCATTGGATATTGAAATTGCAAAGAAAAATGTGATTGAGAATCGCTACTTCAATCAAGATGACACACATTTTAAAATTGTTTATATTGGTCGTGGTGGAGCCGATATGGTTAAAGCAAATACTATTTTTTTTAAGGCGATTAAATTGCTTATAGATACGTATCCTGAATTTCAAAAAACAATGGTGTATTTTATAGGTACAAGTTATGATACAAGTAATGCCGCTATAAAAACAATAGAACCAATAGCTATAAATTTAGGGATAGGAAATAATGTTCTCGAATTTACAAAACGTATTCCTTATTTCGAAAGCCTTGGTATATTAAATCAAGCAGATTTATTGTATGTACCTGGGTCGGATAATATTGGATATACAGCATCTAAAATATATCCATATGTTTGGTTTGGTAAGCCTTTAATAACACTCTTTCACTCGAGCAGCAGTGTGAATCAATTTATGAGCGAATGTAAAGCAGGTTTAGCATTGCAGTTCGATATGGTTGATGAAAAAGTACTAATGAATAATATTATAGAGTATATAAAAAATGCTAAAACAACAATGCCTCAAAAAATAGATTGGCTTGCTTTTGAGAAATACACTTCTGCCTATCAAGTAAAAAAACAAGTTGAATTATTTAACGAAGTACTAAATTAAAAAAGATGGGTTTGTTAAGAGTAATCAAATTTATTACACAGCATCCAATTTCTGGACAAGCTAAATTGAAGTCATTATATAGATTTTTTTGGTGGCAAATTAGGGGATTGTTTACAAAAAAGGAATACGTTCATCAGTTCACTAAGAACTCAAAATTAATTATATCAAAAGGAATGACTGGTGCAACTGGTAATTTATATTGTGGCTTGCATGAGTATAGAGAAATGTTATTTCTTCTACATTATCTTAAGAAAGGAGAAATTTTTGTAGATGTAGGTGCAAACATAGGAAGCTATACAATCTTGGCTTCAGCAGAAATTGGAGCCACTACCTATTCTTTTGAGCCACTCCCAGACACTTATAATCAACTACTGAATAATATAAACATAAATAATATTGCTAATAGTGTTAAGTATTATAATATAGGCTTAGCTTCTAAACCTGGAGAACTATTATTTTCTGATGAACAAGATTCATCGATGAACCATGTTATATATTCTACGAACGATGGTAGTAATTTTAAAAAAGTAAAAGTGTCTACCTTGGATTCTGTTTTAGTAGATGTTGAACCTAGTTTGCTAAAAATTGATGTAGAAGGATTTGAGCTAGAAGTATTAAAGGGCGCAGAAAAAACCTTAAGCAGTAATAGTTTGAAAGCAATTATTATTGAACTAAATGGTAGTGGATTAAATTTTGGACACAGTGATGAAGATGTACATTCTCTATTATTATCCTATAACTTTGAACCGTTTGTTTATGATCCATTTACTAGAATGCTCTCAAAGGTTAAGCTTCATGAATTTGATAATTTAATTTATATCAGAGATTTGGAGATTGTACAGAACAAATTAGTGAATTCACCTAAGTTTAAAATTTTAAATTCTGAGATTTAATTGCAAAAAGTAGCCTTTATTATTTCTCACCCCATTCAATATTATGTACCAATACTAAAAGGTTTGGTGGACCGTGGGAATATTGAATTAAAAGTATTTTATACTTGGGGAGAACAATCGATAACCAAATTTGATCCAGGATTTAATAGGGTTGTAGAATGGGATATCCCATTGTTAGATGGATATTCATATGAGTTCTTGAAGAACATATCAAAAGATCCTGGCACGCATCATTATAGTGGAGTTAATAACCCTGATATTATTAATAAGATTAAGGAATATAATCCAGATAAAATAGTAGTATTTGGGTGGAGTTTTAAAAGCCACTTAAAAGTACTAAGGTATTTTAAAGGTAAAGTGCCAATTTATTTTAGAGGCGATTCGCACTTATTAACCGAACAGGTTGGGTATAAAAAGCTAATTCGTAAAATATTTTTACGTTGGGTGTATTCTCACGTAGATTATGCAATTGCAGTTGGTAAAAACAATCACGATTATTATCGTTGGGTTGGATTAAAAGAAAAGCAAATTTTATTTGCGCCGCATGCAATTGATGAAAATAGTTTTTTAGATAATAATGGTGAATTTGAATTAGAAGCAAAGCATTTTAAAAATAGTTTAGGAATTTCAAATGACCATGTTGTTTTTCTATATACTGGTAAATTTGAATATCGTAAAGATCTCAAAACGTTAATTTCTGCAAAAATTCAGTTGAAGGATAAACCATGTACTTTAATATTAGTTGGTAATGGTCCCGACGAACAAGAACTAAAAGTATTAAGTACTACTGACAAGAATATACATTTTATTGCCTTTATGAACCAAAGTAAAATGCCAATGGTGTATCGGTGTGCAGATGTGTTTGTGCTACCATCAATTTCAGAAACGTGGGGATTAGGGATAAATGAGGCTATGAATTGTGGGTTAGCTATTATAGCTAGCGATAAGGTTGGGGCTGCTATTGACTTAATAAGTAATAATGGTTTTATATTCGAGGCAGGGAAGGCAAATAGTTTGGTTGAGAAAATGCTAATGTTTATTGATGATTCCGAAAATCTGAAGACATCTAAAGAAAACTCTTTGAAAATTATTAATAGTTGGACGCTAAAGGCATTAATTATTAACTTTGAGAATGCGCTAATAAATACATGAGGTTAAGATATTTCATATTATTCATCCCTTGGATTTTCTCGATGCTTTTTGCAGGGAATCCACAATTGTCGTTTATTATTGCGTGGGGCGGTTCTTTGTTGAATTTATTTTTAATATTATCAGGCTCTATAAAACCTTTACCAAACGATTTACCTATTTCTCAGCAGTTAATAAGGCCTGTATTTTTAACTCAAATATTATTTGTTGGATACACCTGTTTAACTTCAATTTTCTTTTTCTTAGATGTACTTGGGTATAGGAATTTTGAAAAATCCCCTATTTTCCATGTTGATGTTCGTTTACTTGAAGAAACGGCCGCAAGTCAACGTTTGTATATATTAGCGCATGCTTCTTATGCATTTGGGTTACTTTCTCAAATGAGATACAATACAACATTTGCATGGCAATTGAATAAACTTAAATTCGATGCCAATTTCTTTTTGAGAATGGCAATACTATTCTCCATATTAAAGTTTGTATTTATTTTTATACCAGGATTAAATCAATTCGCAGTAAAAGCTACAGACATTGCCTATATATCTTCTATAATAGCAATAGTAACGCCGATTGATAATAAAAGTCGTCAATTCTATTTAATTTCTGTTGCTATTTTCTTAGTAAACTTTGTTCAAGTACTTTTCTCTGGTTGGAAAGAGCCAATAATATTTACTTTAATATTGCTAGTAGCATTCTTATATCCAAAATACAAAAGAACTGTTTTATTTGCTAGTATCCCGGCTCTTCTGCTAGTAGTTTTTGTGTTACCTAGTTTTAATTCACTATTTAGAGAACAAGTGTGGACTCAAGGGGTAGAGAGTACGCTCGCGGCTTCAACAGCAATAGATGCTATACAATCTGGAGAGATAGATGTGTATACTGATAACTGGGAGTTTTTGATAAAACGATCGAGTGAAATTTCCATGTTGAATGATTACATGCGAAAAGTGCCAGAAGAAATAGATTACTATGGAAATGTTCTTATTGTAGACGGATTTAAGTTTATTTTGCCTCGAATATTTTGGCCTGATAAACCAGATATTGAAAAGCATGTAATGCAAAGAGTTTACGATATAGGGATTGTGAGTGACTTGATGTTGGTATCTGCGAAACCCCCAATTGTTGTGGATGCTTATATCTCTGGAGGATTATTATATGTATTTATAGTTTTATTTTTATTCGGAGCGCTAACATCATATATAAGTAGAGTATGCGAAAATCTTTTTTGTGGATATAACATTGGAACAGTATGGATTTATCTGGGCTTATTTCAAATTTTCAATAAAGGTTCATGTTTCGAGTTCTTACTTAACTCTATTTTTTGGGGAATAGTTTCTATGCTCATAATATTATTTTTTCTTAGAAAACTAAATTACATTACGCGAATACCGTAGAATTTTGAAAGTTTTAATTATTACACCTTCTTATAAACCAGCCTATATTTATGGCGGGCCAATTTATTCTGTAGCTTATTTAGCGGAACAATTGTCAAAAGATAATGAAGTATTAGTATTAAGTACTACCGCTAATGGAAGCGATGAGTTAAATGTTAACACAAACGAAATACAATCTATAGACGGTGTAAATGTTAAATTTTTTGATAGACAAACCAAAGACCATTCTCATTTATCCATAGGGTTACTAAGCTATTTGTGGAAGAGCGGAAAAAATTTCGACATTATACATATTCAATCTTGGTGGAATTTGGTAGCTGTATTTTCAGCACTAATATGTGAACTAAGAGGATGGAAATATATAATTACCCCAAGAGGAATGCTAAGTCCATATACATATCAATCATCAATAGTTAAAAAAATAATCCATTTGTTTATTGGTAATTACTTGTTAAAGCATTCTGTAATACATGCAACAGCAAGTGACGAAGCGATCAAAATTGAAGCACTCAACTCAAAATATTTCATACAAGTTGTTCCAAATTATGCGAGTATTGATATTCCTGTTATTGAGCGTAAAAATAATGAAGTTTTACAACTACTTTTTCTTTCAAGAATTCACCCCAAAAAAGGGCTTGATATTTTAATTAAATCATTGCCATTGTTACAAACAGAAGTTCATTTGAATGTTGTTGGTGATGGTGATAAGGAATATGTGGAATCACTTAAAAGGATTGCTTTGAAATTTAAAGTTGCTGATAAAATTACTTGGCATGGGGGTATTTATGACCAAGCAAAGTTTACGATGTATGCTCATTGCGATTTAATGGTACTCCCATCACATGATGAAAATTTTGCAAACAACGTACTGGAGTCGCTAATGTTGGGTACTCCTGTAATAGTATCTGACAATGTAGGACTTGCGATTTTTGTTAGGAACAATAATTTAGGTTGGGTTTTTAAAGGAGGGGAAGTGCAATTAGCAGATGCCATTTCCAAAGCAATTAATGATGTTGCACAACGAAAAAAAATCAATTCAGGTTCGCGAGAAATAGTTTTGCGAGAGTTTAATCATAAGATACTTACTGAGAAATACCTCGCTATATACAGAAGCAAATGAGCAAAAGTTCAGCAATAGTAATAATTACTTTTAACGAAGAAAAAAATATTACTAAATGTTTAGATAGTGTTAAGGATTTAAATGCGCCTATTTACATTATCGATTCGTTTTCTACTGATAAAACTAAAGAAATTGCTGAAAAGTATAATGTTGTATTTATTGAAAATAAATTCTCTACTCATACATTACAATGGAAGTTTGCGCTAACTCAATTACCTAATGATATAGATTGGGTACTAGGCTTAGATGCCGACCAAACATTGACTCCTGATTTGTTGGATGAAATTAAAACGATATTCGATAGTTCAGATGAAATTGAATATTCTGGATTTTATTTAAGAAGAAGAAATTTTTTCTTAGGAAAATGGATTCGTTTTGGTGGTTATCAAAATAGGTATTTATTAAAGTTATTTAAAAAGAGTGCTGTTTATTTAGATGATTCAGAATTAATGGATCATCATTTTTATGTAAATGGTAAAACAAAAAAACTAAAAAATGATATCGTAGAGGATAACCTAAATGAAGACTTATTTTTTTGGAAGAAGAAACATATAAGATATGCTGAATTGCAAGCAAAAGAAGAGCATGAGAAGCTTTTAACCTCATCTGGTAATTTGTTTGGAAATCAGGACGAACGCAGGCTATTTCTGAAAAATTTATGGAATCGCACTCCATTATTTGTTCGTCCAGTGTTATATTTTTTATATAGATATATTTTTCTCGGAGGATTTCTAGACGGGATTACTGGGAGTAAATTCCATTACCTACAAGCTTATTGGTATAGAAGAACGGTAGATGAGAATATTTTTAATTTAAGAGCAAGTTCAAGAAAGAATTACAAAGAAAAGTTTTTCGTCTTTAGATTTTTATTCATCTTCCTCATTTTATATTATTTCAATTTATTATTTATAGGAATAACAGGTGAAGGGGGCAAGTTTTATTCAGCATTTTTAGATCAGCATTTAAATTATATTCGCTGGCTTAGAGAATCAATTATTTATTGTTCATCATTAATCCTTCAATTATTTAATTATGATGTGATTCGAATGCCATATCATTTGAAAATTATTAACGGGGTAAGAGTTGGAGTAGGTTACGATTGTTTAGGTTACGGTTTAATGAGTTTACACATCGCATTAGCCCTTTCATATCCTTTTAAATACAAAATTAGGCGATTGTATTTGTTTGGTGGCCTTGCTGTAATTTATATAATTAATTGTATTCGGATTGCTGCGGTAGGGGTGGCCTTTACAGAATTTAGAAATATTAAAATCGATCATCATTTTATTTTTAACGTCATTGCTTATTTTGTTATTTTCGCAATGATGGTTTTCGCTTTTAGAACAAATCAAAAACATGAAAATACTAGGACTTAATGCTTATCACGGAGATGCCTCTGCTTGCTTATTAGTAGATGGTCAGGTGGTTGTGGCTACTGAAGAAGAGCGCATAAGACGAATAAAGCATTGGGCAGGATTCCCAAGTAAAGCCATTGAATTTTGCCTGCATGATGCGGGTTTAAAATTGTCTGATATTGATGTTATCACAATATCAAGAGACCCTTATGCAAATTTTGGATTGAAGGTTTTTAATGCGGTGAAAAACAGATTGAGTTTTTCGAACATAAAAGATCGAATGACGAATTTGAAGAAAGCAGTTAATTTGGAAGAGGAATTTCGTGTTCATTTCCCAGCCCAATTTCCTTCTATGAAGGCCAAGTTTGTTAATGTAGAACATCATCGTTCTCATTTAGCAAGTGCCTTTTTTGTATCTCCATTTGAGGAATCAGCCGTACTGTCTATTGATGGGTTTGGCGACTTTTCTTCTTTAATGACAGCCTACGGAAAAGGGAGTCATTTGAATGTGATGAATAAAGTAAATTACCCACATTCTATAGGTGTGTTTTATACAGCATTTACACAATATTTAGGTTTCCCTCATTATGGTGATGAATATAAAGTAATGGGTTTGGCACCATATGGGAATGCCTTGTATAAAGAACAAGTACGTAAAGTAATTGAACTTACTAAAGATGGTTTATTCAAATTGAATTTAAATTATTTCAATCACACTAAAAAAGGGGTAAACATGACATGGACAGATGGAATACCATTTGTAGATTCTATGTTCACAGATATGTTTACTACCACATTTGGTCCACCACGAGGAAAGGAAGAGGAATTAAGTCAGTACCACAAAGATCTTGCAGCGAGCGTGCAGGCAGTAACGGAAGAAGTTATCTTTCATATTGCGGAGCATTTACGATTAAAAACAAAATCAGAGAATCTCTCGTTGGCTGGTGGCGTTGGTCAAAATTCCGTAGCGAATGGAAAAATTATTTCGAACACAGGATTTAAGAATTTATATATACCGCCTGCTGCACATGATGCAGGTACAAGTATCGGTTCCGCATTGTATTATTACCATCAAACAGAAAAAAAGAAAAGAACACTTATTAGTAAAACAGGGTATTATGGTTATCAGGCAAGCAATGCAGAAATAGAAAATACACTGAAAAGCCATAATGTAGAGTATAAGTATTTTGAGAATGTTGAAGAATTGATAGATATCGTTACAGATAAAATTATTGATGGTTGTGTAATTGGATGGTATCAGGGCAGGGCTGAATTTGGGCCTAGAGCATTAGGGCATCGTTCAATAATTGCCGACCCAAGAAGAAACGATGCAAAGGAAATTCTTAATTTGAAAATAAAAAGAAGAGAATCATTCAGGCCATTTGCTCCTTCAATTTTAGAAGAAAAGGTAATAGATTATTTTGAAAGAATTGATGAAGTACCTTTTATGGAAAAAGTTTTTGTAATTATTCCAGAGAAAAGAAAAGAAATACCTGCAGTAACACATGTGGATGGAACCGGTAGGTTGCAAACTGTAAACAAAGTAAATGAGCCACGTTACCACAGATTAATTGAAAGGTTTTACGAGAAAACAAATGTTCCAATATTATTAAATACATCTTTTAATGAAAATGAACCAATAGTAAATACGCCTAAAGAGGCTCTCGATTGTTTTTTGAGAACTAAAATGGATGTATTAGTAATGGGTAATTATTATGTATGCAGATAGGTCGTAGGGAAATAATATTTTTTTGCATCTTTTTATTCTTGTCATCTCTAGCAATTCTGTTTGCTATAGATGGCTACCCACTTTTGGGTGGAGATAGTTATTCGTTTTTGCCTACAGCTATACATATTCATAGAGGAGATGGTTTAATTAATGTTTTGTATGCTCCTACAGGTGATACGAAAATGTTGTTCTATCCACCGCTCTTCCCTTATTTTCAAAGTTTATTTCTATTCACAGATTTACCAAACGAATTATTTATTAGTTTGAGTATTACAAGTATTTGTACATTGTTTGTAATGATGTTGGTTTTTTACAAAATGCTCAAACCAGTAAAAAACGAAATCTATGCAATTTCTATATTTCTATTATTGATGCTTGGTATATCTACTGGTTTAGATACATCATCTGGTAGACCCGAAATTCTTGTGAATCTATTGTTAAGCATAGCGTTGTTGACATATATATCAGCCATTAAATACGATAATTATATTTATGGTGTTTTACTTGTTTTAATTGGGATTACCTCACCCGTTACTTCTATTTATTGTATTGTAATGTTAGTTTTATACTATAGTTACAAAAAGAAAAATTTTATCTCTTATGTAAAAGTTGCGATAAGTTCTTCTATGGTATTCTTGTTGTTTTTAGCAGTATATCCATATTCATTCATTGATTTATTACATACAATGGCTTCAGAAGCACAAAAGCTAATTGTGTCGAGAGAAGAAATATACAGTGTAAAAGAATTTGTAAAGTATCATCTTATAGCGCCTAATTATACTTTCTATTTTATGTTTTTTGTGGCTAGTGTAGTTATCGTTTTTAAGAATATATATAAATCAATTCAGCAACTTGGCATCTTTTTTATGCTAGTTGCTCTTGTTATTTATTTTGGTTTCAGAACATTTCCAACAAATTATTATGTATATAATATTTATTTAATATGTTTTACTATTGTAGCACATGAAATGTTAAAAAAGCCAATTAAACTGATGCTTGTAGCCATGTTATTATTAGCAAGTGTAGGCTTTGTTCGTAAAACATTTTTATATTTTTATTTTGTTGATGATGCGGCTACTATTACCGCAGTACACACTAAGATTAAAGATTTCAACATAGATAACTACAGATCTAATTCATCATTTTGGGTATATTATTATTATCAAAATAATACACGTAAGAGTATTTATACACATTCTATTTTTCAACAAGCATTTTCATCAGAAATTAAAATTGAAAATCCGGATGTATTATTAATAGATTTTACACGAAACGATAAATTGAATATAGGGCCATTAACCATTGCTAATAATCCTCCATTTTATTATTACAAATTAGCCTTGCACATAAAGAAATGAAAGTTAGCATAATAACAGTTTGTTATAATTCTGCAGAAACCATTGAAGAAACCATTCAATCCGTAGCTTCTCAAACTTATTCGGATATAGAATATATTGTGGTTGATGGAGCTTCGAAGGATAATACGTTGGATATTATTAAAAAATATCCGAATGTAATTACTAAGTGGGTATCAGAAAAAGACAACGGTATATATGATGCAATGAATAAAGGCATTTCCATGGCAACAGGAGATGTTATTGGCATTTTAAATGCTGATGATGTATATACTGATGTAAATGTGTTATCGAATGTGATGAGTAGTTTTAAGGATGAAACTATACAAGGAGTATACGGTGATTTGAAATATGTTCAAAAAGATAATTTGAATAAAGTAATTCGTTTTTGGAAATCAGGAGAATATACAAGCGGGAAGTTTCTACAAGGGTGGATGCCCCCACATCCTACTTTTTATGTTCGTAAAAGTGTATATGAACGATTTGGAAATTATAGAACAGACATGCCATCGGCATCCGATTATGAATTTATGTTAAGAGTAATTCATGTAAACAACATAAAACTTAGTTATTTACCCAAAGTTCTTGTTTTAATGAGAGAAGGAGGAATGAGTAATAAGAGTCTTCAACACAGAATTAATGCAAACAAAGACGATAGAAGAGCTTGGCAAGTGAATGGGGTGCAACCAAAATTTTATACCCTGTATTTGAAGCCTCTATCAAAATTAATACAATTCGTTTTAAAGAATTAAAACAACTTTATTCTTAAATTTGTTATCTTTCTTTAATAAAAAACTTACGTTATGAAAAAAATCCAACTTACCTTATTATTATGTTTAGTCGGTGTAATGAGTTTTGCTCAGATTAAAACACCACAACCAAGTCCTACAGCAAGCTTTAAGCAGGCATTCGGATTGGGAGAAATTTCGGTTAATTATTCTCGCCCACAAGTTAAAGGCCGAGTTATATTTGGCGATTTAGTTCCTTTCGATAAATTATGGAGAACTGGAGCAAACGCATCTACTAAAGTTAACTTTTCGGATGATGTTATGATTGAGGGTAATAAATTAGCAGCTGGAGAGTATGCAATTTATACTATACCTGGTAAAACAGAATGGACAATTATCTTCCACAAAAATATTAAGTTGTGGGGCTTAGGCGATCCAGGTGATTACAAAGAGGAGAACGATGCATTACGCATAAAAGTAAAACCACAAACTACAACCTCTAGTGTAGAAAACTTTACCATTTCAATTTCAGATGTTGCTTCTTCTGCTTGTAAAATGAATTTAGAGTGGGATAAAACAAAGGTTACTTTTGGCATTTCAACAGAAATAGATGCTAAGATTTCTGCAAGCATAGAGAAAACATTAAATCCTAAACCAGAAGCTAGTTCATATTATTCTGCAGCTAGTTATTATTTCGAAAATGATAAGGATTTAAATAAAGCAATTGAATGGGTTAACATAGCAATCGCAGGTAATCCAACTGCTTTTTGGATGGTGCATTTGAAAGCGAAAATCTACAAAAAAATGAATAATAAAACAGCTGCAATTGAAGCTGCTAATCTTTCTAAAGAAATTGCATCTAAGGCAGGTAATGCAGATTACGTTGCGTTAAATGATAAATTAATTGCTGAGATGAGTGCACCAGTTGCACCGAAGAAAAGTAAATAAATTGTAAGTTGTGAGTTGTAAATTATGAGTTATGAATTATCTTTAACTCACAATTTACAACTCACAACTTACAATTTATAACTTTTTTAAAAGTTGCCAGTCCTTCAATTGCCACTCTAACCTTGCTACAGAAATTAAATTCTGCTTAGCATCTCTTACTTCTACTTCCAATATTTCTAAACACTGCGGCTCTTTCGAGAGTTTTAGTTTTATTTCTTCAAATCGATTTTCTTCGATTTTAAAAGTTACATACAAATCTTCTTTGCCCTGTTTTATGTAGTCAACATTCATACTGCGCATTATCAATCTATATTTCGAAGAGCTTAATCGACTAATTAATAGAAATCCACATGCATATTCACTGGCAGTTGCTAATGCGCACGCATGTATCCCATTTAAGTGATTTAAATTTTTACGGATATATGGGATGTGAACTGTTATTGAATTTTCAGTAAGCGATTTTATTCTTAATCGATGAGGTTTGTTAAATGGAATTTTAAACCACAATCCGTAGTTGAGCAAACGAAGATAAAACTTACTGGTATAAGCTCGTGTTACTATGTTTTCTAAGGTAAAAGCCATTTATATTAATATGTTAATGTGTTAATGGGATAATATGTTAATGTGTCGAAGCACTCACTACTCAATACCCAGTACTCAATTCTGCTTTAGCAGAAGTATATTCTTCTTCAATTTGCTTTACAATTTCAGCAATAGGTTTTATATCATGAATTAGCGACACTGATTTTCCTGCACACCAAAGTGTTTCATAGGAGCCAGCAAGTGTTGATTTTTTTAACAACCTCATTCCTTTTAATTGAATTAGCATTTTAAAGTATTTTTTTGTTCGCTTATTTCTCGACATTAATTTCTCGAACCAATTTTGAGTATACCCTATTTTTTTTGCATAGGGAGTATTAATTATTGTACATGGAGTCCCTGATATTTTTTCAGTTAAAACAATATCATCCATCTCTGAATTTACAATTCCATTTTTGTATTCGCTGCTCACACTTGCTTCTGTACTTGCTATAAATCTTGTGCCTATAGAGGCTGCACAAGCCCCTAAAGCCATTGCAGATAATAATCCTTCGCCTGTAGCTATTCCTCCTGCAGCAATTACAGGCATCGTTGGAAATTCTCTGTGTAATGCTGGTATTAATACTTGTAGTGGATTATTTCCTGCATGCCCTCCAGCACCTTGCCCTACCGCAATAAAACCATCGCATCCTAGGTCAAAGCACTTTTGTGCATGAACTAAATTGGTAACATCGCAATACACTTTAGCGCCATATTTATGTGCCTCTTCAATAACTTTTGATGGTGACCCTAGGGAAGTAATGTAAAAAGGGACTTTATTTGCCACGCAAATTGCTAAATGCTTTTCAAAAAGAATATTCGATTTCTGGACAATTATATTTACACCCAATGATCCTTTGGATTTATTTTTTTTGTATTCCATTAATTCTGCCAATACAGCATCAAGCTCACCCTCATTCCTGAAATTTAATGTTGGAAAAACACCCATTATACCTGCATCTATTGCTGCTTTTAACATGCTAATATTGCTCACTAAAAACATGGGTGCCATAATAATTGGAGCATTTAGATTAAATTCATAAGAAAAATTAAACTTTTTTGGCATAAACTTGTTTTAAATGTAAATAATGATATATTTGTACTATATACTGAAATGGTATAGAGTTAATATTTATCACTAATATCACTAATATATTGTTAATAATGCATAATTGGGTAGAAAAAAAGTCGTAACTTATTCAATAAATCTATTAGATATGAAAATCACCCGTGTATTCGATTTACTACCATTTCTAAAAATGTACTATTCTGGGCAAACTATTTTCTCCTCGAAAGTAAATGGTACTTGGATTGGCTACGAAACAGAGGCATTTATTACACAAGTGGACGATTTGAGTTTGGGTTTATTGAAACTTGGAATCAAAAAGGACGATAAAATTGCTAATATGTCGCCTAATAGACCTGAATGGAATATTGTAGACTTTGCGGTGATGCAAATGGGAGCAATTCATTTACCACTCTATCCAACGTTAGCGGAAGCAGATTTAAAATATATATTGAAAGATTCTGGAGCGAAAGTGGTTTTTGTTGCTACGGAAGACTTGTATCAGAAAATTAAAAATGTGAAGGCAGATTGCCCGGAACTAAAATATATATTTAGTTACGAACATATAAATGACCCAGAAGTAAAAACGTGGCTATCATTAAAAGAAATGGGAGACCTGGCGGATATGAATCAAATTCTATCATACCGAGAACAAGTTAAACCCGATGATATTTTAACATTGATTTATACTTCGGGCACTACTGGAAATCCGAAGGGGGTAATGCTTACACACGATAACTTGGTAAGTAATTTTAAATCTTCAAACCCTCTAATACCAGAAGGTTCGCATAAAGCATTGAGTTTTTTACCACTATCACACATATTTGAACGAATGGTTGTGTATATGTATATGAGTAAAGGGGTTAGTGTTTTTTATGCAGAATCTCTCGATAAAATTGCAGATAATTTAAAAGAGGTAAAACCTCAGATGTTTACTACCGTACCACGTTTGTTAGAAAAAGTGTTTGATAAAATTGTGGCAACAGGATCAGAATTAAAAGGCTTAAAAAAGAAATTATTTTTTTGGGCTTTAGACTTAGGATTGAGATTTGAATACGATGGGAAAAATGGATGGTGGTATGAATTTCAATTATACATAGCGAATAAAATTATTTTCAATAAATGGAGAGATGCATTGGGTGGAGAGATATTAGCGATATGTGCAGGTGGCGCAGCCTTGCAAGAGCGTTTAACAAGAGTTTTTTGGGCTGCTAATATTCCAGTATTACAAGGATATGGATTAACGGAGACTTCGCCTGTTGTAGCAGTTAATGGATTGGACAAAGGCATGAAGTATATAGGAACCGTTGGGCCGACAATTCCTGGAGTAGAAGTTAAAATTGCTGCTGATGGAGAGATTTTAGCTCGTGGTCCGAACATTATGAAAGGATATTATAATAATGAAGAAGCTACCAAAGAAGTATTAGATAGTGATGGATGGTTTCATACAGGAGATATTGGTGAATGGGTAGAAAATCGTTATCTAAAAATAACCGATCGTAAGAAAGAGATATTTAAAACTGCAGGAGGAAAATACATCGCTCCTCAAGTAATTGAAAATAAATTTAAGGAATCTAAATTTATTGAACAGATTATGGTTATTGGTGAAAATAGGAGATTCCCGGCTGCAATTATTATCCCAGATTTTAAGCATCTAAAAGATTGGTGTGCTATTAAAGGAATAGAATTTACTACAAATGATAAGATGGTGAAAGATCCTCTTATTATTGCTAGAATAAAAAAAGAAGTTGATGCCTTTAATCAACCATTAGGAGGTTGGGAACAATTAAAGAAATTTATTTTACTTCCTAGAGAATTTACTATTGATGAAGGTGAATTAACTCCAAAATTAAGTATGAAAAGAAAAGCAATACTTGTTAAGTACGCTGAACAAATTGAAGAGATTTATAAATAAATTTTAAGTGCAAGTAAAAAAATAAAACCACAATATTGGGTGTTAAATAAGTACTAGTTGATATATAATAAAATATAGAATGAGAAGAATAAATAAGGTTGCTGTATTAGGCTCTGGTGTTATGGGATCTAGAATAGCATGCCACTTTGCAAATGCTGGAGTATCTGTTTATTTGTTGGATATTGCACCCAAAGCATTAACAGATGCTGAGCAAGTTGCGGGATTAACATTAGAATCTGCAGTCGTAAAAAATAGAATTGTAAACGATGCGCTGAAGCAAACACTAACTTCTAATCCGTCTGCGGTATTTACAAAAGCAACTTCAAAATTAATTAAAACAGGAAACTTCGACGATAATTTATCGTGGATATCCGAATGTGATTGGGTGTTAGAAGTGGTGGTTGAAAACTTAGGTATAAAACAAAGCTTGTTCGAGAAAGTGGAACAGTTTCGTAAACCTGGGACATTAATTACCTCTAATACTTCTGGTATTCCCATTCATTTAATGGCAGAAAATAGAAGTGAAGATTTTAAAAATCATTTTTGCGGAACTCATTTTTTCAACCCTCCTCGTTATTTACCTTTATTAGAAATTATACCTACTACACATACAGATAAATCTGTAATTGATTTCTTATTGCATTATGGTGATTTGTACTTAGGTAAAACTACTGTATTGTGTAAAGATACTCCTGCGTTTATTGCCAATAGAATTGGTGTGTTTTCAATTCTTTCTTTGTTCCATATGGTGGAAGAAATGGGATTAAGTATAGATGAAGTTGATCGTTATACAGGAACCATTGTAGGTAGACCAAAGTCCGCAACATTCCGCACTACCGATGTTGTTGGGTTGGATACGTTGATAAAAGTTGCAAGAGGATTGCAAGATAATTTACCGAATGACGAATCGAAAGATGCATTTATAATTCCTGAATTTATAGCTAAAATGGAAGCCAATAATTGGTTGGGTGATAAGACTAAACAGGGCTTTTATAAAAAAATAAAAAACGATAAAGGGGAGAAGGAGATCCTTTCACTTAATTTAAAAACACTAGAGTACGAGCCAAAACAAAAATTCAAATCTGCCTCATTGGAAGCCATGAAGACTATGGATAACTTGAAAGATAGATTAGTGTTTTTGAATTCAGCAACTGATACCGCAGGAATTTTCTTCAGAAAAACAATGCACATGTTGTTTGCTTATTGTAGCAAGCGCATTCCAGAAATAACCGACGATTTATTTAGGTTAGACGATGCGATGCGTGCTGGTTTTGGTTGGGAATTGGGCCCGTTTCAAATATGGGATGTGTTAGGTGTTAAGAATACGGTAGATGCAATGAAGAAGGAAGGCATTGAAGTTTCTCCATGGTTAACGGAGATGTTAGCTGCTGGAAAGACTTCTTTTTATTCAACAGAAAATTCACAAGTTAAATATTACGACCAAATATCAAAAGGTTACTCCGCTATACCAGGAACAGAATCGTTCATTATTTTAGATAATATACGTTCGAATAAAAAAGTATGGAGTAATTCAGGTGTAACTATTACCGATTTAGGTGATGGGATTTTAAATTGTGAATTCCATACAAAGATGAACTCGATTGGAGGAGAAGTACTTCAAGGGATAAATAAAGCGATAGATTTAGCAGAAAAAGATTTCAGAGGATTAGTGGTCGGAAACCAAGGAGCAAATTTTTCAGCAGGTGCAAATATCGCCATGATTTTTATGATGGCGGTGGAGCAAGAATATGATGAAATAGACTTTGCTATTCGTCAGTTTCAAAAAACAATGATGCGCGTTCGGTATTCTTCAATACCAGTTGTAGCAGCCCCACATCACCTAACACTAGGTGGTGGATGTGAATTATGTTTACATGCAGATTTTGTGCAAGCTAATGCAGAAACCTATATGGGATTAGTTGAATTCGGTGTTGGAGTTATTCCTGGTGGTGGTGGATCTAAAGAATTTGCTTTACGTTTTGCAGATGCATATCGAGATGGAGATTATGAATTAAACACACTACGTGAAAAATTCTTAACAATAGGTATGGCAAAAGTTTCTACTTCCGCCGAGGAGGCATTTGATTTAGGATATTTAAAGCAGGGTCAATATGCAATTAGCATGAATCAAAATAGATTAATATCAGATGCTAAACAAAAAGCAATTGAACTCGCAGACGAAGGCTATGTAAGGCCTACAGAGCGAACAGATATTCGTGTGTTGGGCAGACAAGGATTAGGGATGGTATATGCAGGAGCAAACACAATGTATTCTGGTCATTATATTTCTGAGCATGATAAAAAGATTTCAGAAAAATTAGGATACGTTTTATGTGGTGGCGATTTAAGTGAACCAACATTAGTATCCGAACAATATTTACTCGACTTAGAGCGTGAAGCATTTTTATCGCTATGCGCAGAAAGAAAAACATTAGAAAGATTACAAGCAATATTAAAAGGTGGCAAACCACTACGTAACTAGTATGAAAGAAGCTTATATAATAGCAGGATATAGATCCGCAGTGGGGAAAGCTCCTCGCGGGAAATTAAGATTTTATCGTCCGGATGATTTAGCATCAGATGTTATTTCACACATGATGGCAGAATTTCCGCAATTAGAAAAAGAGTGGATTGATGATGTGATTGTTGGAAATGCAACACCTGAGGCTGAGCAAGGATTGAATATTGGTAGAATGATTTCGCTAATAGGGTTGAAAACAGATAAGGTGCCAGGCATGACAGTGAATCGTTATTGTGCATCAGGATTAGAAACAATTGCTATTGCTACTGCAAAAATTCGAGCAGGAATGTCGGATTGTATTATTGCTGGTGGAGTAGAAACCATGTCGCCAATACCATTTGGTGGTTGGAAAATTGTTCCAAATTATGAGGTTGCAAAAAATAATCCAGATTATTATTGGGGAATGGGATTAACAGCTGAAGCTGTTGCTAGAGAGTATAATGTATCTAGAGAAGATCAAGATGCCTTTTCATTTAACTCTCATAAAAAAGCAGTTGCAGCAATTAACGAAGGAAGATTTAAAGATGGAATTGTTCCAATAAATATCAATGAAATTTATTTGGATGCAAATGGGAAGAAAAAAACAAGGACAAGTATTTTTGATACAGATGAAGGCCCTCGTGCAGATACAGATTTACAAAAGCTAGCAAAACTAAAACCTGTGTTTGATATAGCAGGTTCTGTAACAGCTGGTAACTCTTCGCAAACATCAGATGGTGCTGCATTTGTAATGGTAGTATCAGAAGAAATGTTAAAACGATTAAATGTAAAACCCATTGCTCGATTAGTTTCTTATTCAGTAGCTGGTGTACCACCAAGAATAATGGGTATTGGTCCTGTAGAAGCTGTACCTATGGCATTGAAAGCAGCAAATCTAAAATTAAACGACATTCAATTAATAGAATTAAATGAGGCATTTGCATCGCAATCTTTAGCAGTAATTAGAACGCTTGGGTTGAACGAAGAAATAGTAAATGTAAATGGAGGTGCTATTGCATTGGGGCATCCACTTGGTTGCTCAGGAGCAAAATTAAGTGTGCAGATTTTTAATGAAATGCGGAGGAGAAATAATAAGTACGGATTGGTAACGATGTGTGTTGGGTCGGGGCAGGGAGCGGCGGGAGTTTTTGAACTTCTTTAATTTTAAATTATAAATTATAAATTATAAATGAAATGGAAAGCATTGATAAGAAAACATTAACAAAAGGTGGTGAGTTTTTAATTAAGGAAACGCTTGCTCAAGATATTTTTATTCCAGAAGAGTGGACAGAAGAGCAAAAAATGATTGCACAAACATGTGTAGATTTTTTAACATCAGAGGTAAATCCGAATTTAGATAGAATTGATAACCATGAAGAGGGCTTGATGGAAAGTTTAATGAATAAAGCTGGAGAGCTTGGTTTATTAGGTGTTTCCGTGCCAGAAGTGTATGGTGGTTTTGGAAAGGATTTTAATTCGTCGATGTTGGTTACCGAAAAGGTTGGTGCTGGACATTCGTTTGCAGTTGCACTTTCTGCACATACAGGAATTGGAACACTACCAATTTTGTATTATGGAAATGAAGAACAGAAAGCTAAATACATTCCGAAATTAGCGAGTGGTGAGTGGAAAGCAGCCTATTGCTTAACGGAGCCAAATGCAGGTTCGGACGCGAATTCTGGGAAAACAAAAGCGAAGTTAACCGAGGATGGGAAACATTATGTAATTAATGGTCAGAAGATGTGGATTACCAATGGTGGGTTTGCAGATGTGTTTACTGTGTTTGCAAAAATAGACGACGACGAAAATTTATCAGCATTTATTATTGAAAAAACTTTTGGTGGAATTACCATGAATCCCGAGGAGCATAAAATGGGAATTAAAGGTTCATCAACACGACAAATATTTTTTAACGATTGCAAAGTTCCAGTAGAAAATCTTTTATCAGAAAGACAAAACGGATTTAAAATTGCGGTAAATATTTTAAATATTGGTAGAATAAAATTATGTGCATCAGCAATAGGTGCTAGTAAGGGAGTTGCTACTAAAGCAATTAATTATTCGAATGAGAGAATTCAATTTAATATACCTATTTCTAAATACGGAGCGATTCGATATAAGTTAGCGGAAATGGCAACTAAGATTTGGTGTACTGAAGCTGCTACATATCGTGCTGGTCAGAATATCGATGATGCTTATGATGCCTTAGTTGCAGGAGGAATGGATTCTGGAAAAGCAAAATTAAAAAGTACCGAGCAGTATGCGGTGGAGTGTGCAATATTAAAAGTGTATGGTTCTGAAACATTAGACTATGTTGTTGACGAAGGTGTGCAAATTTATGGAGGAATGGGTTACTCTGCGGAGGCACCTATGGATAGAGCTTATCGTGATGCACGTATCAATAGAATTTTTGAAGGAACCAATGAAATAAACAGGTTGCTTACTGTTGATATGATGTTAAAACGAGCAATGAAAGGAGAGTTAGATTTAATGACTCCAGCGATGAATGTTGCAAAAGAATTAGTAGAGATTCCAGATTTCGGAGCAGAAGACGAAGGGTTTTTCGCGAAGGAGAAAAAAGCTTTATTGAATTTAAAGAAAGCAACGTTAATGGTTGCGGGGTCGGCTGTGCAAAAATTCATGATGACTCTAGCAAAAGAACAAGAAATATTAATGAACATTGCCGACATGGCAAGTTTAGTATACATAACCGAAAGTGCTTTGTTAAGAGCAGAGAAATTAGTTTCACAAAGCTCTGAAGAAGCATGTGCTTTGCAAATAGACATGGCAAGAGTATATCTACATGAAGCATTAGATAAGGCATATATGCAAGGTAAAGAAGCTATCAATTCGTTTGCTGAAGGAGATGAACAACGAATGATGTTAATGGGTTTGCGTCGCTTTACTAAAATTGATCCGATGAATTTGAAAGATGCTCGTCAACGAATTGCGAAGAAATTGATTGAGGAAAATAAGTACTGCTTTTAGGGTAGTGAGTAGTGAGTAATGGGTAGTGGGCTCGATTTTAATAGTGTGTTAATAGTAATTTTAAATCAGAGCCCTAGAATCCTTTCACTCTACCTACGAGGAAATGTGTCGAAATGTAATTTTCTGCCAATAAATGGCCTCAGCATAACATTTTAATTTTCTAGAGTTTTTCCTTATTATTATAATACACTTTTAGAACGTAAAAATCCGTTTGAAGAATTTATATATGATATGGAGATCTAAATTAAGAAAAGTTGCGATTCTACTCTTTTCCCTAGCTTTTTTCATTGCAGTTTTCGCTCAAAATCCCATTCAGGCGCAAGTAGATTTACAAACTAATTCAGATTCCATTAAATTTCACACGGAAGATATTTCACTTTTTTGGAAAGTGTTTGATGAGACTAGTCCAAAATTCAATAAAGATGTTTTTCAGAAGAAGTATTTAGAAGCAGGTAGCCCAGGGCTAAAATCTTTTGTGAAAATGCGCATTGAAAGTGGAAAAAATCTTTCAAAGATAATTAAGCAAGATCTAGTATACTATAAAGAGGTCAGAAAAACTTCTTTATCATTAAATCATAATATAGATTCGCTTTATCGTTATTTCTATAAGTTTAAGGAGATTTATTCAGGTGCAGCTTTCCCAGATGTTTATTTTGTGATAGGAGCAAAAAATACAGCAGGAACAGCTTTTAATAAAGGAATAGTAATAGGGGTGGAGATGTTTGGGATAGAGACAACTAGTTTCAAACCAAGACTAGACATAGCTCTTATTGATTTAGTGGTTATGCATGAGTTTGTTCATTTTCAACAGAATTATGCGAAGAGTAATACTTTACTTGCTCAATGCATTAGGGAAGGTGCTGCAGATTTTATTTGCGAATTGGTAACAGGTAGTCATTCTAACAAATTAATTTATGAATATGGAAATAGGCATGAAAAAGAACTTTGGCTGGAATTTGAGAAAAATATGCACAACCAGAATTGGTCACCATGGTTATATTATTCGAAAGATAATACACGCCCCAAAGATCTCGGGTATTGGATGGGATATAAAATTTGTGAAGTCTTATTATGAAAAGCAACAGGACAAAAAGCAAGCGATAGTCGACATATTAAATATTAATAATTTTGATGATTTTTTCAATTAAAAGTGAATATAAAATATTGTAAATTTTACTTATGGATAAAATAAATATAGCAGAAAAACTTTCTATGTTCAGCGATTACTGGAATCCAAGAATTATTGCCGAACTTAATGGTCAGCATGTAAAATTGGTTAAATTCCAAGGAGAGTTCGTTTGGCATAAACATGAAACTGAAGACGAACTTTTTTATGTATTAGAGGGTGAATTTAGAATGGAATTTCGCGACAAAACGGTATTGTTAAAAGAAAATGAATTAATAGTTGTCCCCAAAGGAGTAGAACACAGGCCAGTTGCAGATAAAGAAGTTTCGGTAATGCTATTTGAACCCATGTCGACTTTAAATACAGGTGAACATAATGTCGAAAATCTAACAAAAGAAACACTAGAAAAGATATAAATACTATATGTCTATTTTTTTGCACAGATGTGTTCTTATAATCCTTATTGTCTGGAATATTTTTTTTTGATATTTAATCCAGTTCATCACCGGTTTATGAGATTTCTAGAAAAAAGTGTGAAGGGTAGTGTTAGGGAGCATTCGTAAATTAATTTTTTTTATTAAATTGCTTCATTAAATCAACCTCATATGAAGAAATTAATTTATTTATCATTAGCATTATTTGTAATTGCTTGTGCTAGTAAGAAAACAGTGCCTGTAACACCTACAGCACCAGCGCCTCCAACAGCACAAACAGAGCCTAGGTCAATGTCGCCAGAATCGTTAGCGCCGACTACTGTTATTTCTGCAGAAAACTTTAGATCGCCTATTGCTAATTTTACGTTTGCAGAATTTCAAAAAGGTAAAGTGTTGTACGAAACAAAGTGTAATGGTTGTCATGCTTTAATTCCACCTGCAGCAAAACCTACCTCAGTTTGGCAAAAATTGGTTCCAATTATGGTTGGAAAATATAATATGAAAAATTCTGATTTCTTGGATGAAGCAGCTACGCAAATGATTAATGGTTATTTAGTAACTGTAACAACAAAGTAATGGACGCAAAATTTCCTTTTAAGGAATTTCCAATATTAACGACTAGTCGTTTAAGATTAAGAGAAGTCCGTAACTCAGATGTTGCGGATTTTTTTCTGATTCGTTCTAACGCCGATAATATGCGATATATTCCTAGACCGGTAGCACAATCAGAACAAGATATTATTGATTTTTTGAAAGTAGGGGAAGAAGTATACGAAAAAGGCGAGATGATAAATTTTGCAATTGCGTTAAAAGATTCTGATAAATTTATTGGTTCTATTGGTTTTTATCGCACAAAGTGGCACGCTGACCGATCTGAACTTGGTTATATTTTAAGCCCAGAACATCGTGGGAATGGATACATACACGAAGCTGTAATGGAAATGATTCGTTTTGGTTTTGAAGATATTGGTTTTCATTCTCTTGAAGCTATTATCGATCCGAGAAATACTGCATCTATAAATGTTGTAGAAAAAGCGGGCTTCATAAAAGAAGGGCACATTACTGCTAATGATTACTGGAATGGAGAGTATTTGGATACACTCATTTATTCTTTAATAAATAATTCCTAATATTCCTTGCTATATCTCTGCGTGAAAATAGTTCTCGAAAAGTACGCAAGGGATTTCTAAGTTAAGGCTTTCTTATAGGCGCTTAAACATCGCTCTCTTGCAAACTTATGGTCTACCATTGGAGCAGGATATGTTAGTTCCTGAAACTCTGGCACCCATTTTTTAATATAAACAAATTGAGGGTCGAACTTTTTTGTTTGTTCACTCGGATTGAATATTCTAAAGTATGGTGCAGCATCACAACCACTGCTACTGGCCCATTGCCAACCACCGTTGTTAGATGCTAATTCGAAATCGAGTAGTTTACGTGCGAAATAGGCTTCTCCCCATCGCCAATCAATTAGTAAATGCTTAATTAAAAAACTAGCTACAATCATGCGTACTCTGTTATGCATAAACCCTGTAGCATTTAATTCACGCATGCCTGCATCTACAATAGGGTAGCCGGTTTTGCCTTCACACCATTTTAGAAAGTCTTCTTCATTATTCCTCCAAATAATTTTATCATATGCAGGCTTAAAACTATTTTTTGCTGCATGTGGGAAATGATAAATAATCATGAAATAAAAATCTCTCCAGATTAATTCATTTAGCCAAACTTCAGATTTGCCTTGTGCATTTCTGGCGAGTTCTCTAATGCTAACAGTTCCAAATCGTAAATGAATAGATATTCTTGAGGTTCCCTTTTGAGCTGGGAAATCTCTTTTAGTGTGATAATCTTTTAAAACAGATTGATATTCGGCAATTGGAATTTCTAGTGAGTTTCTTTTAAACCCCATGCTCTCTAAACTAATATCTTCGGTAGTTTCAGATGATGCAGGCTGAAAATTTTTGAAATATTTTTCGGTAGGGTAACTAGTTAAATAGAACTCATTTATTTTTTTATACCACTTGTTTTTATAAGGTGTAAATACAGTATAAGGTTTCCCATCATCTTTTGTTACTTCTTCCTTTTCAAATATCACATGATCTTTATATGTTTTAAAATCGATTGATTTTTGTTTTAGAATATTTTTAATGTCATCATCACGCTGTATGGCATTGGGCTCATAGTCTAAATTAGTGTAAACGGATTTTAAATCATCACTTTTTAATAATTTGTTAAATACTTCGTTTGGTGTTGAATAATAAATATGTAAATCTGAATTTAATGCGGCTAATTCTTTTTTCAATCTTTGTACCTGATCAAAAATGAATGTTACTCGAGCATCATCCTTATCCTTTAATTTGTCTAAAATATTTTTGTCGAATATAAATATGCATTGAACTTTTTCACCAGACCGAAGTGCATTATACAGCCCCGCATTATCAGTTAACCTTAAATCTCTTCTAAACCAAAAAATGTTCATTTACCTTTTTTTTGAAATAAATTTAACAAACTATCTTTTAAATTTTCGAATCTAAATATAAAGCCAGCATTTATTATTTTTTCAGAACTTACTCTTGTGCTTCCTAAAACAACCACCGACATTTCTCCAAAAAGTAATTTCAAAATAAACGTTGGAATGCGTGGAAACCAATATGGACTTTTTAGTACTGAGGCTAGCGTTTTACTGAATTCGTTGTTGGTAACTGGGTTTGGCGCAACTGCATTGTATGCTCCATTTAATTTTTTATTTTCAATCGCATAAATATACATGTTGCATAAATCGTCTTCATGTATCCAACTCATCCACTGTTTCCCATTACCTAATGCTGAGCCAAATCCTAGCTTAAATGGAATCACCATTTTTTTTAGAGCCCCACCTTGTGTGCTTAATACAATGCCTGTTCGAATTTTTACAGTTCTTATAGCTAGGGTTGATATTTTGTCTACCTCTTTTTCCCATAATGCACAGGTAGTACCCAAAAAGTCGTTTGAGGAGTTACTATCTTCAAACATCAATTCATCGCCTCGTTCCGAGTAATAACCAATTGCAGATGCAGAAATAAATTGATGTACTTGATGATTTTTTTTTGAAAGTAAATCGAATAATAATCGGGTAGAATTTAGCCTGCTATCAATTATTTCTTTTTTGCGTTCTTCAGTCCAATTTTTGTCAGCAATTCCTTCTCCCGCTAAATGAATTATAGTATCGATATTTAATAATGCATTTTCTTGAATGAAATTCCTGTCAATATCCCAATGAATATAGTAGTTGTTTTTACTAGGTTGTCTACTTAATATTCTTACATCATAACCTTTTTCTCGAAGCATCTTACTGAGTTTATTGCCAATTAACCCTGTACCACCGCTTATTAATACTGTAGCCATATGTTTTTCCAAATTCTAATCTCTAAATTCTAATTTTTTACCAATTACCATCCCGATTGCTATCGGAAACCATTTACCAGCTACAAGTTACTAGCTACAAGTAACAGTACAAACAAAAAATGATTATGTTTGAAAAAAATATATTTAAATGATTTATAATAAACATCTATTTATTTGCACTAATCAACGCCCAGAGGGAGCCGCAAAGCCAAGTTGTGGCGAAGCACATGGATTAGCCCTAATTTCAGAATTTAAAAAGCTGATTAATGAAAAGGGACTTAGTGTAGAAATCAGAACTCAAAAAACAGGCTGCTTAGATTTATGCGATTTTGGACCAGCCTTAGTTGTTTACCCAGAAGGTGTATTTTACCAACATGTTCAACTAAGCGATGTAGCCGAAATTGTAGATGAGCACCTTGTTTCAAACAGAGTAGTAGAACGCCTTTTGCTCGTATCTCGTAATTTGTAAAACGTAATACGTAAAACGTAATACGTAGTTCGTAATACCGTAGTTCGTACTTTCGCAATACCTGATACCTGATACCCGATACTCGATACCCGATACCCGATACTCGATACCCGATACTCATTTAAGTTTCCTAGCAAATAAGCTAGAAAAGGTAGTGGTAAATAATATGATACTAACCGAACTTATAGGCATTAAGATAGCAGCAATTACTGGCGAAAGATTTCCTTGTACTGCAAAATAAAGTCCAATTAAATTATACATAACAGAAATTACAAAGCTTCCTAGAATTACGTTCTTAGAATCTTTTGCGAAACGAATAAACTTATCGAGTTTATGAAATACTTGCCCATCCATAATTACATCGCAAGCTGGAGAAAAGTAGTTTGCTTGGTCTGTTACGGCGATACCTATATCACTTTGTTTTAAAGCCCCCGCATCATTTAAACCATCCCCAATCATCATTACTTTTTTGCCTGACCTTTGCAACTCTTCAATTTTATTTAATTTGTCTTCTGGGCTTTGTTTAAAATATAATTGAGCATTTTCCCCAAGCATATAAGATAATATTTCTCTCTCTGAATCATGATCGCCAGATAGTACCATTAATTGATATTTTTTCTTTAAGCGCTCTACAAGGGTTGCAAATCCGGCGCGATAAACGTTATGCATGCCATAATACCCTTTTATATGCCCATCAATCTCAATATAAACTCTACTTTCCTTTACATTAGTATTTTCAATATCACCCAAAATAAATTGTTCTGAACCAATTCGAATAGAATGATTTTCATACCTGGCGATAATCCCCTTGCTTTGTATTTCATTGTATTCACTAAGGTCTATAGATTCAGTGTGCCCTATAAAATCATATACCCTTTTACTTAGTGGATGTGCAGATTGCTTAAATGTATTTCTAAGTAGGATTTTTTCTTCGTTAGATAGTTTAACTCCGTGATAACTAATTTCAGCATGTTGCGCCTCAGTTATTGTTCCTGTTTTGTCGAAAACTATTACATCTACTTTGCCTAAAGATTCTATTACATCTGAATTTTTTAGGTAAAACATATACTTCCCGAATAACCTTATTACATTCCCGTTCGTAAAGGTAGAAGATAGTAATAATGCACAAGGACAAGCAATAATTAAAGTGGTTGTTAAAGCATTTAATGCTCTATGGATATCTGTTTGAGCCCAATAAACAAAGGCAATTCCAGTTATCACAAACAGAACTAAAGTGAAATACTTACTAATAGTGTGAATAAAAGAATCGTATTTGTTTTCTCTTTCCTGAAAAACATCTTTGTTCCATAATCTTGTTAAGTAACTTTGTGACACTTCTTTTACAACTTCTAATAACAATGCGCTTCCTTCTTGTCTTCCTCCTGCGTATAAAAGTTCACCCCTTTTTTTAATGATTGGTTCAGACTCCCCCGTTACAAAACTATAATCAATATTTGCGTCTCCCTTTATTAGTATTCCATCCGCAGGAATTAATTCCTTGTTTCTTACTAATATATGATCTCCTTTTTTTAGTTTGATTACAGGAATTACTTCTTCTTTTCCTTTGTTCATTTTGGTAATAGCCATTGGGAAAAATGACTTGTAGTCGCGTTCAAATGACAATGTTTCGTAAGTTCTATCCTGAAAATATCTTCCTATCAACATAAAAAATACGATACCCGACATTGAGTCCAGATAGCCAGCTCCTGTATGGGTACTAATTTCATATAAACTTCGAACAAAAGTTACCAATACCGCAAGCGCAATGGGGAGGTCTATATTTAAAAAACCTTTTCGTAGACTTTTTATTCCAGATATAAAGAATTCGCTTGCAGAGTAAAAAAATACAGGAAGAGATAAAAATATATTTAAGTATCCAAACCAAGAGGTAAAATCTTTTTGGTCGAAATAATTTCCTAATGAAAAATATTCTGGAAAACTTAACATCATAATATTCCCAAAACAAAAACCAGCAATTCCTATTTTATAAATCTTACTTCTATTAATTTTTTTCTTAGGACTTTTATCTGTCTGCTCTAAACTAATATGAGGTTCATATCCAATGCTAGACATAAGATCAGCAATATCACTCAGTTTAGTTTTAGATTCTAGAAATACTATTTCAACTTCTTTTTTAGGGAAGTTTACAGTAGATCTAATCACCCCTGGATTCAGACGCTGTAAATTTTCTAATAGATATACGCATGAGCTGCAATGCATGCTTGGTACATGCAACGTAATATGCGTTTCATTTCCATCGGTATAGGTAATTAGAGTTTGTTTTAAATCGATATCGTCTAAAAAAGAATACCTGAATTGCTGATGACTATCTTTTCTGCTTATTCCTGGTTTGTTATCTAAAGTATAATAGTTGCACAAATTATTTTCAGATAATAATTCGTATACTAATTTACAGCCCTCGCAACAAAAAGCTTTGTTATCGAATTTTACAATTACTTCATCACACTCTTCTGAGCAATGATAGCATAATGTTTTGGTATCTATAGCCTGCTTCATAATAATACAAATTTCACCCTAATCAATAGTACTAAAAATGATATTAGTCATAATTCTAAATTTTTATATCAGTACTAGAGGGTATGTAAAAATACCTCATTTGGGGGATATAAAAAGGGTAAGTATACCAATATCTTTAGTTATCAAATTATTGGGGAAAATATTTGATGGTTCTACCTAGTTTGTTCAATGAAGCATG
Source organism: Rhizobium sp. Q54 (assembly GCA_943360385.1). Taxonomy (GTDB): domain Bacteria; phylum Bacteroidota; class Bacteroidia; order Sphingobacteriales; family Sphingobacteriaceae; genus CAJBVG01. The sequence goes on along the minus strand of CALRIM020000002.1, from coordinate 21,219 downwards.
CGTAAGTATGTTTCATAGGGTTTAATTAAGTGGAAAGGTGTTCCCGAGTAAAATCGGGGGCACTTTATTGAGCTAATTTTTTTAAACTAAATTAATCTATATGAAAACAACTTTACGAACAACTATTGGTATTATTTTGATGTATATAATGCTACCAAATGCTATAAAGGCACAAGTAAATTTCGATAATGATAAATTTCCATATGCGAATGACTCCTTGATTTATGAAAAATATGAAAACGGGGCTTGGAGTATAGATAATACACAGAAATATAACCTTTATCCAGATCGTCGCCCGATTTCTGTTTTTATGTACGACCCTAATTCATCATTACCTTTTAGGATTTTATATTTATATGATAATCTTAATAAACTCACTGGCTATAATTTGAGTATAAATTTTGGAGGAACATGGATGGAGTTTATTCACCTGAGAATAACGAGGGATAATAATGGGAATGTTGTTGAGGTGTTTACTGAGCAACTAGATCAACCAGGAGGTTCATTTATAAATGATAGTAGAACAACAGTGAGTTATGATGGTCAAAATAGGGCAGTAATGAAGATAGAGCAAGAGTGGGATGATAATTTAACTCCTGCAGCATGGGCCAATTATAAAAAAAGCCTGTTTTCGTATAATGCAAATAATAAATTAGATGTTCAGTTAGATTCAGTTTGGGTAAATACAAATAACTATGTGTTTAATGCTAAATATACACATGAATATTTAAATGGGTATTTATCATTAAAGTACAGAAAAACAGCAATAGACGAAATTGCAGCAAGAACAACTTATTCTTATAATTCATCTAATATTTTATGGCAGCAAACAACAGAGAATTATGATGGTGCGAATTATACTTTGTACGAGAAGGATTCTGCAATTTTGGATGCTAATAATTTAATAACAGCTCAGTACACCTATAATTATGATTTCACTTTAAACAAATCAGTACTCAATGAAAGGATGAATGCTACTGGTTCTGCTGTAGGAATTTTTAACCCACTTAAAATAGTAAAGTCGATCAAAACTTTTCCAAACCCAACAAATGGTGTAACCAATATTAAGTTAGCTAAACCTGCAGATGCAATTGTGGAAGTATATAATTCCATTGGAGAAATCGTAATGAATCTAACGTTAAATGCTGGTGAAACAGGAATAGACTTATCTGGATTAAGCAACGGGATTTATATGATGTCTGTAAAATCACTAGGTGAAACTTATCAAACTAAAATTATGCTCAACAAATAATTCATACTTTACTAACCTAAACCAAAACGAATGGCTGGTATTCTTTTAAGATGCCAGCTTTGTTTTTTTATATAGAAATAGCTCAATTAATAAATTTCTCTTATCTTCATTTTCTATTATTAAAATGATGAAAAAACTGCTATCTGTTGTTTTATTGGCATTAATTACACTAAATGCGACGGCCCAAAATGCTGGAGAAATAAAACTTAAACTCGAAAAATTGAAATCTGTTGGAGCAGTACTTTATGTTGCAGCTCACCCAGACGATGAGAATACTAGATTGCTAGCTTACCTAGCAAATGAATTAAAAGTTCGGACAGCTTATTTGTCATTAACTCGAGGAGATGGAGGTCAGAATTTAATTGGAACCGAACAATCCGAGAAATTAGGGATGATTAGAACTCAAGAATTATTAGCTGCAAGAAGTATAGATGGGGCGGAACAATATTTTACAAGAGCCTTCGATTTTGGATTTTCTAAGAATCCAGAAGAGACGTTAAATTTTTGGAACAAAGATTCAATTATTGCTGATATGGTTTGGGTAATCAGGAATTTTAAACCTTCTATAATTATTACCAGATTCCCTACAGATGGTAGTGGAGGACATGGCCATCATACAGCTTCTGCAATATTAGCAGAAATTGCAATGGATTATGCAGCAGATGAAACTAAATTCCCAGAACAATTAAAATATGTTGGTGTGTGGAAAGTAAAACGATTGATATGGAATGGATTTAATTTTGGCGGTCGTCCACAAAGTGATGGAAAAGATTTTACCAAAATAGATATAGGAGGGTACAATCCATTACTAGGAAGTGGGTACGGAGAAATAGCTTCACAAAGTAGGTCTCAACATAAAAGCCAAGGGTTTGGTGTGCCTATGCAAAGAGGTAGCAGTGTAGAAACTTTTAAATATGTAAAAGGGGACAGTGTAAAAACATCCATTTTTGATGGCATTGATTTCACTTGGAATACTATTTCAAACGGAAAGAATATTCTTAAATTAATTGAAAAAGTTAATGCATCGTTTGACGCATCTCATCCCGAAAAATCTATTCAACAGTTAATAAAAATAGATGAAGCAATAAGTAAAATAGACAACAAATATTGGGTTAATCAAAAAAGAAAAGAATTGTCGGAACTCATAGTTGCTTGTGCTGGGTTGTTTATGGACATTACAAGTACAGAGTATACAACTACACCAGGCAGTAAAGTGAAAGTGAATATTCAGGCAATAAATAGATCGAATATAAATATTGTTTTAAATAGAGTTAGTGTTGCAGATGTTTATGATACGATTATGAACGCTACACTTTCTTCAAATATTTTGTATTCTCAAAATACAAAAATAAATTTAAGTAAATCGCAACCCTATTCAAATCCATATTGGTTGTTAGAGCATCCAAGCAAAGGAATGTTTCATGTTTCGGATCAACAAAAGATTGGAAAAGCATTTAATTCCGCGTCCATCCCAACTACTTTTTATTTTACAATAGAGGGTAAACAATATCAATATACAAATGACATCCGATATAAATGGGTAGACCCTGTAAAAGGAGAGTTGTACAGAAATCTAGAAGTTTTACCTGAGGTGCAATTATCTTTTAATACCAAAAATTTAATTTTTACTTCATCAGACATAAAGAAAAAAGTACAAGTTACAGTTCGTACTAATCAATCTGATTTAAATGGAAAGGTAAAGTTGAAAATTCCAGCAGGATGGGAGTGTTTGCCAAAAGAAATCTCGTTTGAGAGTAAACAAATTAACACGTCATTGAATTTCGAGTTTGAAATTAGTTCTACTTCTAATGCAACTTCAGGTAAAATTATCCCAATCGTAAGTATTGATGGAGTTGATTTTTCTGAGGCTGTAGAGCATATACAATACGACCACATTCCTGTTCAAACTCAAGTAAAACAAGCTTCTCTCAAAATAGAGAAAATAAATTTAGTGGTAAAAGGTAAGAGAGCAGGATATATACCGGGTGCAGGAGATGAAATCCCAGAAGCGTTAAAAAATTTAGGATATGAGGTGGTAATACTAACAGATGATTATTTGAATTCTCAAGATTTATCAAATTTAGATGTAATTATTGCAGGTATACGTTTGTATAATACAAATGATAAAATGCAGAATTATTATGATAAACTAATGAATTATGTTTTTAATGGAGGGAATTATGTTGTTCAATATAATACCAATAATTTTATTAGTACAGTAAGCGCTAAAATTGGTCCATATTCTTTTCAAATTGGTAGAGATAGAGTAACAGATGAAAATGCAAAAATGAATATTATCAATGCTAACGATTTGTTATTAAACTACCCGAATAAAATTAACGAAACAGATTTTGATGCATGGGTACAAGAGCGAGGACTGTATTTCGTGACAAATACAGATGAGCATTATTCGAAATTATTTTCCACAAATGATCCAACAGAAAAAGCAAATGAAGGCATTTTAATTAGTTGTAAATACGGGAAAGGGGTATTTACTTATACTGGAATTTCTTTCTTCAGACAATTGCCAGCAGGTGTTCCTGGAGCATACCGATTATTTGCAAATATTATCTCTCAAGGTAAATAAAAATGGCAGTAATAGATTGGGTTGTATTAGCATCTACATTATTACTTATCGTGTTATACGGTGTGTATAAAAGTAGAGGTAAAAAAAGCATGGAGGCTTATCTACTTGCTGATAGAGAAATGCCTTGGTATAATGTAGGTCTATCTGTAATGGCTACACAAGCTTCCGCTATTACATTCTTATCAGCGCCTGGACAGGGTTTTACAGATGGGACTCGATTTGTGCAATTTTATTTTGGTTTGCCTATTGCTATGTTAGTATTATGCATCACGTTTGTGCCTATTTTTCATCGCTTAAAAGTGTTTACTGCTTATGAGTTTTTAGAACAACGATTTGATGTTAAAACTAGAACATTTACAGCCCTATTATTTTTAATTCAAAGAGGCGTATCAACAGGTATCACTATTTATGCACCTTCTATAATTTTATCTACAATATTAAATGTGTCTCAAGTTTATACTACTAGTATTATTGCGGTATTAGTAATTATCTATACTGTTTACGGTGGAACAAAAGCAGTTTCTTATACACATTTACTACAAATGTTAATTATTTTTTCAGCGATGTTTATGGCTGGGTACATGATTGTACATTTAATGCCAGAAGGTTTTGGTTTCAAGGAAACATACAGGCTCTCAGAAAAATTAGGAAAGATAAATACTATTGATACTAAGTTCGATTTGAATAATAAATATAATGTATGGTCTGGCTTAATTGGTGGTTTCTTTTTGGCTTTATCGTACTTTGGAACAGATCAATCTCAGGTAGGAAGATACCTCGCGGGGAAATCTATAAGAGAGAGTAGAATGGGGTTAATTATGAATGGGCTGGTGAAAATACCGATGCAATTTGGAATATTATTAATTGGCGCATTGTTAGTAGTATTTTATCAGTTTTATACTGCACCTGTTTATTTTAACGAGCATGCTGTTTCAGAAGTAAAAGCATCTAGTTACGCCTTGCAGTATGATTCGGTAGAAAATAATGCAACAGAATTGGCGGCAAAAAAGGCAGTAGCAATTAATCAACTTTCTTCTGCTTACAAATCTAATAATAGCGTAGAAATACAAAAAAGTGAAGACCTACTCATTTCATACGAAAAGGAATATCAGCGTTTAAGAGGAAAAGCAAAAGCAATTATCACCAATTCTAATACAACCAAAGATTCGGATGATAGTAATTATGTGTTTTTGAATTTTGTAATTCACTATTTACCAAAGGGGCTTATAGGTTTAATTATTGCAATTATTTTCCTTGCTTCTATGGGCTCTACCGCTTCAGGACTTAGTTCATTGGCCTCAACAACAGTAGTAGATATTTATAAGCGATTAATTAATTCTGAAAAAAGCGACGACGATTATGTTACAGCTTCAAGATGGTTTACTATAGCATGGGGGATATTTGCTATGTTTATTGCATTTTATGCAGGTAAACTTGGCAATTTAATTGAGGCTGTTAATATTTTAGGTTCCTTATTCTATGGAACGATACTAGGAATATTTGTGGTTGCATTTTATTTCAAAAAAATAAAAGCGAATGCAGCATTTTGGGGAGCAGCATTCGCTTTTGTATTAGTTTGTATTTTCTATTGGCTTGATTTAACAGCCTTTTTATGGTTAAATGTTATTGGATGTTTGTTGGTGATAACATTTTCATATTTCTTTACTATTGTAAAATTATTTTCCGAACGTCGTTAATATTACCTTTTGAGTCTATAATATATATTAAGTACAAGCCCTTCCCAGCCCAAGTCGCCATGTCGACTTCAAAATTCTGTTGAGTTATTTTTGTTTCAAACATTGATTACCCAAGTGAGTTGGTAATTCTTAAACTTGCATTTTGAATCGTTTGATATTGTGATCCACAATCTATGTTAATTTTTTCTTTTGTTGGATTTGGATAAATTTTTAATGTGGTCTTAAAAGTAACAGGACTTGAAAGAGAAAAATTATCTTTTATTTCAGCTGCACTTAATTCGTAAGAATAAAACTTTACTTCGTCTATTTGACCTTTGAAGAATCCTCCAGTTTTGAGTCTGTTGGTGCCCAGGATAACATTGTTAAGACCACTTCCAGAAGTTAGATTGGTTGTAAATGTTTTAGTAGTTACTAATTTCCCATTTAAATAAAACTTCATCACCTTATTCGAATCGACAAATAAGTTTACATTATACCAAGTGTCAATCTGCACATCAGCAGTATCTCTACAATTACCTGCATTTATGTAAAGTTTTAATTGCCCATTTTCTTCTTTTAAAACTAATTCTAATAATCCATTCTGTAATTCTGGATTATCTGATTCGTATATAAATTTCCAGTCTGTGTAGTTATCTTGTTCTGCTTTAAACCACAGGTTTACTGTTCTTGGAACAAAATCGAAATTAGATGGAAATTCAACATAACTTGTCCCATTGAATTTTAAGCTTGAAGATGGGTGATTAAATTTATCAGGAGAACTTATAGTATTTAATTGAGTTCCATGAAACCCATTTCCAGAACTGTCTCTTACATTGCCGTTAAACGGATAATATGCAACCAAACTGTCAGATGCTGAATTTACTATTGCGTTAATTTCTGTTTCTGTAAGCTCTCTATTGAATATTGCGATATCATCAATACTCCCTTTGAAGAATCTTGCATTTTGACTTCTGTCTGCTCCAATTACAACAGAATTTACGCCACTTGCCGATTTTGAAAATGTTGTAAATGTTTTGTTTGTTTCAAGTGTTCCATTTACATGGACTTTCATAATTTTTGTTGGATCAACAAAAAGGTTAACATTATACCATTCGTTTTTATTTATTTCTACTGTATCTCTACAATTACCTGCATTAATAAATAATGATAGCTTCCCGTCTATATCTTTTAGTACTAGCTCTAATAACCCTGACTGTAAAGTAGCATTGTCCGATTCATAGATAAATCTCCAGTCTGAATAGTCTGCATCTTCAGCATTGAACCATAAATTTACCGTACGAGGAAGGAAATCAAAACTTGATGGGATGTCAATTCTATCATTTGTTCCATTGAATTTATAGCAGTTGTTAAATGATGATCGGCCTATGCTTGGACTTGCACCATTTGCTGTAGCATGTAGCGTGTTGCTTACATGGTTTTTAGTATCTATTGTAAATGGATAATATGCAACCAGCCCATTAGTAGGGACCTGTGCACTTGATTTTAAAGATGTAAGTACGGATACAATACAAATTAAAGTTAGAATAGTGGCTTTTTTAAGAGTCATAATTAGATAGATGAGTTGTGTTTTTATACGCAATATAATTAATTCTGAGATTATAAAAAAAAAGCGAATGCAGCTTTATTTGAGCTGCATTCGCTTTAAATATTATTTATTGGGCTTTTACCTATTGTAAAACTATCTTTCTTACATCATTAATATTACCTTTTGAATCAATAATATAAACTAAGTACAAGCCTTTCCCAGTCCAAGTAGACATGTCAACTTCGAAGTTTTGTTGTGATATTTTCGATTCAAACATAGCCTGTCCTAATGCATTTATAATACGTACACTTGCATTTTGCATGCTTCGGAAATTTGATCCGCAATCAATATTGATTTTGTCTTTAGTTGGGTTAGGGTATATCTTTAAGGTATTGTTAAAAGTAACAGGACTTGAATTAAATAAATTTACATTGATAATTAAGGTATCAGTAACTGTTACATGGCATACATTTACACCTTGGTTATAAATGTTACTTATTTCATTCTGACTTAAGCCATAGCTGAAGAATTTAACTTCGTCTATCTGTCCTTTGAAGAATCTTGAAATTTTATTTCTATCAGTACCTAAAATAACCTTGTTTATGCCATTCATCGAAGTTAAATTACTTGTAAATGTTTTGTTTGAAAGTAATACTCCGTTCAAATAAAATTTCATCACCTTATTTGAGTCAACAAATAAGTTTGCATTATACCAAGTGTTTATGAGTACATCAACAGTGTCTCTACAATTACCTGCATTTATATAAAGTAGTAATTGTCCCATCTCTTCTCTTAATACCAACTCTAACAATCCATTTTTTAAAGCAGGATTATCTGATTCATAAATACATTTCCAATCCGAGTAATTGTCTTGTTCTGCTTTGAACCATAAGTTTACAGTTCTAGGTACAAAATCGAAATTCGAAGGGAATTCAACATAACTACCCCCACCATTGAATTTTAAACTTGATGAAGCGTTGTTAAATCTGTCTGGTGCAGGTACTACATTGCTAGTAATTATCCCATGTAAACCATTCCCCGAACTATCACCTGCATTACCATTAAAAGGGTAATAAGCAATTAAACTATCTAATGAAGTAGGTGGAGGTGGAGGAGGTACTTGATTAACAATTGAATCTAATTGACTCTGACTTAATGCATAGTTAAAGAATTTTAAATCGTCTATCTGCCCTTTGAAGAATCTTGATAATTTATTTCTGTCGGTTCCTAATAATACTTTATTGAACCCATTAATCGAAGTTAAATTGCTGGTAAATGTTTTGTTTGAAAGTAATACTCCGTTCAAATAAAATTTCATCACTTTATTTGAATCAACAAACAAGTTTGCATTATACCAAGTGTTTATTTGAACAGGAACGGTATCTCTGCAATTTCCAGCATTTATATATAATAATAGCTGATTCATTTCTTGTCTCAATACTAGAGACAATAGTCCTTTTTGTAAAGCAGGATTATCTGATTCGTAGATACATTTCCAATCCGAGTAATTATCTTGCTCTGCTTTGAACCAGAAGTTTACTGTTCTAGGTGCAAAATCGAAATTGGTAGGGAGTTCAACATAACTACCCCCACCATTGAATTTTAAACTTGATGAAGCGTTGTTAAATCTGTCTGGTGCAGGCACTACATTGCCAGAAATCGTTCCATGTAAGCCATTTCCCGAACTATCACCTGCATTACCATTAAAAGGGTAATAAGCAACTAAACTATCTAATGAAGTAGGTGGAGGTGGTGGAGGTACATGATTAACAATTGAATCTAATTGACTCTGACTTAATCCATAGTTAAAGAATTTTAAATCGTCTATCTGACCTTTGAAAAATCTGCCTATTTTATTTCTGTCGGTTCCTAATAATACTTTATTGAACCCGTTACTTGAAGTTAAATTACTTGTAAATGTTTTGTTTGAAAGTAATACTCCGTTCAAATAAAATTTCATCACTTTATTTGAATCAACAAACAAGTTTACATTATACCAAGTGTTTATTTGAACAGGAACGGTATCTCTGCAATTGCCAGCATTTATATATAATAATAGCTGATTCATTTCTTGTCTCAATACTAGTCCCAATAGTCCTTTTTGTAAAGCAGGATTATCTGATTCGTAGATACATTTCCAATCCGAGTAATTGTCTTGCTCTGCTTTGAACCAGAAGTTTACTGTTCTAGGTGCAAAATCGAAATTGGTAGGGAGTTCAACATAACTACCTCCACCATTGAATTTTAAACTTGATGAAGCTTTGTTAGATCTGTCTGGTGCAGGTACAACATTGCCAGAAATCGTTCCATGTAAGCCATTCCCCGAACTATCACCTGCATTACCATTAAAAGGGTAATGTGCGACTAATCTATTTAATGTTACAGGTGGTGGAGGCGGAGGCGCCGCTTGATTATAAATTGCATTTATTTCAGTCTGACTTAATCCATAACTAAAGAATCTTAAATCGTCTATCTGACCTTTGAAAAATCTGCCTATTTTATTTCTGTCGGTTCCTAATAATACTTTATTTAACCCGTTACTTGAAGTTAAATTACTCGTAAATGTTTTGTTTGAAAGCAATACTCCATTCAAATAAAATTTCATCACTTTATTTGAATCAACAAACAAGTTTACATTATACCAAGTGTTTATTTGAACAGGAACGGTATCCCTGCAATTACCAGCATTTATATATAATAATAGCTGACTCATTTCTTGTCGTAATACTAATTCCAATAATCCTTTCTGTAATGTAGGATTATCAGATTCGTATATCAATTTCCAATCTGAATAATCGTCCTGCTCAGCCTTAAACCATAAGTTTACAGTTCTGGGTACAAAATCGAAATCGGAAGGGAGCTCAACAAAGTTATTTGATCCACTAAACTTTAAACTAGATGCTGCAATGTTAAACCTATCTGGTGCAGCTATAACACCAGTTGTAGTTCCATGTAAGCCATTTCCAGAGCTGTCACCTGCATTTCCATTAAATGGATAATAAGCAACTAAACTATCTAATGTAGGTACTGGAGGAGGTGCTGGATTAACAATTAGACTTATTTCTGTTTGAGTAAGCTCTCTGTTGAATACTGCAATATCATCTATTTTCCCTTTTAACAACCTAGCATTTTCAAATCTATTTGCCCCAATCACAACCTTCTGTGATCCGTTGACTGAAGTTAAAAATGTAGTAAAAGGCTTATTTGTTACTAAAGTACCATTCAAATGAAATTTCATTTGTTTTGAAGCATCAACATATAAATTAGCATTATACCATTGATTTTTATTTATCTCCACAGTATCTCGGCAATCTCCAGCGTTGATAAAGAGATATAATTGACTATTAATTTCTCTTACTACTAATTCTAATAATCCTTTTTGCAATAAAGCATTGTCAGATTCATAGATAAATCTCCAATCACTATAATCAGCATTTTCAGCGATAAACCATAAGTTTACAGTGCGAGGAAGAAAATCAAAAGTGCTTGGAATAGTTATTCTATCATTAATCCCGTCAAATGAGTAGCAGTTATTTGTGTGAGTCCTTCCTGGTCCAAGGGTTGCACCAACAGATGTAGCATGTAACGTATTACCAACCGTATTGTTTGTACCTGTATCAAACGGGTAGTATGCAATTAACCCACTTGTAGGTATCTGTGCTAATGTGTTTACAGCAAACAATGTTGATAAAAGACAAATCAGCAGAAAAAATTTAGTTCTTTGAAGATTCATATATTGATAAATAAATGTAGACGCAATATAGTAAATGAGTTTTTGATTTAAAAAAACTTAAATAAGTTTCACCTTAATTGCATTTATTCCTTTTTGGCCCATTTCAGTTTCAAAGCTAACTTTATCGTTTTCTTTTACTGGTTGAACCAACCCGTTTATATGTACGAATATACTTTCTTGAGTAACATGGTCTTTAATGAAACCGTATCCTTTTTCTTGATTGAAGAAGGTAATTGTTCCTTTTCTGATTAAATCGGCAGGATCAATAGCTTCTTGTCTGGAAATTGAAATCTGAATATCTTCAGTTTTAATTACTCGTTTTTGAGTAAGATCTGGTGGAGTTGTAGAAATGTTCCCATTGTGATCTACATAAGCGAACATTTCCTCTAGGCTTTTACCTTTATCAGAATTTCCCTTACGTTCTTCTTTCTTTTGATCTTTTTCTTGTTTTTTCTTCAGCCTTTTTTTCTCTTTTTCTTTTTTGTTAAAGGTTTCCTGTGATTTAGCCATAATGTGTTTAAATTGTCCTAAAATGCATTTCTAGTACTTGGCGTAGGCGGTGAGAATTAGTATTACCAGGCTTTCCACGAAGAACTGTTAGGCAAATATACGCATTAATTCGGGTATTAAAGAGCAGGTAGAGTAATAGTAAACTCAGTTCCAACATTTAAGGTGCTTCCTATGTTTATTGTCCCACCCATTACTTCCACTTGAGTTTTTACCATAAATAATCCAATTCCCTTTCCTTCTACCTGTGTGTTAAATTTTTTATACAAACCGAAAATTTGCTCTCCATGTTTTTCTAAATCAATTCCCTGGCAATTATCTTTATAATGTATAGTAATGTAATTATCTTTTTGATCTGTTGAAATACTTATTTTAACGGGAGTGTTTTCTCTGGAATATTTTATGCTATTTGTAATTAGATTGAAAAAAATACTATCTAAGTAGGTTTTTATGGAGTTGATTTTTTTAGCTTTTGAGAAATCTAGTTCAAATGAAATGTTTTGGTCGTAAATAATATTAGAAATGCTTTCTTTTACATGCTCAATTAATGTTTCAAAATCTAATTCAGTTTTCAGTTCGGAAATCTCTCTTCTAATCTGTAAAATATTATTAAGGTCTTTTATTACGGAATCTAATCTCAGAGTAGATGTGTTTAACTTGTGAATTATATCCACTCTGTCTAATTCAGACATTTTTTCATCAAATAATGTTGTTAATCCAAGAATATTAGCAACTGGTGCTCTTAAATTGTGTGAAACGATGTATGCAAATTGCTCCAAATCTCTGTTTCGTTGTAACAACTCCGAAGTAAGTTTTTCTTTGAATATTTCTTCGTTTCTTCTTTTTGTAATATTATATGCAGATAAACAAATACCGATGGTTTTATTATTATCTACGATAGGAACAACCATTATGTTGAAAAAATCAGAATCGGATGTTTTATGGTAATTGAATTCATATTCTATTGGTGAAATTTCAGCAATTACTTTTTTAAAGATTTTTTCAATGTATTTTTTTCTATCAACATCTATAATGTCTAAGAAATTTAATCCAATTGCTGCTTTTATTTTGGTGTTCTTTAAATATTCATCTGTTAGTTTTGTGTTAAACGAAATGATATTATATTGAAGATCTAGTAATAAATACCCAACTTCAGTGTGGTCGAAGATTGATTTTAGATTAGCTTCTGAAGATAAAAGTTGATGATAGGTTTGGGTTTTATCATAGTAAGAGGCTATCAGTTTGGCAATGGTATTTATCAGCTTTCTTTCTTCTTTTAAAAAGGGGCCTTCATTAGCTTTTTTCATTTCATGCAAATAAAAAACCTCAATCTTCCCTAAAAAAGTGTTATCAATAATAATATCCTCACTCTGCGACCAAACTGTTTCTTCGAAATGAGGACTTGTATAGATAATAGTACTGAACGTGATTCTTGCTACACAATAATTTGAGAATTGCCATCCATTTGGAATAATGTTTACAATTTCTTGTAGTGTATGTTCAATTGAATTTGATGAACCCTGTAGAATGTTATTTATTTCATAAATAGTTCTTAACTCTTTAACCCTTTCATTTAATTGATAGGTGGTTTCTTTTTTTTCTCTTTCTAAATGTATGTTTTTTACAGCAGCAGATACATTCCTAGCAACTCTTTCAAGAACCAAAACCTCATTTTCATCAAAGGCATTACTATTTGAGGAATAAATATTAAGCGCACTTTTCCTCCCTTTGTAAATATCTAACTCTAGTACAATGGACGATCTTATGCCATACTTTAAAGCAGTTTCTAGCCAAGGATTGAAGTTGTTGTTTGTTTCTGCATTATTATTTATGTACTTCCCTCCATTCAATAAAACATGTTCAGTTGGACCTTTTTGTATATTTATATCATTGAGGTCGATTTGTATATGTTCTAGGTACTCAATTACTCCAGCAGCAGCTATTGGGTTTATTATTTTTGAAGGACTATTCTTGCTTGGACGATGGCAGACCCATGCTAATTTATAATCACCTTTTGTAATTAAACAACTGCAAATTAATTCATAGATGTAGTCTTCATCATCTGTATTGGATATGATGTCGTTTATATTATTGAGAAGCTTAAGTTCGTGATTGTATTTATGGAGTTTTAGTTCTGTTTGTTTATGTTCAGTAATATCAGTTTGTATGCCCAGCCATGCAACTCTTCCATCTGGTAGTTTTTCAGGAGCTGAAGTAATCTCTACCCACCTTATTCCATCATTAATAGAGTTGCATTCTATTTCAATATTGAAAATAGTCAAGTTTAAAAACGACTCTTCTTGTTTAATTTGAAGGGCAGATTTGTATTTAGGAAGTGTGGTGTCTAATAAATAATGGGGGTTAGCAATAACTTCTTTGGATGTGTAACCAGTGAACTGTTCAACGTTGTCGCTGATATAATCAAATACCATATTACCCTGCTCATCTCTAACAAACCGATAAAAAATAACGCCAGGTAGATTTTTACCCAGAATATCAAGAATTTCATTTTTAGAAGATGAAATCATAAGAAGTGAATATTAGGTAATCTGGGGAAGCTACCTATAAATATCCGATGTATTTATAAGAATAACAAATAATACATGTTTAATGAAATTATAATTCTTTTAGCAAATCTTCTTTCGAGATAAATCCAACATGATTGAAGGTTTGTGAGCCTCCTTTGTAAACAAATATTGTAGGTAATGCATCTATCTTAAGTAAACGACAAAGACTTGGGTTTTTATCAGCATCAATTCTAATTATTTCAACCTTATCTTTCATTGTTTCTTTCATTTCGGTTAAATAGGGAGCCATTTTTTTACATGGAGCACACCATTCCGCATAAAAGTCTACCACAATTATTTTATCGCTTTTTAATAATGCTTCATAAGCTTCAGTACTAAGTTCATCTGTTGTTAAGGCAGGTTCATTTGCTGTGTTTACTTCTGGTAAAGCTGCGGCTCTCCATTTCATAAGACCACCATCAAGTTCGTATACTGCTTTAAATCCATTTTCTCTTAAAAAACCAGCAGCCCCAGAACTCCTTCCTCCGCTCAAACAATATACAAAATATGTTTTCGAAGGATCAAATGCTTTAAGTTTTGTTTCAGCATCCGAATCATTCCAATCTATATTTATTGCATTTGCCAAATGGCCACCATTGTATTCCTCTGCAGTTCGTACATCTAATACAAAGGCGTTCTCAGTACTACTTATCTTAGATTGAAATTCTTTTGCTTCTAAAGTAGTTTTACTAGATTGATTACTACTACAAGATGAAACTGTTATTAGTAAGATTGCTATTGTGCTAAAAAAAAGTTGTTTCATTTTGTTATTTACTTAAACTACTAAAAAATAATAAACCCATTAAAGCCCCATATATGGTACTGTTTAAGGGTTTGGATGTAATTGCACAAGTACCGCTTGCGCATCCAATAAAATAATAATACCCATAGCCTAATACGGCTCCAACCAATGTTCCAATTATCTGCATTCTATATTTCTTTACTAAAGTCATTATGCAAAGCTAATGCTAATATTTAGGGGAGATTGTAATAAATATCACATAGGATAAATTCTAAAAAATAAATCCTAAAATCTAAATGCATCTTTACCAACTACCAACTACCAGTTACCAATTACCTAATCCATTGTTTATACGCTAGCTCCTGTGCCTCTGTTGGATTAGCAACCTTTTCAATTTTGTATTTCACCATTGCACTCTTTACAATTGTTACTTCAATTGTTTTCATCATCCCATCACGACTAAGTAGTACCGAAATTTTGTCACCTACCTTTTTATATCCCATTGCTTTTGTTAAGTCGTCAGTTCTGAAATTATCAATTGCTATAATCTCATCATTTACATTAATCCCAGATAAATAGGCTGGACTACCTTTAGTTACTGATGTAATAATAACTTTTCCATTTGTAGTTGAGCTATTGGCACCAAAATAGGAGTCATTCTTACCAATGTTAATATCCGATATTTTTAATCCAACTATGCTTAAGTATTTTTCATAAGGAATTTGTTCAACCCCATTTATATATTTAGCGTAGAATTCTGTTAAATCTCTTCCTGTAAATTTTTCTGCAGCTTGCTTAAATTGATCATCTGTAAACCCAATGTTTTTCTTTTCGTAATACTCTTTGTATAAATATTTCATTAGGTTATCTAAATTTTCTTTACCTGCAGAATGTTCAATAATCATTAGGTTTAGTATAGATGCTACAATACTTCCTTTATCATAATAAGAGACTTGTGAGTTATTGGAATTTTCATTTCTTCTATAGTATTTTATCCAAGCTTCAAAACTAGCATCAGCAACAGATTGAACTTTATCTCCAGCAAGATTTGTTTGTGCAGAGTATTCTCCAGCAATTAGGTCTAAGTATTTTTCTGACGTGTTAAAACCAGCTCTTTTTACAATCAAATTATCGTAGAATGCAGTAAAGCCTTCGCTTACCCATAGCATGTTAGTATAATTTTCTTTTGAGTAATCAAATGGGCCTAACGCAATTGGACGAAGTCTTTTCACATTCCACAAGTGGAAATATTCATGTGCAATTAATCCAAGAAATGATTGATATGTATTTTCATTTGAATAGGCAAAACGTTGAACTTGCACAGTTGTAGAGTTCAAGTGCTCTAAACCACCACCACCTGCTGGTACATTATGTATTATAAAAGTATAGTTTTTACATGGATGTGTCCCAAAAACAGAAGTTGCCTCATCCACAATTTTCGTGAAATCTTTTTTAATCTTCTCTTCATCGAAATTAGCTGGGCCAACCATTGCAACACTATGTTTTACTCCTTGTGCAGTAAATTCAATAATTTTATGGTTCCCAATCTCAATTGGAGAGTCCGCTAATATATCATAGCTTTCGGCATATAAATGATACCCGTTGTTTTTATCGCTTGGTAGAGAACAAGAAATTTTAGACCAGTTAGAATTTGGTGTTATAATTACTTCAGATGCTTGGTTTAATTGCCCATCTGCATACATAAAAATATTTGTCCCATTTAAATAAGCATGAGATTCATCTACAAAACTTGTACGAACAGTTAATTCAAATGCATATACCTTATATTTTATTTTAACAGTACCCTTGCTTGGATTTTTTATTGCCCAAGTGTTTTTATCGGTTCTTATAAATTTTAAATTAGTGCCATTAGCAGTTGCCTCAAATCCTTCAACATGTCGCGCGAACTCTCTAACTAAATATGAGCCCGGTGTCCATACTGGCATTTTTAATAGTAATTCCTCTTTATTGTTTTCGACCTCCATCTCTACATTTACATAATGAGCTTGAGCTTCTGGGAAGCTAAGTTTGTAAATTGTTTTTTCTGCATGCAAAGTTTCCGCTAGTCCACTCATTAGTAATAGGATTATTATTTTTTTCATAAAACGATTATTCATTTTTTCGTATCTACAATAATACGAAATGCCTTTAAAATATTATTAAAAACACATTTATAGCATTTGTGTTCTAACAGATAACACTATCTTTGAAGAATCTATCGAAATATAATAAAATGATGAAAATCAATACATTAATTGTTTTAGCAACATTCTTAGCAGCCTGTTCTGGTAATAGTAAACAAACAAAACCAGATGCTAATAAGGGCATGAATGCTCCCCAAATAGCAAATTATATTGTTCTAAAGGATACAACTCTTAAAGAAGTTATTCAAATTACCGGTACTATCCAAGCAGAAGAATCGGTGGATTTACGGGCAGAAATGTCTGGAAAAGTGGTAAAAGTTGTTTTTAAAGAAGGAACTTTTGTAAATCAGGGAGATTTACTTGTAAAGATTAATGATGAAGAGCTTAGAGCTCAGTATAATAGAACGGTAGCACGTTTAAAATTAGCCGAGGAGCAAGAATATCGTCAACGAATATTATTGAAAAAGGAAGCGATTTCTCAACAAGAATACGACATGGTGTTTACAGAATTGCAATCGATGAAAGCAGAAAGTGAACTACTAAAAGCGCAGCTTGCAAAAACAGAAATCAAAGCGCCATTTAGCGGACATCTTGGATTAAGAATGATTTCAGTTGGAGATTATATTAGTCCAACTAGTACCATAACTAAATTAGTGAAAGATGATAATGTAAAAGTTACTTTTTCTATCCCAGAAAAATATGCTACGCACATGAAACCCAATGCGGAGATAATTTTTAGCACCGATGGAAATTCAAAAAAATATAAAGCGAATGTATACGCGATGGAGCCTTCTATCGATGAGAATACTAGAACCTTAAGTATACGTGCAATTGCAAAAAATAACGGATCATTAATCTCTGGCTCTTTTTGTAAAGTGGAATTGGAAATGAGCGAAATAAATAATGCGATTTTAGTACCTAATGAATCTCTTATCCCAATATTAAAAGGGAAAAAAGTATTCACTGTTAAAAATGGAAAAGCTTCGGAGATTATAGTAAAAACAGGCCTTCGTACCGACAAATTTGTTCAAATTACTGAAGGGTTAAAAGCTGGCGACACGTTGGTTACCTCAGGAATAATGTCTATTAAAGAAGGGTCATCTTTAAAACTTAAGTAAGTTAATTTTCATCACCTATGAGTTTATCTACACACAGCATAAAGAAACCAGTATTTACCATTGTAATGAATATACTCATTATACTTTTTGGTTTTATTGGATATAAATTTTTGGGAGTTCGCGAATTCCCTTCTATAGACCCACCGATTGTTTCGGTAAGAACATCATACCCTGGGGCAAATGCAGATATTATAGAATCGCAAATAACAGAGCCACTAGAAAAAGCCATTAATAGTATAGACGGGATTAAAAATATCTCTTCCTCAAGTAATCAGGGCTCAAGTGTAATTACCGTTGAATTTAACTTAAGTAAAAATATAGATGAAGCAGCAAATGACGTACGAGATAAAGTGTCGCAAGCGGTAAGTTCGTTGCCTAAAGATATTAATGGCTTACCTGTTGTAGCAAAAGCAGATGCGAATGCAGACGCGATTTTATCGATGACATTGCAAAGCGATACTCGTTCTCAATTAGAAGTGAGCGATTATGGCGAGAACGTTATTGCTCAGAGATTACAAACAATACCAGGCGTTAGTAGTGTTCAGATTTGGGGACAAAAAAGATATGCTATGCGTATTTGGTTGGACCCATTAAAATTATCTTCCTATCGATTAACACCGCTCGATGTAAAGAATGCTTTAGATAGAGAAAATATAGAACTACCATCTGGGAAAATAGCTGGAAATACGACAGAATTAACAGTAAAAACAACAGGCAATTTAATTTCGGAAGCAGACTTTAATAATTTAATTATTAAAACTGATGGCGATAAAATGATACGCCTTATGGATATCGGTTATGCGAATCTTGGTCCAGAAAATGAAGAAACGATTTTGCGTGAAAGTGGTGTTCCAATGATTGGACTTGCATTAGTACCTCAGCCAGGAGCAAATTATTTAGATATAGCGAAGGAATTTTATAAAAGGTATGATCAGATTGAGAAAGAATTACCTAAAGATTATCGATTAAATATTGCATTAGATAATACCACCTTTATTCGTCAATCTGTAAATGAAGTTGCTGAAACATTAATACTATCCTTATTACTTGTAATACTCATTATTTATTTGTTTTTCCGCGATTGGAGTATTGCAATAAGGCCTTTAATTGATATCCCCGTTTCCTTAATAGGCACATTTTTTATTATGTACATAATGGGGTTCTCCGTAAATGTACTTACTCTTTTAGCCATTGTATTAGCAACGGGTTTGGTAGTAGACGATGGTATAGTTGTTACAGAGAATATTTTCAAGAAAATAGAAGAAGGGTTATCTCCATTGGAGGCCGCAATAAAAGGATCCAATGAAATTTTTATGGCAGTAATTTCTATTTCCATAACCTTAGCCGCAGTATTTTTACCCATTATTTTTTTAGAGGGTTTTGTGGGTAGATTGTTCAGAGAGTTTGGTGTGGTAATAGCCTCCGCAGTATTAATATCAGCCTTCGTTTCGCTTACCTTAACGCCAATGCTAAACGCTAAATTAATGCGTAAGGGACATAAAAAAAGTAGATTCTATAATTGGTCGGAACCGTTTTTTGTGGGGATGGTGAATTCTTATTCTAATAGCTTAAATAAGTTTTTAAATAGAAAATTGGTTGCATTGCCAATCATATTATTTTGCTTTGGAATGATATGGTTCTTTGGTAAAAATCTTCAATCGGAATTAGCACCATTAGACGATCGAAGCGCCTTGCAAATGCAGGTAACTGCTCCCGAAGGAGCATCTTTCGAATACACCGATTTTTTTATACTAAAACTAACAAAATTAATTAACGATTCTATTCCAGAAAAGAAAATCGGGTTAACAGTTACCTCTCCTGGATTTACAGGCTCGGGTGCAGCAAATACGGGATTTGTTCGATTAAGAATCTCTGAACCTCAAGATAGAAATCGTTCACAAGCAGATATTGCAAATGCATTGAGTAGAATGACGAAACGTTTCCCGGAAGCAAAAACTTTTGTAATTCAACAACAAACAGTTTCTTCTGGAGGTAGAAGAGGAGGCTTACCTGTTCAGTATGTTTTACAAGCGCCAAACTTCGAGAAATTAAGAGAATTCCTTCCTAAATTCATGGAGAAAGCCTCACAAGACCCAACATTTACAATGGTAGATGTAGACTTGAAATTTAATAAGCCAGAATTATCTGTTTCTATAGAACGCGATAAAGCAAAAAGTTTAGGCATATCTATAATAGACATTGCACAAACATTACAACTCGCACTGAGTGGTCAGCGGTTTTCTTATTTTACAATGAATGGAAAACAATACTCAGTAGTTGGGCAATTTGATCGTGCAAATAGAGATGAGCCAATAGATTTGAAATCTATTTTTGTTCGTAATAATAAAGGGGAACTAATTCAATTAGATAATGTTGTAAATGTGAGTGAGCAAAGTAGCCCACCTCAGTTATATCATAACAACAGATTTATGTCTGCAACTGTTTCTGCTGCTTTAGCACCAGGAAAAACAATTGGCGATGGAATAAAAGTAATGGATAGAGTTTCTAAAGAAGTGCTAGATGAATCATTCTCAACTGCCCTTACAGGTGCGTCTAGAGATTTTGCAGAAAGTTCTTCTAATATATTATTTGCGTTTTTACTTTCACTAATATTAATATTCTTAATTCTATCCGCACAATTCGAGAGCTTTATCGATCCATTTATTATAATGATTACAGTGCCTCTGGCAATTGCCGGTGCGTTATTATCCTTATGGATTTTTGATCAAACCTTAAATATTTTTAGCCAAATCGGAATTATAATGTTAATCGGATTGGTTACTAAAAATGGTATTTTAATAGTAGAATTTGCGAATCAATTAAAGCTTACGGGACTAACAAAAGCCCAAGCCATTCGTGAAGCTTCAGCTGCCAGATTACGACCTATTTTAATGACTAGTTTAGCCATTGCACTTGGGGCATTACCTATCGCCTTGTCTTTGGGTGCAGCGGCAAAAAGTAGAGTAGGGATGGGAATTGTAATTGTGGGCGGTACTATTTTCTCATTAATATTAACCTTATATGTGGTGCCTGCTGTATATTCATTGTTATCCAGAACGAAAAAAATAGACACAAATGATTACGAGGCTTTGGAAAAATAATATGAAAAACAAATTGAAATTATTTTCATGGATACTTGTGGGGATTTTTTGTAGTCCTATGGTTTTTGCACAAGAAAAATTAAGCTTGAATAAAGCGATTGAAATTGGATTGCAAAATAATTACTCTATTCAAATTGCTAATAATAGTAAGGAAATTGGAGAGAAAAATAGAGAGGCTGCAAAATCTAATTTATTACCTAAGATAGATGCTACTGCAAGTTTAAATAAAAGTACAGTTGATACGAG
>CALRIM020000001.1:0-64540 GCA_943360385.1 Rhizobium sp. Q54 | reverse complement strand
CGTATAACTGGACACCTTCTATAGGATTGAGCTCTACAACCGTTGCAAATCCGATTGCAAACCCAACCACACAAACCACTTATACATTGAAAGTAGAAGATGTAAATGGTTGTGCAGAGTACGATGAAGTAACTGTATATGTTGAAGGTGTTTCGCATTATCCCAATATAACTCCATTTGACAAATATGATAATTTTGAAGATATGGCAATTGAATTTAGAAGCGATTGTAAAAATTGTAATAAAGTAGTTTGGGAGTTTGGAGATGGAACAACTTATACTTCTATTACACCAGATGCAACAATTGAATTAGTTTACCATACATATACCAAACCAGGAAATTATTTTGTAAAAACCCATTATTATAATGAATGTGATTTAAAATCGCAACGAAATGTAATTTATGTCGCTCCAAATATCAAAGCAAGTAAAAATACTGCAGGAATAAATTATAGAACCTATACTTCTATGGTAGTTAACAATTTTGTTAATCCTTATGCAAATGCTAAAGACATAACTATTACAAGTCAAGTGGCACCAATTAGTAATCCCTTAATATGGAGTACAATTGGAAGCCGATTCGAAATAAAAGGCGAATTGAGAATTAAGTCTGGAGCATCGTTAGTGATAAGCGATATTACAGTAATGTTTGGTCCATATGGTAAAATAATTGTTGAGCCAGGTGCATACCTTAAATTGAATGGATGTACTTTAAGGGGGTTTAAAGGACAGAATGCGCCACAAGATGAGTTTATGTGGTTTGGCATTGAAGTTCAAAGTAAAATTGATGACAATAATGTTAATTACATAAAGGGTAATTTAACAATGATTAACAATGCGACCATTCAAGATGCACATATAGGTATTATTGTGGGGGAGACGATAACAATGCCAATAAAGGCAAGTTTAAATCAAGGTGATTTTGGATATAATGCACACGTTAGTGGTACAGGAGGTGGGATGTTGCAAATAGACGGTGCTAAGTTTATAAATAATGGTACTAGTATTAGATTTTACGGTCAAGATTATTTTCTCTACAACAAAAGTATAATTAAGAATAGCAGTTTTACTTCAACCACTTGGGGATTAAAAGATCCATATTATTACTCAGAGAACGAAGATTATTTCGAACTAAAAGGGCATAATCCGCATATACTTGGCTCCAATCCTAATGTTGTTTTCCCCAAAGGCCGTAGTAGCCAGGGGATAGACGTTATAAACATGAAAGGAGTCGAAATATCAAATAATACTTTTAATGGAATTAACCACCCCGTTACGCTAACCAATTCAAGGGCGATAAAAGTAAAAACAAATACTTTCGATAATTCCCCTTTGGCTGTTTACATCAATGGAGTGTTTGATGTGTACTCAAATAATACGATTTATGATAATACTTTTCTTTCTTTGGTTCAATCTTGTATTAAAACAAATGGTTCCAATGGAGATAATATTCAGAGTAATTTAATTAGAGATTTTGGTCCTCCAACATCTATAATATCAACTGAGGGCCCAGCAATAGAGTTGCAGTCTTCTAATTTTATTGTCAGGGATAATATCATTAGATATTATGGAACAGCTATTAAAGTAGTAGGAGATCCAGTTTCTGCGAACTATGGTTTTATCGGTAACAAAACGGTAGGAAATAAAATTGAGGCGAATAGTGACAAGCCATTTATTGTCACTGAAGGAAATAATAGAAAGTTATTGATAAAATGCAATAACTTCAAGTATTACGAGGCTCCAATAAATACTCAAAAAAGAGTTTGGGAGATAAACGATTATTTTGGTAATCAGGGTGTTCCAAATACAATAAATACGTTATATCCAAAGACCACACCAGCTGGAAATATTTTTGATCAAGGGAGTAGTATGTCTTTAGCAGTGCGAAAAATTAAAAATTCTAATCAATTAAACCCTAGTTATTATTATAGACATATCAATGATTTTTGTACACCCTTACCAGATGATAGTTGGTTTAATGTAATAGATAATAAAGAGAATTATGTGGATTATGCAACTTCTTGTGTTTTGCCAGTACTATCTGAGCCAGCTCCCATTAAATTGCACATCGATGCCTTAAGAGGAATTGCGAATACTTTTACCGACGAATTAACAACTGTTTCAGGAAACCTCGATCAAAACAATACCGAAGAGTTAATTACGCTCCTCAATACCACAGAAAATTGGGATGATATCAACACTATACTCATTGACCATTCTCCATTATCGGAAAATGTGTTGGCTATAATATTGAATTCACCTAGTTCCATTAGCGAAGAAGGTCTTTTAAACTTAATGACCTATAATTTGCCTATATATGATAATCTGAATGCTGACTTGAACACTGTAATAAGAGAAGAATTCCCAGGTATAAAAGAAACAATTCAAGATTTAATGGGGTATAACCCAACAGTTAGAACCCCTAAAGCCATTGAAATAGATATTGATAAAACAGAAAAGGAGAAAATGTTTTATGTTACAAATTACTTGGAAATAATGGACCTAACAGATGAGTTAGAAAACGCCTTGGACTTTTTAGACGAGGATTATTCTAACGATATTACCAAAGTGCAATTTAGCGATGCATTATTTCAAGGTAATTATGATCTAGCAAGTAGCTATAGGGGCAAATTGTTAATAAACAACGAAGGCGATCAGCGTTTTGCTGATTACAGTAACTTTTTAATGAGTATAAGATCGGAAAATAGAACATATTGGGAAATGGATTCTCTAGAGAAAGAGTTTCTATATTCATTCGCTACTCAATGCCCACAAACGATGGAAAGTAAGCAAGCCGCAAACTTAATTCAAGCTATTTTTGGAGATACTGTTGGGCACTGTTCTACCTATTCAGGAAGAAGTAATAACAATATTGTTCAACCCTTAATTGCTGAAAATAATACTCGTTTCTTAGGTGATGGTTATCCAAACCCTGTGAATAACAAGTTTTATATTCCCTATAAAATTGATGATGTTACAAATTCTTCTATAGAAATTTATGACATTAATGGATCACTTATAACTAAGAAGAAAATTAACACCAAACAAGGCACCTTGGTTATGGAGCTGGAGCAGCTATCTCCTAGTATCTATTTTTATAAATTGTTAATTAACGGCACACAAGTTGAGGTAAAAAGGTTAGCAAAAATTAAATGAAAAGAATAATATTTATTGTAGCAGTATTTCTTTCTCAGGCATCACTTTCCCAACAGATTGATAAAATAGGGAATGGAGTAAATCCGAATACAGCTATATATACCACTTCTTGGGGAGATTCGATTATATTAAGAGGGAATTTTTCAACTATACCGGGTAATATACCAAGCGAGGGTATGGCATATTGGGATGGTACACAATGGAAAGATTTAGCCCTAAATTCTACTAATTCTAACAGGATGGCCTTATTAATAAATAATGGTGAATTATTATTGGGAGGAAGACTTTCTTTAAAGGGCAATGGTAGTAGTTTACCATTGTTAAAACTTAACGGAAATGCATGGGTGAATGTATATGGTGTTACTACTGCTAATTCATTGGGGAGTATAAATGATATGATTGTGTATAAGAACGAATTATATGTGGCAGGCCAACTGCAGAGAATTGGAGGGAAGTATGTAAAAAATATAGCTAAATGGGATGGAGTAGCTTGGTCGGACGTGGGTGGAGGTTGTGGAGGTGCAGTAAACGAAATAAGTTCATTAGCAATATTAAACGATGAATTGTACGTAGGTGGTTTTTTTACAAATGCAGGAACAAAGGTGGCGACGCATGTGGCTAAATGGGATGGAACCTCATGGTTTGCTTTAGATAGTGGAGTACACCAAGGGGCAGTTTCTAAAATAGTAGCATTTAAAAATAACCTGATAGTAATAGGAGGTTTTACTCAAGCGGGATCATATGCTCATTTATCCGACATTTACAATGGAAGTGCAAAATGGGATGGATCTAAATGGAGTAGAATAAATGGTTTCATGGAGTTGGCTTATGAGTCAGCGATTCAAGAATATCGTGGCGAATTATTTATAGGTACTACTCTGAATTCCAAAACGAAGACAATAAATGATACAGTAATAATGTCTTGGGATGGAACTAACTATACAAACAGGCTGGGTGCAGATGCAGAGATTTACGGGCTTTCGGTAGTTAATGATAAATTAATTATTACAGGAGAATTTAATCATATCCTTACGAACAATATTTCTAAAATGGCAAGTTATTACCTAGACCCCGTTGGGGTTTCGAATACTAAAGTCAACCGATCAACATTCAATATTTATCCCAATCCAACTACCTCCCAACTTAACATTTCTAATTTGTCGAATTATAAAAATGTAAGAATTAGTATTAGAAATAGTTTATCTGAAAAAGTTAAAGAAATGGATGTAGATTTTACCAATAACGATTGCACTATTTCAATGGAAGGTCTATCTATGGGAATTTATTTTATTCAATTTTTCGAGGAAGATGTTTTAGTAGACACTCAGAAATTTATAGTCTATTGAAAAAAAAGACGGCCCTAATTTTTGCGCCGTCTTTTTTATTAAATTAATTTGAAAGTTTTTATTACCGGTTCCCGAATGAAGTTTTACGGAGTAAAATGTAATTGAGAGGCTGAACTTTTAGCTTTGCAATAGCTTGCTCCATCCAACATTTTCGCTAATCATTGAATGCAAAGCATCGATAGCAATCCTTTCTTGTTGCATGCTATCTCTATGGCGAATGGTTACGGTATTGTTTTCTAAACTTTCGTAATCTACAGTGATGCAGAATGGCGTACCTATTGCATCTTGGCGGCGATAGCGTTTTCCGATAGAATCTTTTTCGTCGTACTGTACATTGAAGTCTAGTTTCAATAAATTTATTACCTCTCTTGCTTTTTCTGGCAATCCGTCTTTTTTAGTTAAAGGCATTATGGTTGCTTTTACCGGTGCCAAAGCTGGGTGGAATTTTAATACTACTCTAGAATCTGTTTTGTCGCCTTCGCTTAAATCTTCTTCTTTGTAAGCATTACACATCGTTAATAAAAACATACGATCTAAGCCGATAGAGGTTTCGATAACGTATGGAATATAATTCTGATTAATTTCTGGATCGAAGAATTGCATTTTCTTACCAGAGAATTCTTGATGTTGCTTTAAATCGAAATCGGTACGAGAATGGATTCCTTCTACTTCTTTAAATCCGAATGGGAAGTTGAATTCAATATCTACAGCTGCATTGGCATAGTGGGCTAATTTTGCATGGTCGTGGTAACGATACATTTCTGCAGGTGTACCTAACGCTAAATGCCATTTTAAACGCGCTTCTTTCCAATGTTTGTACCATTCCATTTCGGTACCTGGGCGAACAAAAAATTGCATTTCCATTTGTTCGAATTCTCTCATTCGCATAATAAATTGGCGAGCAATTACTTCATTTCTAAAGGCTTTTCCAATTTGAGCAATACCAAATGGAATTTTCATTCTTCCTGTTTTTTGAACATTTAAGAAGTTCACAAAAATACCTTGTGCCGTTTCAGGGCGTAAGTATACTGCTTCTGCATCCTCAGCTAGCGAGCCAAACTGAGTGCTAAACATCAAATTAAACTGACGAACGTCTGTCCAGTTGCGGGTTCCAGAGATAGGGCATGCAATCTCATGGTCTATAATTAATTGCTTTAACCCATTTAAATCATCTGATTTTAATGCTAAGTCTAAGCTGTTTTGAAGCTCTTCTGCCTTCTGAGTTTTGCCATCTTTCTCATACCGAGCAATTTTGTCCTCTAAAAGATTATCAGCACGATAACGTTTTTTAGAGTCCTTATTATCAATCATTGGGTCGTTAAAACCATCCACGTGCCCCGATGCTTTCCATATTTTAGGGTGCATAAATATCGCAGAATCAATGCCTACAATATTCTCATTCATTTGCACCATCGATTTCCACCAATAGGTTTTAATGTTGTTTTTTAACTCAGCTCCTAACTGACCATAGTCATACACAGCACTTAAACCATCATATATTTCACTAGATTGAAACACAAAACCGTACTCTTTAGAGTGCGATACCACATTTTTAAATAGATCCTCTTTATTATTCATGTCGCAAAGATAAATTTAAAATACTTATCTTTCGTGCTCAAATTTAATTCATAAAAAAGTGTCGGTAATAGTTGATCGTTTAAGTAAAATTTACGGGGAACAGAAGGCTGTAGATGAAATTTCATTCAAAGCAGAGCCTGGCAGAATCCTAGGGTTTCTTGGTCCGAATGGTGCAGGTAAATCTACTACCATGAAAATCATAACTTGCTTTATTCCAGCTAGCTCCGGCAATGTTTCGGTTTGTGGGTTCGATACCAATACCGATTCTATGGAGGTGCGAAAACGCATAGGGTATCTACCCGAGCATAATCCATTGTATTTAGAAATGTATGTGAAAGAGTACCTAGCTTTTGTGGCTGGTTTACACGACATTAAAAATCCATCGGATAGAATAAAAGAAATGATTTCCCTCACTGGCTTAGAAAAAGAACAGCATAAAAAAATAGGGCAATTATCTAAGGGGTATCGCCAACGTGTTGGATTAGCTCAAGCAATGATACATAACCCAGAGGTATTGATTTTAGATGAGCCGACTTCTGGCTTAGACCCCAATCAATTAACAGAGATAAGAAATCTTATAAAGAAAATAGGGAAAGAAAAAACAGTAATACTTTCTACCCATATTATGCAAGAGGTAGAGGCTATCTGCGATCAGGTAGTTATTATTAACAAGGGTAAAATTGTTGCCAACGACGATACAAAGAATCTTCAAGCGCATGTGATGGGTGAATATGTATTTAGAGTAGAGTTTGATAAAACTGTTGAACAGAATAAATTAGAATCTATTACAGGTGTAAAAAAAGCAAACAAAGTGAGCAGTACTGTTTGGTTATTGAGTGCTAATAACGATGAAGCAGTACGTACATCTATTTTTGAGTTTGCTGTAAAAAATCATTTAGTGATGTTGAGTATTCAGAAAGAAGAAGAAAAACTGGAAGATGTTTTCCGTCGATTAACAAAAAAAAATAACTAGAGATGCTCACGATTTTTAAAAAAGAAGTAGCTGGATTCTTTAGCTCACTAATAGCATATATTTCTATTGTTGTATTTCTATTAGTTACAGGATTATTTGTTTGGGTGTTCCCAGACACCAGTGTATTAGAATATGGTTTCGCAAGTTTAGATAGTTTCTTTGGAGTTGCTCCATGGATATTTTTATTTTTAATTCCGGCTATCACAATGCGTTCTTTTTCCGAAGAAAATAAAACAGGTACCATTGAACTTTTGGTTACTCGTCCAATTACTGAACTTCAAATAATTTTAGGAAAATATTTTGCGGGATTAATGATTGTAGTTCTGGCAATTTTACCTACTCTAGTATATTATGTAACTGTTTACCAATTGGGTTCAGTAAAAGGAAATGTAGATTCTGGCGCTGTTATCGGTTCATACATAGGGTTGATATTTTTGGCTGCAAGCCTTGTATCTATTGGAATCTTCGCATCATCTCTAAGCGACAATCAGATTGTAGCTTTTATTTTAGCTGTCTTTATTAGCTTTATTTGTTATGCAGGGTTCGATTCGTTTAGCAAGCTCGATTTGTTTGGTAAGGTAGATAATGTTATTGCAACATTAGGGATTAATGAACATTACCAATCAATGAGTAGAGGTGTTTTCGACTCTAGAGATGGAGTATATTTTATTGGGTTTATTAGCTTTTTTGTATTGCTAACTCGTATGGTTTTAGAAAGTAGAAAGTGGTAGTATGGAAACGAAGAAATCAACAAATTTAAAACGACAAGCTTGGGTGCAATTATTGGTTATGTTACTAATAATTGTAATCGTAAACTTTATTTCAACTTTAGCATTTTTCCGTATCGATTTTACAAAGGAAAATAGATTTACACTTTCCGATGCGAGTAAAGGATACATGCAGAATCTAAATGATGTAGTGTATGTGAAAGTATATTTAGACGGAGAATTTCCAGCAGGATTTAAACGATTAAGAAATGCTACAAAAGAAACCCTCGACGATTTAAAAGCATACGCAGGCTCTAATTTAGAATATGAATTTATTAACCCTACGGCAGAAACTGATCCTAAAATTAGAGAGGAAATAATTCAACAATTAGTAAAGAAAGGATTAACTCCTATTAACGTTCAAGTAAGAGATGATAACGGTCAACGCCAACAAATAGTAATTCCTGGAGCAATTGTAACTTATAGAGGAAGGGAGCAAGCATTCCCATTATTACAAAGTTCTACAGTGGCTAATTCTGCCGATGAGGTGTTGAATAATTCTGTAATGAATTTAGAATTCCAGCTGGTAAACAATATTAAAAAAGTAACTCAAAAAGAACGACCAAGTATTGCCTTTATTTTTGGTCATGGAGAATTGGATACTTTTAGAACAGGCGATATTATTAAAACACTGAGAAATTATTACGATGTTTCTTTTGTGAATTTGGGTTCTACTACACCTCAAGATTTATATAAATACAAAACACTTATTATCGCTAAACCAACCTCTGTGTTTAAAGAAGGAGAGAAGTTTAACCTCGATCAATACATTATGAATGGAGGAAGAATTTTGTGGATGATTGATAAGTTAAATGCAGACATGGATAGCTTAGGCGATGAGCAAATGATGATAACGAGTACGTACGAATTAAATTTAGATGACCAGCTATTTAGTTATGGTGCACGTATCAATAATGATTTAATTCAAGATGTACAATGCGCGCCAATACCAGTAGTTACGGGTAATGTAGGAGCATCTCCACAACAAGAATTATTTCCTTGGTTGTTCTTCCCAATCTTTATACCGAATACCACTCATCCAGTAGCTAAAAGTTTAGATGGGTTACGTGCCGAATTTTCTAGCAGCATAGATACCGTGGATGTTAAGGGTATTGTAAAGACTCCATTACTGCAATCATCAAAATATACCAAAGTATTAAATGCGCCAGTAAGAGTGGCATTACAAATGCTTTCTATTGAACCAAATCCTCAACAGTTTATTAAGAAAAATATAATTGCAGGGGTTGCTTTGGAAGGTAAATTTACTTCAGTATTTAAAAATAGATTGATTTCACAAAATCCAAACGCCAAATTTTTGGAAGAGAGTAAACCCACCAGAATGATTGTTGTTTCGGATGGAGACATCATAAAAAATTATTTCTCTAAACGCGATAGTTCTATTTATCCATTAGGCTTTGATAGGTTTACAAGAAGAAATTTCTCTAACAGTATTTTTGTTCAGAATGCAGTAGATTGGTTAGCGGATGATTATAATTTGATCTCTGCACGATCTAAAGAAGTAAAGTTAAGAATGCTCGATACAGAAAGAGTGAAGAAAGAAAAATTCAGATGGCAAGTATTTAATATTCTTGTCCCAAATATTTTAATAATATTAATTGGAGTAGTTTTATTTTATCAACGTAAAAAGAAATACGCATAGATAGTAAATAAGTATTGAGAATTGAGAAATTGTTATTTGTTATGAAAAGAAATAGAATATACATTATCATTTTAGTTGTTTTATTAGCTTTCGCGGCTTATTTATATGTTAAAAAAGGGGGCAGTGGAAGTATAAATGGCAATAAAATGGCGTTTGCCGTAGAGGATACAGCAGCAATTGATAAAATTGTTTTATCTGATAAAACGGGCAAAGTGTTATTGCTTACTAAAAAGAATAAAATTTGGTACGCAAATGATAGCGTAAGAGTTAGGAGAGATGTAATTGGGGTTTTATTAGAAACTATAAAGCGAATAGAAGTAAAATCGCCCGTGAATAAACCTATGAGAGCAAACCTGATGAAACAATTGGCTACAGGAGCAGTTCAAGTAGAAATTTATACAGATGGTTCTTTAGATCGTAAATATTATGTTGGTGGAGCTACCATGGATGCACTTGGAACCTTTATGTTATTAGATGGTGCCGACGACCCATTTATCATCCATATTCCTGGTTTCGATGGATATTTAACGGTTAGGTATAATACAGATGTAAGTGTTTGGAGAGATAGAGGTATTTTTAGAATTGCTCCACAAAATATTGGAATTGTTCAAATAGATTACCCTGAAAGCCTGGAAGCATCTTTTATATTGAAAATTCAAAGTAAGGAATACATAAGTTTATTTAACAAGGCTGGCGATTCAGCCAAATCAAATATTAATGGGGAATTTCTTAGGAAGTATTTAGGTGGATTTTCGGATATCCAATATGAAAATCCAGTAGATACAAAAAGATTAAACGTAGCGGAATTGCTAATTCCTCAGAATTTAATTGCTACAATAGTAGTTTATGAAAAGGAAGGAGCTAAACATCAGGTTGAGTTGTTTAAACGCTATTTCGACGGGCAAAAATTCCTTCCGAAATCAGAACAATATGATTTCGATCAGGACAGATGTTTTGTACGTGTGGATGGAAATGCGGTTTATAATGGGCAATATCGAGTGTTTAATAACTTGATCGTCAATTATAAAGAATTCTTTTCGGCGCCTATTAAATAAGCTCAATTAATATTATATATTTGCTATCAAACAAAGAAAGATTTAGAAATGAAGTTTATTGTATCTTCTTCGGCATTACTGAAGCAATTACAAGTAATTAGTGGTGCATTGAGCACCAATACGGTTTTACCAATTATCGAAAATTTCCTTTTCGAAATTAGTAGTGGAAATCTAACGGTTTCGGCAACTGATTTACAAACAACTATGACTACCTCATTGGCAGTTGAAGCAAAGGAAAATGGAAAAATTGCGGTACCATCTAAGATTTTATTAGATACCTTAAAAACCTTACCAGAACAGCCAATTACTTTTACCATCAGTGCAGAAAATTTCTCTATAGAAATGACTGCTGGAGAGGGTAAATATAAGTTGGTAGGAGAAAACGGTGAAGATTTTCCGAAAATCCCTAAGATAGAGCAAGCTGCATCGTTAATGATGTCTGCATCTGTTTTATCAGAAGCTATTTCGAAAACAATCTTTGCGGTGAGTACCGACGAACTTCGTCCGGCTATGACAGGTGTTTATTGCCAAATGTCGACCGAAAACTTAACGTTTGTAGCTACCGATGCACATAAATTGGTTCGTTACAGAAGAAGAGATGCAAAGGCAGATGTGTCTAATTCATTCATTCTTCCTAAAAAAGCATTGAATCTTTTAAAATCATCTTTACCTGTTGAAGACATCAGTGTAAATGTTGAGTATAATAATACAAACGCATCGTTCTCATTTAATAATGTGAACTTAATCTGTCGTTTAATCGATGAAAAATATCCAGATTATGAAGCGGTAATTCCAGTAAATAATCCGAACAAATTAACAATAGATCGTAATCAATTATTATCATGTTTACGTCGTGTTTCTATTTTCTCAAATAAAACTACTCATCAAGTTCGTTTAAAAATATCGGGTTCAGAATTGCAAATTTCTGCTGAAGATATGGACTTCTCTAACGAAGCACACGAACGCTTAGGTTGCCAATACGAAGGTGAAGACATTGAAATTGGATTCAATGCAAAATTCATCATCGAAATGTTGAGCAATTTAAATACAGAAGAAGTTATTTTAGAAATGTCGACACCAAACAGAGCAGGAATTTTATTGCCAGTAACTACAGACAATAATGAAGATGTATTGATGTTAGTAATGCCGGTAATGTTGAATAGCTACGCTTAATCGAATTAACGAAACGACGAATTTGTGAACTAGCGAATTAAAGAACTTTCGAAAAAAATAAATGAAATAAAAAAAGGGTTGAAGTTTACACTTACAACCCTTTTTTTATTTGCAAATTCGTCTTTTCACAAATTCGCCATTTCGTCTTTTCGCCATTTCGCTAGTTCGCAAGTTCGAATTATTCGACTCTCCCCAACGCTTTCCCATTCTTATACGCTGCCTCTTCCTTTTCCACTTTTTCTTTATCGGCAGTGTTTTGAGATTTATTGATAAGCTTTTTCATGTTAGGTTGGCCAGCATTCACCCAGGCGGTGTACCAGTAGCTCCCTACGGCCTTAATAGCAACACGCATGCGTCTTTCTACCATTCCGTCTAATTGTTCGTGGTATGCCTTTGAGAATTCGTATGAATACACCTGAACATTTTTATTACCTTTTTGCTCAAAGCTGTACTTTTTCTCTTTGCCCATTTTCTCGGTTAATTCTTTTTCGAATTTGAAAACAGAATCAACTGCTGCAAAACTCCCTTTTAATAGTTTAAACGATTCATCTAGGGGATCTGCTATATAAGTGGCTTTGCCTACCCAATAATTATAATCGTCGGCAAATAATTCTGGTAAACGCGATTCCCAGAAACCATGCAATCCTTTTTGTCCAGACATTTGCCCATCGTAATTCTCTGTAGAATGCAAAGGAACGCAAGCATCTGCAACATAGTGACCAAGGTCAGCAGAATAGAATAATATTTTAGCCGAATCCCTTTCCTTAAATGCTTGAGTTAATTGCGCTAAGCGTTCTTGGATTCTCCAAGGAACAGTACCATAAGACTTTAAGGTATCTTCTGAGTATTTGCTTGCAGCATCTTTCCATTTCATCGGAATGCTATCAAATGGATGGTGTAAATCGTAGTGGTCTGCATCTAAATAGTGGCGAGGGGCCTCTTCTTTATCAGAATACCTACGCTTATCTGGGGCAACTGCTTGCTCCGTTATGTAGTTTATATTGCTTTTATAGAAGCCCATTAATTCCTTTGGAAGGGTAAAAACGGCCAATCGGTTCACTCTTTTGTGGGCAAAAAAGCCCCAAGAGTACACTAAACTAGTTCCAACTAGGACTAGAAAGCAGATAAAAAGTGTTATTTTGCGCATAATTAGGGCTAAAGATAAGATATTTTCTTCTTTTTGAATTTATACTTTGGAAATTAGAAAACTGACCGTATATTTGCAGTCCTTTTGAAATAATAAGCAATGGCAAATCATAAATCAGCAATTAAGAGAATTAGAGCAAATGCTACAAAGCGTTTGAGAAACAGATACCAAGCAAGAACTACGCGTAATGCTATTAAAAGATTACGTTCTTCTTCTACTAAATCAGAAGCATCTGAATTATTGAAGAAAGTTACTTCTATGTTGGATCGTTTGGCTAAGAAAAACGTTATTCACAAAAATAAAGCGGCTAATAACAAGTCTAAGCTTACGAAATTCGTAAACTCACTTAGCTAGTATATTATATTCCGCTGATAAAAAATCCTGCATCCGTGAGGTTGTAGGATTTTTTTATTTATACGACCTTTACATTTGTGAAGGCGGAAAATAGAAATCGATTAACCATTAAAGAATGGTCGGAGGCAGATAAACCTCGTGAAAAACTCAAGCAAAAAGGGCGACATAGCCTTAGCGATGCGGAACTGTTAGCTATACTCATAGGCAGCGGAACGCCAGATAACAATGCTCTCTCTATAGCTCAAACCCTATTGGCGAGTGTACAATCAGACCTTAGTAAACTCTCTAAACTTACTCTTGCAGAACTAAAAAAACACAACGGAATTGGTGAAGCCAAGGCTTTAATTATTTCTGCGTGTTTAGAATTAGGGCAAAGACGAAAGGATGTGAGCAAACCTCAGCTTAAGAAAATACAGAGTAGTTCTAGTATTTATACACTAATGGCCGAGCACTTTGCAGACCTAGCTCATGAGGAATTTTGGGTCATTTTTTTAAATAGAGGGAACTTTATTATCGAAAAAAGGTGTTTAAGCAAAGGTGGTATTAGTGGTACGGTTGCAGATATCCGAATGATATTAAAAAGTGCAATCGAATGTCTGGCGAGCTCCATCATAATCTGTCATAATCACCCCTCAGGAAATCTTACACCGAGCACCGAAGATGTTATTATCACTAATAAATGTAAAGAGGCTGCATTACTAATGGATATTAAACTTCTCGATCATTTGATTATTCATGAGAACAACTATTTAAGTTTTTGCGATGAGGGAATCCTATAGTATAAGCAGCACTTTTTTCGTACTTTTGTAAAAACGGATATTTATTAAATGAAGATTTCATATAAGTGGTTGAAGGAATATATTGATTTGAGTGATAATACTCAACAGATATCAGAGTCTTTAACATCGGTAGGTTTAGAAGTAGAGTCGACGGAAGTCGTAGAATCAATAAAAGGTGGGTTAGAAGGATTAGTTGTAGGACATGTATTAGAATGTTGGCAGCACCCGAATGCCGACCGTTTAAGAGTGACGAAAGTGGATGTTGGTTCGGGTGAGCCTTTACAAATAGTTTGCGGTGCACCTAATGTAGCTGTTGGTCAAAAAGTAATTGTTGCAACAGTAGGAACAACTGTTTACCCCTTAGAAGGTGAACCCTTTAAAATCAATAAATCTAAAATTCGTTCAGAAGTTTCAGAAGGAATGATTTGTGCAGAGGATGAAATAGGAATGGGAAAGTCGCACGATGGGATTAAAGTATTACCAGATGATGCTGTTATTGGTACAGCATTAAAAACATATTTCAATTTAAGTTCAGATACTATTTTCGAAATAGGGTTAACGCCAAATCGTGCCGATGCTGCTTCACATTTTGGTGTAGCTAGAGATTTATCAGCCATATTCAACAGACCACTTTTGCAAAAAGAACATACACTCTTACCAGTTCATGCAGTTGGAAAAATAAAATTAGATATTGAATCTTCGGAAGATACGCCACGTTTTACTGGAATTTATATTTCAGATGTTAACGTTGAAGAATCTCCAGAATGGCTAAAGGAACGTTTACAATCTATCGGGTTAAAACCCATTAATAATATTGTAGATATTACAAATTACATCTGTCATGGTTTGGGTCAACCAATGCATGCATACAATGCAGATGCGTTAAAAGGCAATACAGTAAAGGTTCGTAGAGCATTGGCAGGAGAATTATTGCAAACCTTAGATCAAGCAGAGCGTAAAATGGTTGGTGGAGAATTGGTTATTACTGATGCAGAAAGATTGATTGGAATTGCCGGTACTATGGGAGGGTTAAACACTTCTGTAAATGCCGAAACAAAAAATATATTTTTAGAAAGTGCTTACTTTAATGCTGCGGTTGTTCGTAAATCTTCTAAGCAACACGATTTAAAAACGGATGCTTCCTTTAGATTTGAACGTGGTACAGATGCCGATATGTGTTTAATGGCATTGTCTCAAGCAGTAGAATTAGTTCTAGAGATAGCAGGAGGAAATGCAGAACCATGTATTACGGATGTATATCCAAATCCTATTGCGGCCGCAGAAATCAAATTGAATTTCGAGTATGCTCAAAAATTAATTGGTAAAAAATTAGAACCTAAATTGATGGTAGAAATACTATCGGGTTTGGGCATAAAAATTTTGGATGAAATGCCAGAATATGTGTTGGTAAGAGTCCCATTATCAAAAGTAGATGTTACTCGTCCATGCGATTTAGTGGAAGAGATTTTAAGAATTTACGGGTTGAATAATATTGAAATGCCAACTCATTTAAAATCATCGCTATCGTTTTCTGTAAAACCAGACCCAGAAAGAGTAAAGGAAATTCTATCAGAATACCTAAGTTCTGTTGGGTATCAGGAAATGATGTCGAATTCATTAACTTCATCAAAAAACAACGAACTGTTTGATAATTCAGATCAGGTGGAAATATTAAATCCATTGAGTATTGAATTACAAGTAATGCGTAATCAGATGTTAAGTTGTGGTTTGGAGGCTATTTCATATAATATTAATAGACGATCAAGCGATTTAAAGTTGTATGAATGGGGAAACACCTATCATAAAACAGAAACTGGTTATGAAGAGAAATTTCATTTGAGTTTATTCCTAACTGGAAACACTCATTTGGAACACTGGAAAGAGAAAGCTGAGAAGAATACCATTTTCAACCTAAAATCCATTGTTGATCAATTAGTAAATAGAGTTGGGCTTTCTGGCATTAAAACGCAGGTTATTAATGAGAATGGGAATGAGGGCTTTTCATATTTATTAGGGAAATTGGAAATAATTAAAGTATCTTCCATTGCTAAAAAGACTCTAAAGCAGTTTGATATTGCTCAGGAAGTGTTTTTTGCAGATATAAACATGAATGCCTTGATGCAAAACATAGTTAAACGCAAAAAGGAATATAGAGGAGCTCCAAAATACCCATCGGTACGCAGAGACCTTTCAATGCTTATAAATAAGGAGGTTACGTTTGAACAATTGAAGAAAATTGCAAATCAAGCGGAACAAAAACTATTGAAAAACATCGATATATTCGATGTATATGAGGGCGATAAATTACCAGAGGGTAAGAAATCGTATGCCTTGAGTTTTATTTTGATGGATGAAGAAAATACCTTACAAGATCAAGTAATTGATGGTGTAATGGAGAAATTAATAAAATCTTACGAAAAAGAAGTAGGCGCAGAAATAAGGAAATCGTAAATGAAGAACCTAGATAGCATAGAGAAAAAAGTAGATATGCTCATGGAGTATTGTGATGCACTGAAAGAGCAGAACGATCTCCTTTTAGGTGATAATGAACTTTTGAGGAAGCGATTTTTAGATTTATCTTCTGAGCTTAAAGACTTGGAAGAGAAGCATCGTATCCTTAAATTAGCCAAAAGTGTGGCGGTTACGAATGAGAAGACACTTGACATTAAGACGAAAATTAACGATTTTGTGCGAGAAATAGATAAATGTATATCTATTTTGAGTAAATAATAACAATAGTTTATAAAACAAAAGATGGGAGAAATTTCCATTAAAATTAATATTGCCGATAGGGTTT
Source organism: Rhizobium sp. Q54 (assembly GCA_943360385.1). Classification (GTDB taxonomy): domain Bacteria; phylum Bacteroidota; class Bacteroidia; order Sphingobacteriales; family Sphingobacteriaceae; genus CAJBVG01. Next base: position 47,756 of record CALRIM020000001.1, on the reverse strand, counting down.
ATCCTTTAAAAATAAATAGTGAGGATGAGGAGAACGTTCGGAAAGCAGCTAAGCTTGTAAACGACCGCATAAAGGAGTTCCAAGAGAACTATGCAGTTAGAGATAAGCAAGATTTACTTTCCATGTGCATTTTACAAATTGCCACAGAACATTTAAATCTCGATAAAAATCACAAATCAATGAGTTTAGATTTTTCTCAACAAATGGAAAAAATCGACAAACGACTGAGTGATTACCTGTTTAAGCAATAATTTTTTTAGTGTTTTTCTACTTGTTTTAACTATTGTGCTGCTATTTAAATAGCGCATATGGTATAATATTAATAACAAATAAACATGGTAGTAACGATCGTAACAGGAATCGTGGCTTTATTGATAGGATTTTTAATAGCAAGATTAATGCTAAAAAAAGGAATCCAAGATCATGAGCAGATTGCAAAATCAAATGCAGAAAAAGTTCTAAAAGATGCTGAATCTCAAGCGGAACTTTTAAAGAAAAATAAATTATTAGAGGCAAAAGAAAAGTTCTTGCAATTAAAAGCAGAGCATGAACAAGAAATTCAACAGAAAAACACACTTGCTTCTCAAAGGGAGAATTCTCTAAAACAAAAGGAACAAAGTTTAGGTCAGAAGATAGAGAACAACACTCGTAAAGAACAAGAGTTGGATACTACTCGTCAGAATTTAAATCGTCAAATAGAAATTCTTGAAAAGAAAAAAGCAGAAGTAGATCAACTTCACACGCAACAAGTAACACAATTAGAAAAAATTGCAGGTTTATCTGCCGAGGATGCCAAAGCACAAATGGTAGAAGCCTTGAAGGATGAAGCACGTACGAATGCAATGTCGATGATTAAAGATATTGTAGAAGATGCAAAAATGACTGCTGCAAAAGAAGCGAAGAAAATTGTTATTCAAACTATTCAACGCTCGGCTACAGAAGCTGCTATAGAAAACACTGTTTCGGTATTCAACATAGAAAGTGATGAGGTTAAAGGAAGAATCATTGGCCGCGAAGGACGTAATATTCGTGCATTAGAAGCTGCTACAGGTATAGAAATTATTGTTGATGATACTCCTGAAGCAATTATATTATCTGGCTTCGATCCAGTACGTAGAGAGTTAGCGCGTTTATCTTTACACAGGTTAGTAACAGATGGTCGTATTCACCCAGCACGTATTGAAGAAGTAGTTGCTAAAACGAAAAAACAATTAGAAGAAGAAATTATTGAAACAGGAGAACGTACTGTTATCGATTTAGGAATACACGGTTTACATCCTGAGTTAATCAGAATGGTAGGACGTATGAAATACCGTTCGTCTTACGGACAAAATTTATTACAACACTCACGTGAGGTAGCTAATTTCTGTGCTATTATGGCAACAGAATTAGGATTAAACGTGAAGATGGCTCGTAGAGCAGGGTTGCTACATGATATTGGAAAAGTATCTGAGGATAATCCAGAAGTACCACATGCTATCCTTGGTATGCAATTAGCTGAAAAGTATAAGGAACATCCAGAAGTATGTAATGCCATTGGAGCTCACCATGATGAAATTGAAATGACAAGTATTTTGTCTCCAATAATTCAAGCATGTGATGCAATTTCTGGAGCACGCCCAGGAGCACGCCGAGAAGTAGTAGAAAGCTACATCAAACGTTTAAAAGAAATGGAAGATCTAGCCTTATCGTACCCAGGTGTTGAAAAAACTTTTGCTATTCAAGCTGGTCGTGAGTTACGTGTGATTGTAGAAAGTGAAAAAATCACAGACCAACAAGCAGAAGCATTATCATTCGACATTGCTGAAAGAATTCAAACAGAAATGACATACCCAGGTCAGGTTAAAGTGACAGTGATAAGAGAAACTAGGGCGGTGTCGTTCGCTAAATAACTAACCAGTATCGTGTATCGAGTATCAGGTAGCGGGTAATTTATATCCAATATCTCGATACCCGATACCTGATACCCGATTCTCAACACATGACAAAACTAGACACCCTCTTCGAAGAGTACAGTTCGAGCCATTTGAACAGTACTAACAAGTTGATCCATTGGATTGCAGTTCCATCAATTGTATTTAGTTTATTAGGTCTGGTTTGGGCTATTCCAATGCCAGAAGCTATGAAAGCGTATCCATTCTTTAATTGGGCATCGCTTGTAATCGCATTCTCCTTATATTATTATTATAGGTTATCTCCAATATTGGCCTTTGCAATGATTATTGTAACAGGATTATTTTCTTTCATCATCGTTCAATTAGAATATGCTGAAAGAGCAGGAGGAATGGCTTTGTGGCAAATTTGTGGTATTATTTTCGTGGTAGCATGGATATTTCAATTCATTGGACATAAAATAGAAGGGAAAAAACCTTCATTCTTAAAAGATCTACAATTTTTATTAATTGGTCCTATTTGGTTATTGCACTTTGTTTTCAAAAAAGTAGGCTTACCATACCAGTCGAAGGACTAAAGGCTTGGGACTTTTTCTGAAATGGTGCTGCGATGGACGTCCACGTCCATCGAAATAAGCTCGACGTGGACGTCGAGCCCAGAAAAGGATTTTAAAATAAAGCCTATATTAACTTAGCGTTGCTCAATCCTTAAATTTAACCTTCTGGTTAACTTTACTACTTCTTTTTTTAACTATCTCTTAACATACGATTAATATTGGGTCGGTACTTTTGTCGAAACAAATTAGTTATATCCGTGAAAAAGAATCTATTGTACACCTTGTTAATTATAATCCTAGGAACTTTTATTGCAAAAGCCGAAGATAATGGACCTAGAGGTAAAATAATTGGAAAGGTTGTAGACAAAGCAACTAATGAACCCATCATTGGTTTGGTAGTATTAATTGAAGGTACTACTACGGGTACTCAAACAAATTTTGATGGGCAATATGAACTCATCAATTTAAAAGCTGGTACGTATAAATTAGTTTTTAAATACATCTCCTATAATACTAAAATTGTTGAAGGTATTGTGGTGAATGCAGGTAAGACTACTACTTTAAACATAACAATGGAAGAGCAGGGTAAGCAATTAAATGAAGTGGTGGTAACCTCTACCTACAAAAGAGAAAGTTTAGGAGCCTTATATACTATTCAAAAAAACAATGTGACTATTTCGGATGGTATATCTTCAGATATTATTAAAAAATCTCCTGATAGAAGTACAAGTGATGTGTTAAGAAGAGTAAGTGGTGCGAGTATACAGGATAATAAATTTGTAGTTATTAGAGGATTAAGTGATCGATACAATGTTGCATTAATTAATGGTTCTCCACTACCAAGTACTGAGCCAGATAAAAGAGCTTTTTCATTTGATATTTTTCCTGCCAATTTATTGGATAACATGACCATTACTAAAGCTGCAACACCAGATTTACCAGGTGATTTCGCAGGTGGAGTGATTCAATTAAATACAAAAGATTTCCCAGAAGAATCATTCTTTAATGTAAACATGGGATTGTCTTTTAACAGCATTACTAATGGTAAGAAATTTGTTCAGAATAGCACTACTGGTAAATACGATTTTTTAGGTGTTGATGATGGTACCAGAGCAATTCCAGATGGGATTCCTTCGGAAGAAAACTATCCAACAAATGCTAAAAAAGCAGCAGCAATGTCGAGATTATTTAGCAACGACTGGGGGTATACAGATAATAATGCTGCAGCACCAGGCGGAAGTTTTCAGATTCTTTATGGAAATAAATCTAAAATCGCACAAAAAGATTTCGGGTATGTTTATGGGATAACTTATAACAACACTCAGAGATATAATCAAATTGAACGTCAGGATTTCGACAACTCTGTAGGGAAACGATTTGTTTTTGCGGATGATAATTATAAAAACAATATAACCTTAGGAGCATTATTAAATCTATCTTATCAAACAGGAAAAAATTCTAAAGTATCTCTAAAAAATATTTATAACATCAATACAGATATAAATACAATTGTAAGAAATGGATATAATTTAGAAGATAATGCCCCCGACACTATTAAAATAAAGGGGTATAACTATGAATTTACTAGCAAAAGATTATTATCATCTCAAGTAAATTACGAGAAAGTTTTTCCTACTAACAATATAAAATTTAAAGCAAATGGTGGAGTAAGTAGAATAGATCGCGATGAGCCAGATGCTAGATCATTACAATACAGTAATAATATCACACAATCTCCAGATGCGCCAATGTTAGCGCAAATAAATTTTACTCCAGATAAAAATGCGCGTAAATTTTATTCGAAGTTAAATGAAAATACATATTCTTTTGGTTCAGATGTAACAGTTCCATTTGATTTGTTTAAAGATAAAAGCTCGATTAAAGTTGGGGTTTATGCTTCTAAAAGAGAGCGTGAATTTTCTGCAAGATTTTTTGGATATAAACGCCAAGGATTTCCAATATCCGACTCCGTTTTATCATTAGGACCTGAGCATTTATTTGATGTTTCTAATTTAGCAGACTCTTCTAAATCGCCTTTCAAAGGCTTTATTTTAGAAGATATTACAAACCCTACAGCAAGATATACAGCACAAAATAATTTACAAGCAGCATATATTATGTTTGATAATCATTTGTTAAAGAACGTGAGATTTGTTTGGGGTGCACGTGTTGAATCTAATAATATAAAATTGCAATCTCCTGGTGATTCTTTAGAGTTAAACATTACAAATGTAGATGTTTTACCATCTGCAAATATTACCTATGCACTATCTGAAAAAATGAATCTGCGATTTGCTTTTTCTAAAACAGTTTCTCGTCCGGAATTTAGAGAGTTAGCAACTTTCGAATACGAAGATTTTATTACAAATACTTTAATTCAAGGAAATCCGAACCTAAAAAGGGCATTAATTACTAACTATGATGTACGTTGGGAAATTTACCCACGAGCAGGAGAGGTAATGTCGGTAACAGGATTTTATAAAAACTTTAACAATCCAATTGAGTCGGTTTATTTAGGGGGAAGTAACAAAACAAAAACATTTCAGAATGTTACAGAAGCTAAAAATTATGGGTTAGAATTGGAGTTCAGAAAGAAATTGAATTTCTTGAATGCCTTTAATGCATTAGCTTGGGAACAATGGGATAACTTTACAATTTATGCAAACACATCTTTCATTAGTTCTAAAGTGGATTTAAGAGGAAATATTAATGCCGCAGATTCTATCCGTCCCTTACAAGGGCAATCACCTTATATCGTTAATGCAGGGTTGCAATATTCAGAGCCAAAATCTGGTTTAAGCTTCAGTGTATTGTATAATGTTATTGGAAGAAGAATTGTGGAAGCAGGTTACCTAGGATACGAAAACGTATGGGAAGCACCTAGAAATTTATTAGATGCTCAAGTATCGAAAGTATTTATGAGTCATTTTGAAGTGAAGTTAAATGTTTCTGATATTTTAAATCAAAAAAGAATCTATTACCAAGATATTGATAAGAACAAATCGTATAACGAAGACAAAGACAATAAAATATTGTCGACAAGTTGGGGTACTACTTATTCGTTTTCTTTAGCGTATAAGTTTTAATTACAATCATAGTATAAAATAAGGTTAAGGCGTGATTTATCACGCCTTTTTTGTTTTTAAATTAGCATTAAATAAACGTACAAATAATCTACACTTAACATCTTCCTAACATTGCTGAAGTAGTTTTGAACAAATCAAATTTCAGTCATGAAAAAACTATTACTTTCAGTATTCACTATGATTACGTTAGCTGTAGGTTCAGAAGCAATTGCTCAAGTAACTACAGTAAGTGGTCATATCACGTCCAATACAACATGGACAAACGATAAGATTTATCGTTTAGATGGTTTTGTATATGTAGATTCTACAGTTACATTAACTATTCAACCCGGAACAGTTATCCGCGGTGTAAAAGCTACTAAAGGTTCATTAATTGTAACCAGAGGTGGAAAATTAATTGCCGATGGTACTAAACAATTACCAATTGTATTTACTTCAGATGAAGCTGCAGGCGTAAGAACCTATGGCGATTGGGGAGGTGTTATTTTATTAGGCGCTGCACCAATTAATCCAGTAGGTGGCCAATCAGTTATCGAAGGTGGTGTAAATAATGCTAACGGCGACGGACAGTATGGCGGAACTAATGCAAATGATAATTCTGGTATTCTTCGTTATGTAAGAATTGAGTATGCAGGTATTCCTTTTTCTGCAAATAACGAAATCAATGGATTAACTATGGGTGGTGTTGGTAAAGGAACTACTATTGATTATGTAATGGTTGCTTTCTCTGGAGATGATTCTTTCGAATGGTTTGGTGGTACTGTAAATGCAAAGCATTTAATTGCCTACAAAGGTGTTGACGATGATTTCGATACAGATTTTGGATACATTGGTAACGTACAGTTCGGATTAGTTGTAAGAGATAAAGACGTAGCTGATCAAGCTGGTGATTCAAACGGTTTCGAATCAGATAACGATAATACTGGAACTAACCAAGCTACTCCAAAAACATTAGCTAATTTTTCTAACGTAACAATTGTTGGTCCGAAAGCAGATGCATCTACAGTTATAAATTCTAAATATAATAATGCGTTAAGAATTCGTAGAAATTCTGGATGTTCTGCATATAACTCAATTTTTATGGGCTTTGCTTATGGATTGTATGTTGAAGGTGATTCATCAGCGAATAATGCTACTACTAATCAATTAAGATTTAAAAATAATATTATCGCAGGTTGTGCAACTCCATTGAGAAAAAATGTAACAGCATTTGATATCGATGCATGGTATGCAACTACTGGTTATAACAACTCTACATTAGCTAATAACAGCGATGTTATGTTAACAGCAGCTTATGCAGCAGTTCCGAATTGCTTACCAGCAGTAGGTTCTCCAGCATTAACAGGTGCTGACTTCACAGATACTAGATTAACAAATTCATTCTTTACATCAACAACTTATAAAGGTGCATTTGGTTCAGATGATTGGACATTAGGTTGGACTAGTTGGGATCCACAAAATAATAATTACGAATCGGTAACTCCAATTGCTAGTTTTACAAAATCAGTAAATAGAGATAAAGTTACGTTTGTAAATAATTCACAAAAAGCAAGTTCATTCACTTGGAATTTTGGAGATAATACAGCAGTGTCTAACGATGTAAATCCAGTTCATTCTTATAATGCTTTAGGAAATTATGTAGTAAGTTTAACTGCAACTAACGGTGCAAATAATATTATTGTAACAGATACAGTAAAAATCACTGAGTTACCAGTTAATGCCGACTTAGTTGTAGTTTCAGGTCATGTTACTTCAAACACTACTTGGACAAGCGATAAAATTTATAGACTAGATGGATTTGTTTATGTTGATTCAAATGCAACATTAACTATTCAAGCTGGAACTATTATTCGTGGTATTAAGTCAACTAAAGGTTCGTTAATTGTAACTCGTGGTGGAAAATTAATAGCAAACGGAACTAAAACAAGTCCTATCATTTTCACATCAGATGAACAAGCAGGAAACAGAACGTATGGTGATTGGGGTGGTTTAATACTTTTAGGAGCAGCACCAGTAAATCCAGTAGGTGGACAAGCAATTATCGAAGGTGGTGTGAATAATGCAGCTGGCGACGGTCAATATGGTGGTACAAATACACAAGATAGTTCTGGTGTATTAAGATATATTCGTATTGAGTATGCAGGTATTCCTTTCTCTGCAAACAATGAAATTAATGGTTTAACAATGGGTGGTGTTGGAAACAAAACAGTAATCGAATACATTATGGTTGCGTTCTCTGGCGACGATTCATATGAGTGGTTTGGTGGAACAGTTAATGCTAAGCACTTAATCGCTTACAAAGGAGTAGATGACGATTTCGATACAGATTTTGGTTACCAAGGTAATGTTCAGTTTGGTTTAGTAGTAAGAGATAAAGATGTTGCAGATCAAGCAGGAGATTCAAACGGATTCGAGTCTGATAACGATAACACAGGTACTAATCAAGCTCGTCCTAAAACAAAAGCAAATTTCTCTAACGTAACAGTTGTAGGACCTAAAGCAGATGCTTCTACTGTTATTAACTCTAAATTTAATAATGCATTACGTTTAAGAAGAAACTCAGCTTGTTCGGCATTCAATTCAGTATTCATGGGATTCCCAACTGGATTATATGTAGAAGGAGATTCATCTGCTAACAATGCAAGTACTGATCAATTGTTATTTAAAAATAACGTAATTGCAGGTTGTGCAACTCCATTAAAGAAAACTGCTGCTTCTTTTGATGTAACAGCTTGGTTTAATACACCTGCTTTTGGTAATTCAATTTTAACAAATAATACAGATGTTCAATTAACTGCACCTTATGCAGCAGTTCCAAACTGTGTTCCTTCAGTAGGTTCACCAGTATTAACAGGAGCTAGCTTTGCAGATGCTCGTTTAACTAATTCATTCTTTACAACTACTGCTTTTAAAGGAGCATTTGGTTCGGAAGATTGGACTCAAGGTTGGGCTAATTGGGATCCTCAAAATAATAACTACAGCTTTATCCCAACAGGTATTGCTCAAGAAAAAACTATCAAAGGTTTATTAGTATATCCAAACCCTACATCAAGTGAAGCTACTATTCAATTCGAATTAGCTAGTTCAAATGTTGTGAATGTAGTGGTTTATAATATCCAAGGAAAAGAGTTATTAACTATTAATTCGAACGAACAATTACAAGCAGGTACACACCAAGTACATGTTAATGTTTCGAACTTAGAAAATGGTTTATATATCGTTAAAGTAATTGGAAACAACGTAGCAAGTTCTACCAGATTGACAATAGTAAAATAGTTTTTGTTTAAAAGATTTGAAAAATTTAGCCCTGAAGAAATTCAGGGCTTTTTTTATGTCTTCATTCCAACACCTATCTGCAGGAGAGCGGCTTTAGAATTCTGTCGATAGTTGTTTGATTGTTTTTTTTGCTCGACGTGGACGTCGAGCTCAGCTAGCATATTCTTAATTTGGACGTCGAGCTCAGCTAGTATATTCTTAATTTGGACGTTGAGCTCAGCTAGTATATTATCAATTGAGAGTCCGAGCTCAGCTAGTATATATTATATTAAGAAGTCGAGCTACGCTAGCTTCCCTTTATTTCTAATTTCTTTTACCTGCTACCCGATACTCGATACCCGATACCCGATACCCGATACTCATTATTTCCCGAGCATCTTAAACGTCTCTTCTGGAATATTTTTAATATCAAGTACTAAGAACCCGTCGATAGCATCATTGAATTTTGGGTCTACATTGAAACCAATAATTTTTGCATTGAGTTGAATATATTGGCGAAGCAATACTGGAACTTTATTATGATTAATTTCGATTTCGGAAATTAAACTATCAAGCGATTTGATAGAATCTTTATTGTTTAATAAAACTTCTGAATCTATTGCCGGTAGCTCTGCATAAAATTGTTTTTTAGGGGTAACAAATTTTTCAAGTGCTTTGTCAAAACAATTATTTTTAATAAACTCAATAATTAACGTTTTAGAAAGTTTCGAAAAATTGTTACTAATGCTTACTGGTCCAAACATGTAGCGATACTCAGGATTTTTTAAGGAGAACATCAACAAACCTTTCCATAATAAAAACAAGGGTAAAGCCTTTTGTTGGTATTCTTTACGTACAAAAGATCTCCCTAACTCTAACCCTGCTTTCATAATAGGATTGAATCCAGATTTAACCTTGAATAAATTGGTGATGTAAAATCCACGAGATCCGTATCGGAAAAATATTTCATCTCCTTTGCCAACCCTATAAGCACCTACAATTTTCTGAGCTTCTCTATCCCAAATAAATAAATGGCTGTAATATAAGTCATACTCATCTAGGTCTATTTTTTTGTTTGTACCTTCTCCAACTTCCCTAAAAGTAATTTCTCGCAAACGCCCAATTTCATTTATAATATTTGGCATACTTGCAGCTCCAGATAAGTACACATCATAATTCTTTTCAGACATTACGAGTTTATCTTTAATCCCTTCAAGTTCTTTTAAAATTAATTCTGTTGGTGTTTCTGGAACTATATTGTCTGGAGAAGATTTAATGCTGAAAAGTTTACTGCTGAAAAATTTCTTCACTTCAATTCCAGAACCTAAAGCATATGTTCGAGCTCTTAAGTATGGAAGCACTTTATTTTGTGCGGAGAGTTTTTTTATTTCATCGTATGCAATTGGTTTTCCAATTCGCATTTTTATAGTATATCCTTTTTTGTTGAATAACTCGTATGGTAAACGAGCAGTTCTTAATGTTGGATGAATAAAGCCAAGTAGGTTAAATAATAATCCATTGTTTCCATGGAAATATACTGGCAAAACAGGAACACCTGCTTTACTGATTATTTTCCCTACTACAGGACTCCATTGTTTATCCATTACCTTTTGAGTTTTGGAATTATAAGCAGATACTTCGCCTGCTGGAAATATTCCAATTGGATTGCCTTGTTGTAATTGTTCGAGTGTAGTTTTTAGCCCAGAAATACTCGATGCATTTTTTACGTTTTCGAACGGATTTACAGCAATGAAATATTCAGATAAATTTGGAATTTTCTTTAATAAGAAATTTGCCATTAATTTTACATCTGGTCTCTGCATGCAAAGAATCTTCAATAAAATCAACCCTTCTACACCACCATAAGGATGGTTAGCTATTGCAATAAATGCGCCTTCTTTTGGAATATTATTTAATTCTTTTTCGTCGATTTCTATTTTAATTCCAAGACCATCTAAAATACCATCTACAAAATCTAATCCCTCTAGTTCATGAAACTTTGTGTATAATTTATTGACGTCGTTAATCTTCATCACTTCCATCAATAAATTTGCTAAGCCGGGAAGCATTAGCTTATCTAATTTTGTTGCCGATTTAAAATCCTTTTTAGAAATAATTTCCACGCTCTTCAATAATAAAATATGACTACTAATTTAAAGCATTAATACGATATTTGAGTATTATGTAACAAAAATATTTTTGTGATGTGGAAGAAGGTGTTGAGGGAGTATTTTGCATTTCCAAAAAAAGAACGTAGGGGCCTATTTGTATTGTTTACCATCTGGTTTTCCCTGCTAGGGTATTTGATCTACCAGAGTAATGAAATTGAATATATATTGAATAGCGATGATTATACTATTATAGTAGAGGAGGAACTTAAATATTACGACGCTAAAGTATTAGATTCTGTCAATAATTTTTCTCGTTTTAAAACAAAAAACCACTTAAAATATTTTAAATATTTTGATGAAAATAATTTGAGAGATATTGGGTTAGTAAATACACAGATTAATCAGGTTGTGAATTTGCAGAAAAGCGGAAAATCAATTTATACTAAATCCGATTTCGATAATTGTAAAGAGTTGGATACTGTAATCAAACAAATTTTATATCCTCATTTAAAATTTTTTCCAGAAAAAAAATATTTTGATAATATTTTTTTGATAAAAAAACAGCCTGTTAAAATAGAGTTGAACGCTGCAGATACTAATGAAATAGATGGAATTAGAGGGGTAAGTAAAAGCATGTCGATTAGAATTTATAAATATAGAGAACGACTTGGAGGGTTTATAAACATTGAACAAATGAAAGAAGTGTGGGGAATGGATAGTGCGACTTATGTACAATTGCAACAAAATATTTCAATAACTAAATCGGTAAAGAAAATAAATATTAATACAGCAGACGTAAAAGAATTAGGGGCTCACCCTTATATTGGTTATTCTTTGGCAAAACTAATTGTTAATTTCCGATTGCAACATGGTGAATATTTAAAAATTGAAGATTTGTTTCAAATACATGTGATGAATGCAGATATTTTCAGTAAAATTGAAGCATATATTACAACCAGCAATGATTGAGCAAAAAATTAAACAAACTGTTAGAGATGTTCCTGATTTTCCGAAAGAAGGAATACTCTTTAAGGATATTACTCCGATACTACATGATGTTGAATTATGTAGAGAAATTACACAAGAGTTTGCAGAACGATTAAGAGGACTAAACCCTGATATTATTGTTGGAGTGGAAAGTAGAGGTTTTTTATTCGGAATGTTAATAGCAAATGCCTTAAATATTCCTTTTGTTCCAATACGTAAGAAAGGAAAGTTGCCTGCAGATTGCTTTTCGGTGGAGTACGATTTAGAATATGGCTCTGCTTGTATTGAAATTCATAAGGATGCCATAAAAAAAGGGCAGAGAGTAGTAATTCACGATGATTTATTAGCCACAGGAGGCACTGTTATAGCAAGCTCCGACTTAATAAAAATGTCGGGAGGAGAACTTATTGCCTATTCTTTTATTATAGGGTTAGATTTTTTAGGAGCAAATGAAAAGTTAAAGAGCTTTTCGCCGAATATTATTACTTTAGCGAACTATTAAGCATTATGGCAAACACAACAACTGAAATGGCAGGCGCATTCGACATGTCGACTAGCGAGAGCGTAAAAATGGTAGCTAATATGGCAAAGGATTTTGCCGAAAAACATATTCGTCCAGACTTTATGATTTGGGATGAAGCTCAAACTTTTCCAGTAGAAACATTAAAGAAAATGGGGGAATTAGGACTTTTAGGAGTGTTGGTTCCAGAAGAATATGGAGGTGCAGGCCTAGGGTACTTTGAATACGTAGCAGCAATTGTTGAAATAGCCAAAGTTTGCGGGTCGGTGGGATTATCGATGGCGGCACATAATTCATTATGTACAGGTCATATCATGTATTTTGGTAATGAAGAGCAAAAACGCAAATGGTTAACCAAATTGGCTACTGGCGAATGGATTGGTGCTTGGGGATTAACCGAAGCCAATACAGGTTCAGATGCCTTACGTATGACAACTACAGCGGTATTAGATGGTGATCATTACGTATTAAATGGTGCAAAGAACTGGATTACACATGGTAAATCTGGGGATGTAGCAGTAGTAATGGTTAGGACTGGTGAAATTGGGGATTCGAATGGAATTTCTGCTATTGTAGTAGAAAGAGGAACTCCAGGATTTTCGGCAGGTAAAAAAGAAAATAAATTAGGAATGAGAGCTTCGGAAACAACAGAAATGATTTTCGATAACTGCAGAGTTCCTAAAGAAAATATGTTAGGTGAGGTGGGTATGGGGTTCCGTCAAGCAATGCAAATACTAGATGGCGGAAGAATTTCAATAGCAGCCCTATCATTAGGTATTGCTAAAGGAGCTTATGAAGCGGCTCTAGCCTATTCAAAAGAAAGACACCAATTTGGTCAACCTATCTCAAATTTCCAAGCTATCGCCTTTAAATTGGCTGATATGGCCACTAAAATTGAAGCATCGGAATTGTTAATATTACAAGCTGCTGATATGAAAAATAGAGGCGTTAAGATGACAAAGGAATCGGCAATGGCTAAGTATTATGCCTCTGAAGTATGTGTTTGGGCATCAACAGAAGCAGTACAAATATTCGGTGGATATGGCTATACAAAGGATTTCCCTGTAGAAAAGTTCTATCGCGATTCTAAGCTTTGTACTATCGGCGAAGGAACTTCAGAGATTCAGAAGCTAGTGATAGCCCGCGACGTATTGAGATAATATGCTGATATGCTGATTTTTAATTTTTTCGCATCTGCACATTTGCATATTTGCACATTTATCGTACATTTGCATCCCATCCTTTGATGGAGAAAAGAGGTATACCATATGATCATTATCAATATTAAAGAAAACGAATCAATTGATAAAGCGTTAAAACGTTTCAAGAAGAAGTTTGAAAAAACTGGAGTTCTTCGCGAACTACGTAGCCGCCAAGCATATGAAAAAAGATCTGTTACACGTAGAACCGTAGTAAAAAGAGCTGTTTACAAACAAACTTTAAATTCAGAAATTTAATTTTGTTTTCCATATAAAGAAGTTGTACCTTGATTTAAATATCAGGTACAACTTTTTTTTTGATGTTAAACGAATCATTTTTCCGGTACCTTCAATACGAGAAACGCTTCTCGGTACATACAATTACTGCGTATAAATCGGATTTACAATCATTTAGCGATTATATAAAATTGCAATTTGAAATAGAAGATTTATCCCAAATCCCGCATACTTTTATTCGCTCTTGGATCGTTCAATTAATGGACTCAGGCATGAAAAGTAAAAGTATAAATCGAAAAATTTCCACATTAAAATCATACTATAAATTTCTTCAAAAAGAAGGAGAGATAATTCAATCTCCTATGCTTAAGGTTATTAGTCCAAAAGTACCTAAGCGACTTCCACAATTTGTGGATGAAGTAGGGATGGAAAATTTATTACAAGTAAACGATTTTGAACAAACATTTGAAGGAATACGAAACAGATTGATATTAGAGTTGTTCTATGCTACAGGGGTAAGGGTTTCGGAACTTATTAATTTAAAAACTTCTGATGTAAATATTGCTAGCTTGCAAATTAAGGTTTTAGGAAAAAGAAATAAAGAAAGAATAATACCAATATCAGATCATTTAATACCATTAATGAATTTATATTTAAATGAGAAAAGTCATAGTATTGGGAATAACGAATTTTACTTTTGTAATACAAAGGGGGAGCCTTTGTACACGAAATATGTATACCGATTAGTGAAGTCGGAATTATCGAATGTAACCACTATTCAAAAAAGGAGTCCACACGTATTGCGACATACATTTGCGACGCACATGTTAAATAATGGAGCCGATTTAAATGCGATAAAAGAGATTTTAGGTCATTCTAGTTTAGCGGCCACACAGGTGTACACACATAATTCAATTGAGAAATTAAAAAATATTTACAAACAAGCACATCCAAAAAGTTAACGAAAGGGAAACAACATGAAAATTAGAGTTCAATCGGTACATTTTACTGCAGATCAAAAATTATTAGATTTTATTCAAAAAAAAGCGGATAAAACAGATACATTTTTTGATAAGATCATCGACGGGGAAGTTATTCTAAAACTAGATAAATCTTCGGAAGATATGAAGAACAAGGTGCTAGAGGTAAAGGTGATGATACCAGGTACGGTGTTTTTTGCGAAAGAGAATTGTAAATCGTTTGAAGAGGCGGCAGATTTAGCATTTGAGTCGATTCAAAAGCAGCTTCAGAAATATAAAGGTAAAATTACCGATTCGTCGGCCAACGTAGAGACGTTTTATTTAGATGAAATGGCCGATTAGGTTTAATAAAGGACTAAAAAAGGAAAGGACTACTTAAGAGTGGTCCTTTTTTTTTATTTCTAATTTAGAGAGGAGGGGCGATAAAATCAATATGTAGGGTGGTGATTTATAAAATGTTACGAAAAACGAAGTTTAAAGTGGTTTAAATAAAGATTATGGAATCGTAGGGTATCTAAAAAATATTTTAAAATAGATTTTGACGATATTATAAAATTCGTACATTTGCAGTCCCTTTGAAAAAGTAAGCGAATAGTTCTTTGATAAAAGGGTAATAAAAATGTTTTAAAAGCCTCCTTAGCTCAGCTGGTAGAGCAACTGACTTGTAATCAGTAGGTCATTGGTTCGATTCCGATAGGAGGCTCAAAACGTTGGGGAGGTTCCAGAGCGGTCAAATGGGACGGACTGTAAATCCGTTACTTCGGTTTCGAAGGTTCGAATCCTTCTCTCCCCACCAAAGGAAATTTTTTTTTGCGTAAGCAAAATAAGCGGGAGTAGCTCAGTTGGTAGAGCGACAGCCTTCCAAGCTGTAGGTCGCGGGTTCGAGCCTCGTCTCCCGCTCGTTAAAAAGATTGAGCTAGATTTAATAAAAGAGAGGTTGAAATGTGGGAAAGAGATTATAAAACTGGCGAACGAATAGAGAGTAATATTGAGAAGTATTATTTGATTTCGGGAAACCCGGGGCGAAAGTCTTGGGCTTGTGCGTTGGTTTAAGCCGATGTAGCTCAGGGGTAGAGTACTTCCTTGGTAAGGAAGGGGTCAGGGGTTCAATTCCCCTCATTGGCTCTGATTGTAAATAAGTATTAATAATAAACAAAATATAAATCAATCAATAAATAAGTAAAAACATGGCTAAAGAAAAATTTGACCGAAGTAAACCACACTTAAATATTGGAACTATCGGTCACGTTGACCACGGTAAAACTACATTAACAGCGGCTATTACGAAAGTATTAGCTGATAAAGGTTTATCTGAAGCACGTTCATTTGACTCGATCGATTCAGCTCCTGAAGAAAAAGAGAGAGGTATTACAATTAACACTGCTCACGTTGAGTATTCGACGGCTAACCGTCACTACGCACACGTTGACTGTCCAGGTCACGCCGATTATGTGAAAAACATGGTTACAGGTGCTGCACAAATGGACGGAGCAATTTTAGTAGTTGCTGCAACAGACGGACCAATGCCACAAACTCGTGAGCACATCTTGTTAGCACGCCAAGTAGGTGTACCAGCATTAGTTGTATTCATGAACAAAGTGGATATGGTTGACGATCCAGAATTATTAGACTTAGTAGAGATGGAAATTCGTGAATTATTATCGTTCTACGAATTCCCTGGCGATACAATCCCAGTTATCAGAGGTTCAGCTTTAGGTGGTTTGAACGGAGATCCAAAATGGGTTGAAATTATTATGGAATTAATGGATGCTGTTGATAACAACATTCCAATTCCACCACGTTTGACTGAGTTACCTTTCTTAATGCCAGTTGAAGACGTATTCTCGATCACAGGTCGTGGTACAGTAGCAACAGGTCGTATTGAAAGAGGTGTTATTAACTCAGGAGACGCAGTAGATATCTTAGGTATGGGTGCTGAAAACTTGAAATCTACAGTTACAGGGGTAGAAATGTTCCGTAAAATATTAGATAGAGGTGAAGCAGGTGATAACGTAGGTTTATTGTTACGTGGTGTTGAAAAAACTGATATCCGTCGTGGTATGGTTATTTGCAAACCAGGTTCAGTAACTCCTCACTTAGAATTCAAAGCAGAGGTTTACGTATTATCTAAAGCAGAAGGTGGCCGTCATACTCCATTCTTTAACAAATATCGCCCACAATTCTATTTCCGTACAACAGACGTAACAGGAGAAATCTCGTTAGCAGAAGGTGTAGAAATGGTTATGCCAGGTGATAACGTTACTATCAATGTTAAATTAATTAACCCGATAGCAATGGAAAAAGGATTACGTTTCGCTATCCGTGAGGGTGGTAGAACAGTTGGTGCTGGTCAGGTAACTGAAATTGTGTTGTAATTAACACAATAAAGCATTTAATAAAATTTAGCTAGTTTTCACAGAAGTAGCCCAGATGCTCTCCAAAAGAGGCTTCGGGGCAACTTCTGTTTTATCGCAAATAAAGGGACCTAATTCGAAGATTCGAATTAACGAATTAACGAAGATTCGAAAAGAGGATAGGAGCAGAGATTAATATCGAAGTTTCGAAATGTCGAAGTATCGAGGGAACTGAAAAGCTGGAGCTAGTAGTTAAAAAATATTATGAACGGGTGTAGTTCAAGGGTAGAATGTCGGTCTCCAAAACCGCTGATGGGAGTTCGAATCTCTCCACCCGTGCAATACTCAAATTTAGATTAGAAACCATGAATAGGTTAGTAACATATTTAAAAGAGTCGTACAACGAGTTAATGCATAAGGTAACATGGCCTACTTGGTCTGAATTACAAAGCAGTGCTTGGATTGTAATGATCGCAGCGTTGATTATTGCAGTTGTAGTTTATGCTATGGATTTCGGTTCTGGGCAGATTATGAAATTGTTTTACAATATTTAATTAACCTAATTCAACGCAATAACAATGAGTGAAGAATTGAAGTGGTACGTAGTGAGAGCGATTAGTGGGAAAGAGAAAAAAGTGAAGCAATATTTGGAGGCTGAAATTAATCGCTTAGGCATTAATCATTTAGTTCCACAGATATTAATTCCTACAGAGAAGGTATTTCAAATACGTAACGGTAAGAAAATCCAAAAGGAGAGAAGTTATCTTCCTGGATATGTGTTGATGGAAGCTTCATTAAATGGAGAGTTAGAGCACGTAATTAAAAACATTACTGGTGTAATCGGGTTCTTAGGAGAAGCAGGTCAAGCAGTACCATTACGTCAATCGGAAGTAAACAGAATATTAGGTAAAGTAGATGAAATGTCGGAAAGCGGTGTTGCATCTAATTTAAGTTATTATGTTGGCGAGCCAGTAAAAGTAATGGATGGTCCTTTCAATGGATTCAGTGGGGTAATTGAAGAAGTGAACGAAGAGAAGAAGAAATTGAAAGTAATGGTAAAAATCTTCGGTAGAAGAACTCCATTAGAGTTAAACTACATGCAAGTAGAAAAAGAATAAATTGAATTAAAACATTTGAGGTAGAGAGTACCTAGTATTAAAGCTTCCACTTTGTACAATTAACTCAATACTAAAAATAAATAAATAATCATGGCTAAAGAAGTAGGCGCACTTATTAAGTTACAGATCAAAGGCGGAGCGGCAAATCCCTCGCCTCCTGTAGGTCCTGCCTTGGGTGCTAAAGGGGTTAACATCATGGAGTTCTGTAAGCAATTTAACGCTAGAACTCAAGATAAACCAGGAAAGGTGCTTCCAGTTGTTATAACTGTTTATATCGACAAATCTTTCGACTTTATCATCAAAACGCCTCCAGTAGCTATACAGTTATTGGAAGCAACCAAACTCAAGGGTGGATCAGCAGAACCTAACCGTAAAAAAGTTGCCTCAGTTACGTGGGAGCAAGTTAAGACCATCGCAGAAGAAAAAATGACGGACTTAAATTCGTTCACAATTGAATCGGCAATGAAAATGGTAGCAGGAACTGCAAGAAGTATGGGTATTACCGTTAGCGGTAGTGCACCATGGAACAATTAACCAATTAAAAATTACAGAACGTGGCTAGACTAACGAAAAATCAAAAGAAGTCATTGTCCAAAATTGAAATTGGTAAAGCTTATACCTTGGATGAGGCAGCGAAATTAGTGAAAGAAATTTCAACTACTAAATTCGATGCTTCAGTAGATTTGGACATTCGCTTAGGGGTTGATCCTCGTAAAGCAAACCAAATGGTAAGAGGTGTAGCTGTACTACCTCACGGAACTGGTAAAACTGTTCGCGTATTAGTATTATGTACTCCAGACAAGGAGGCAGAAGCTAAAGCGGCAGAAGCAGATTTCGTAGGATTGGACGATTACATAGCAAAGATTGAACAAGGTTGGGTTGATTTCGATATCGTTATTACTACACCGAGCTGTATGGCTAAAGTAGGTAAACTTGGTAAAGTATTAGGACCAAGAAACCTTATGCCGAATCCAAAGTCAGGAACTGTGACGATGGAAGTAGGTAAAGCTGTTACAGACGTAAAAGGTGGTAAAATCGATTTTAAAGTTGACAAAACTGGTATCGTGCATGCATCTGTAGGTAAAGCATCTTTCGGTTCGGAGAAAATTTATGAGAACGCACTTGAATTATTACAAGTGATTTCAAAATTAAAACCTTCTTCAGCTAAAGGTACTTACTTTAAGAGCATTCACATGTCAAGTACCATGAGCCCAGGCATTGAGGTGGAAACCAAATCAGTATCGGGAATTTAATTATGAGAATCTTATGAAAAAAGAAGAAAAACACGAAATCGTTCTCGATTTAAAAGAGAAGTTGACGGCTCATAATAATTTCTACATTGCTGATACTTCCAACTTAACTGTTGCTCAGGTAAATGTGATTCGTAGAAAATGTTTTGAAAAAGGAATTACCATGCAAGTAGCAAAAAACACATTGATCCGCAAGGCAATGGAAGCTACTGGTAACGACTATTCTGAATTATTCGAAACGTTGAAGGGAACTTCGGCGATTATGTTCTCAGAAGTGGGAAATGCACCAGCGAAACTTATTAAAGAGGTTCGTAAAAATGGTGATAAACCAGCTTTGAAAGCAGCATACATCGACTCGGCAATCTTCATCGGGGATAATCAGTTAGACGCACTTATTCAACTTAAATCGAAAGAAGAACTTATTGGCGATATTATCGCATTGTTACAATCACCAGCTAAAAATGTTATTAGCGGCTTGAAATCAGGCGGCAATAAATTAGCAGGAATATTGAAAACTCTTGAAGAAAGAGGAAATTAATTAATTAAATTTTAAACATTTAAATTTCTATAAAAATGGCAGATTTAAAAGCGTTTGCTGAACAACTAGTAAACTTAACAGTAAAAGAAGTTAACGAGCTTGCTCAAATTCTAAAGGATGAATACGGTATCGAACCTGCTGCTGCTGCACCTGTAATGGTTGCTGGTGGTGGTGCTGGTGCTACTGAGGCTGCAGAAGAAAAAACTGCATTCGATGTAATCTTGAAAGAAGCTGGTGGTCAGAAATTGGCTATCGTAAAATTAGTGAAAGACCTTACTGGTCTAGGTTTGAAAGAAGCTAAAGATTTAGTTGATGGTGCACCAAAAGAAGTAAAAACTGGTGTTACTAAAGACGAAGCTGAAGCTTTGAAAAAACAACTAGAAGAAGCTGGAGCTGTAGTTGAGATCAAGTAATCTCCTACCAATAGCATTTTAATAGGAAGACTCTCCCAATTTTGGGAGGGTCTATTCCTGTTTTTTATATTTGATGGGACCGAAACATCCCTATATGTTTCACACTTTACACATTCAAATCTTTATAGCATTGGCAAAGAAAGATATTCAAATGCAAGAAAGAGTTAATTTTGCATCCGTAAAACAAGCGCTGGATTATCCAGACTTTTTAGATGTACAGTTAGAATCTTTTAGGGAGTTTTTTCAACTAGAAACTACTTCCGACAACCGTCACACTGAAGGCTTATTTAAAGTATTCAGTGAGAATTTCCCAATCACCGACTCTCGGAACATTTTCGTATTGGAGTTTCTCGATTATTTTATCGACCCTCCTCGTTATGATCTTCAAGAATGTATCGAACGTGGTTTAACGTATAGCGTTCCTTTGAAAGCTAAATTACGTTTATCATGTAATGATGCTGAACACGAAGATTTCGAAACGATTGTTCAAGATGTTTATTTGGGAACAATTCCTTACATGACGCCAAAAGGTACATTCGTAATTAACGGTGCAGAACGAGTAATCGTTTCGCAATTACACCGTTCTCCTGGTGTATTCTTTGGTCAAAGTCGTCACACTAACGGTACTAAATTGTACTCGGCTCGTGTGATTCCTTTCAAAGGTTCATGGATTGAATTTGCAACAGATGTAAACAACGTCATGTTCGCTTACATCGATCGTAAAAAGAAATTCCCTGTAACTACGTTGCTTCGTGCAATTGGTTACGATTCAGATAAAGATATCCTTGAGTTGTTCGACTTAGCTGATGAAGTGAAAGTGAGCAAATCTGGATTGAAAAAATTTGTTGGCCGTAAATTGGCTGCAAGGGTATTGAAAAAATGGGTGGAAGATTTCGTGGATGAAGATACCGGTGAAGTAGTTTCTATTAACCGTAATGAAATCATCTTAGAACGTGAAACTATTTTAGAAGATGATCATATCGATATGATTATCGAAGCGGGTGTAAAAACAATCATCTTAACAAAAGAAGATACAAACACTGCCGATTACTCGATCATCTACAATACTTTACAAAAAGATACTTCGAACTCGGAGAAAGAAGCGGTAGAATACATCTATCGTCAATTACGTAATGCAGATCCACCTGACGAAGAAACAGCTCGTGGTATCATCGAACGTTTGTTCTTCTCTGATAAACGTTACGATTTAGGTGATGTTGGTCGTTACCGCATCAACCGTAAATTGAATATGGATACTCCTAACGAGGTAAAAGTATTAACGAAAAACGACATCATTGCTATCGTTAAATACTTAATCAAGTTGATCAACTCTAAAGCGGAAGTGGATGATATTGATCACTTGTCTAACCGTCGTGTTCGTACAGTTGGTGAACAATTGTATGCTCAATTCGGAGTAGGTTTAGCTCGTATGGCTCGTACCATTCGTGAACGTATGAACATTCGTGATAACGAGGTGTTCACACCAACCGACTTAATTAATGCGCGTACTCTATCGTCGGTAATTAATTCGTTCTTCGGAACAAATCAATTGTCGCAATTCATGGACCAAACTAACCCATTAGCGGAGATCACGCACAAGCGTCGTTTATCTGCCCTTGGCCCTGGTGGTCTTTCAAGAGAGCGTGCTGGTTTCGAGGTTCGTGACGTTCACTATACTCACTACGGTCGTTTATGTACCATTGAAACACCAGAGGGACCAAACATCGGTTTGATTTCTTCTCTATGTGTTCACGCAAAAATTAACAACTTAGGTTTCATTGAAACTCCTTATAGAATTGTAGATAATGGTAAAGTTGCAGTTAACAAACCTGTAATTTATTTATCAGCAGAAGATGAAGATGGAAAAACCATCGCTCAATCGAATGCTCAATTTGATGAAAAAGGAAATTTCTTAACAGCTAAAGTTAAATCACGTTTCGAAGGTGACTTCCCGGTAATTGAACCAGAAAGAATCGATTTGATGGACGTTGCTCCAAATCAAATTACTTCGATTGCAGCTTCATTAATTCCTTTCTTGGAACATGATGATGCGAACCGTGCATTGATGGGATCGAACATGCAACGTCAAGCAGTTCCTTTGTTGAAGCCAGAAGCTCCAATTGTAGGTACAGGCTTAGAAGGTCGTGTGGCAAGAGATTCACGTGCATTAATTAATGCTGAAGGTGATGGTGTGGTTGAATATGTTGATGCTAACGAAATTGTTATTCGCTACAACCGTACGGATGATGAGCGTTTAGTTTCTTTTGAAGGTGACTCTAAATCTTACAGCTTAATTAAGTTTAAGAAAACAAATCAAAATACTTGTATGAACTTAAAACCTATCGTAAGAAAAGGTCAGAAAGTTTCTAAAGGACAAGTATTATGTGAAGGATACGCAACAGAAAACGGAGAGCTTGCTCTTGGACGTAACTTAAAAGTAGCATTCATGCCTTGGCAAGGATATAACTTTGAGGATGCGATCGTAATCTCAGAGCGTGTTGTTCGTGAAGATATTTTTACATCTCTTCATATTGAAGAATTTGAATTAGAAGTGCGCGACACTAAACGTGGTGAAGAAGAATTAACTTCTGATATTCCTAACGTTAGTGAAGAAGCAACGAAAGATTTAGATGAAAATGGTATCATTCGTATCGGTGCTGAAATTAAAGAAGGCGATATTTTAATCGGTAAGATCACTCCAAAAGGAGAAACAGATCCTTCACCTGAAGAAAAATTATTACGTGCCATCTTTGGTGATAAAGCAGGTGATGTGAAAGATGCATCGTTAAAAGCACCTCCTTCTATTAAAGGTGTTGTTATTGATAGCAAATTGTTTAGCCGTGCTAAAAAAGAGAAAAAGAGCGATGAGAAAATCATGCTTGATAAACTTGACAAAGAGCACGACAAAAATGTTGATTCATTGAAAAATATTTTAGTAGATAAATTATTCGTTTTAGTAAGCGGAAAAACATCTCAAGGTATTTACAATGTTTACAAAGAGCTATTAGTAGCAAAAGGTGTGAAGTTCACACAAAAAGTATTGTTAGAGTTAGATTATAACAACATCAATGCTACGAAGTGGACTACTGATGATGATAAAAATGATCAAATAAAATTATTGATCCACAACTTCAACATTAAATTAAACGAAGAATTAGGAGCATACCGTCGTAAGAAATTTGCAATTAGTGTAGGTGATGAATTGCCTGCAGGAATTGTACAAATGGCGAAAGTATATGTTGCTAAGAAACGTAAGTTGAAAGTGGGTGATAAGATGGCAGGTCGACATGGTAACAAAGGTATTGTTGCTAGAATCGTTCGCGATGAAGACATGCCGTTCTTAAGTGATGGAACTCCAGTAGATATCGTATTGAATCCACTAGGTGTACCTTCTCGTATGAACTTGGGTCAAATTTACGAAACAGTATTAGGCTGGGCAGGGAAAGAGTTAGGCATTAAATTCGCTACTCCTATTTTCGATGGTGCTACACACGAAGAAGTAGAAGAGTGGGTTTCTAAAGCAAACGTTCCTGCATCAGGAAGAACATATTTATACGATGGTGGAACAGGCGATCGTTTCGATCAACCAACAACCGTAGGTATCATCTACATGATGAAACTTGGTCACATGGTTGATGATAAGATGCACGCACGTTCAATCGGACCTTACTCATTAATTACACAACAACCATTGGGCGGTAAAGCACAATTCGGGGGTCAGCGTTTCGGTGAGATGGAAGTGTGGGCGTTAGAAGCATTCGGTGCAGCTAACATCCTTCAAGAAATCTTAACAGTGAAATCTGATGATGTAATTGGTAGAGCTAAAACGTACGAAGCAATCGTTAAAGGTGACAACTTACCAACTCCAGGAGTTCCAGAATCATTCAACGTATTGGTTCACGAATTAAGAGGTTTAGGGTTAGATATCACACTTGAATAGTTTTGAGAATTGAGAATTGAGATCTTAGAAAGTTTCTCAATTCTCATATCTCAATTCTAGTAACTATTAAAAATTTGAATATGTCATACAAAAAAGATAATAAGATCAAAAGTAATTTCACTCAGATCACTATTAGTTTGGCTTCTCCAGAGTCGATCTTAGAGCGTTCAAGTGGTGAGGTTCTTAAACCAGAAACGATCAACTATCGTACATACAAACCGGAGCGCGACGGTTTATTCTGTGAGCGTATTTTCGGTCCTGTAAAAGATTACGAATGTCATTGCGGTAAATACAAACGTATTCGCTACAAAGGCATTGTTTGTGATCGTTGTGGGGTAGAGGTAACAGAGAAAAAAGTTCGTCGTGAGCGCATGGGTCACATTGCCCTTGTTGTTCCGGTTGCTCATATCTGGTACTTCCGTTCGTTACCAAATAAAATTGGATACTTATTAGGCTTGCCAACAAAACGTTTAGATTTAATTATTTACTACGAACGTTACGTGGTTATCCAAGCAGGTATTAAAGAAGCTGATGGTATCAACAAAATGGATTTCTTAACTGAAGAAGAATACCTAGATATTTTAGATACACTTCCAAAAGAAAACCAATACTTAGACGATAAAGATCCAAATAAATTCATCGCGAAGATGGGTGCAGAAGCATTAGAAGATTTGCTTTCTCGTATCAACTTAGATGAGTTATCGTTTGAATTAAGACATAAAGCAAATACTGAAACTTCTCAACAACGTAAAAACGAAGCGTTAAAACGCTTGCAAGTTGTAGAAGGTTTCCGTGATGCAAACAAACACATCGAAAACCGTCCGGAATGGATGATTGTAAAAATCGTTCCCGTTATTCCGCCTGAGTTACGTCCATTAGTTCCTTTGGAAGGTGGTCGTTTCGCAACTTCAGATTTGAACGACTTATACCGTCGTGTAATTATTCGTAACAATCGTTTAAAACGATTGATTGAAATTAAAGCTCCTGAAGTAATCTTGCGTAACGAAAAACGTATGTTACAAGAAGCTGTCGATTCGTTATTCGACAACTCTCGTAAAGTGAACGCTGTGAAAACAGAAGGTAACCGTGCGTTGAAATCTCTTTCAGATATTTTGAAAGGTAAACAAGGTCGTTTCCGTCAGAACTTATTAGGTAAACGTGTGGATTATTCTGCTCGTTCGGTAATTGTTGTTGGTCCAACATTGAAATTACACGAATGTGGTTTACCAAAAGATATGGCTGCTGAATTGTTCAAACCATTTATCATTCGTAAAATGATCGAAAGAGGTGTGGTGAAAACAGTAAAGTCGGCTAAGAAAATTGTTGACCGTAAAGATCCTATTGTTTGGGATATTTTGGAAAACGTATTGAAAGGTCACCCTGTATTATTAAACCGTGCTCCTACTTTGCACAGATTAGGTATCCAGGCTTTTCAACCAAAATTAATCGAAGGTAAGGCGATACAATTACACCCATTAGTGTGTACAGCGTTCAACGCCGATTTCGACGGTGACCAGATGGCAGTTCACGTACCTCTTGGTAATGCTGCAGTTTTGGAAGCTCAAATGTTAATGCTTGCATCTCACAATATCTTGAACCCTGCGAACGGTACACCTATTACAGTACCTTCTCAAGACATGGTGTTGGGTCTTTACTACATGACTAAAGGTCGTAGAACTGAGCCAGGACATATTGTTAAAGGTGAAGATAGAGTGTTCTATTCTCCAGAAGAAGTTGTTATTGCTTTAAACGAAGGTGAATTAGATTTACATGCATTCATTAAAGTAAAAACTAGAACAAAAGAAAACGGTGAAGATGTAATCAGAATTATTGAAACTACAACAGGTAGAGTATTATTCAACCAAGTAGTTCCAATTGAGATGGGTTATATCAATGAGTTGTTAACGAAAAAATCGTTACGTGATATCATTGGTGATATCGTAAAAGTAACGGGTATGGATCGTGCTGCTCGCTTCTTGGATGCTATTAAGGAATTAGGTTTCCACATGGCATTTAAAGGTGGACTTTCATTCAACTTGCAAGATTTAACAATCCCTGCAGAGAAAGTTTCATTAATTGCTCACGCAACTGGTGAAGTAGAAGAAGTAATGAGTAACTATAACATGGGTTTCATTACAAACAACGAACGTTACAACCAAATCATCGATATCTGGACGCGTATCAATTCACGTTTAACAGAAAACGTGATGAAGCAATTAGCGACAGACAACCAAGGGTTCAACTCAGTTTACATGATGTTGGATTCTGGAGCGCGTGGTTCGAAAGAACAAATTCGTCAGTTATGTGGAATGAGGGGATTGATGGCGAAACCACAAAAATCTGGTTCAGGAGGAGAGATCATCGAGAACCCGATTTTATCAAACTTTAAAGAAGGTCTATCAGTATTAGAATATTTCATCTCTACTCACGGTGCTCGTAAAGGTTTGGCCGATACAGCATTAAAAACTGCCGATGCGGGTTACTTAACTCGTCGTTTGGTAGACGTTGCTCAAGATATGATTATTCATACAGAGGATTGCGGAACATTACGTGGTATCTTAACTTCAGCGTTGAAAGACAATGAGGAAATTGTTGAGCCATTATATGATCGTATCCTTGGACGAGTATCTGTACATGATGTTTACGATCCTATTACTAACGAATTATTAGTTGGAACAGGAGAACAAATTACAGAAGAGATTGGTAAAGTAATTGAAACTTCTGCAGTTGATGCAGTTGAAATTCGCTCGGTATTAACTTGTGAAGCTAAAAAAGGTGTATGTGCAAAATGCTATGGTAGAAACTTAGCATCTGGACGTATGGTTCAAATTGGTGAAGCAGTTGGTGTTATCGCAGCGCAGTCAATTGGTGAGCCAGGTACTCAGTTAACACTTCGTACATTCCACGTGGGTGGTACTGCTTCGAACATTGCAGCAGAATCTACTATCATCGCGAAATTCGAAGGTAGAATTGAGTTAGAAGGTATCCGTACGGTTGTTCATAAAACAGACGATGGAAATGTTGACGTAGTATTAGGTCGTTCGGGTGAGTTTAGAATTGTGGATGAGAAAACTGGACGTATTATTATGACGAACAACATCCCTTACGGAGCTCATCTTTATATTAAAGACGGACAAAAAGTTGTTAAGGGTGATACTATCTGCGGATGGGATCCATATAACGCGGTAATTATTTCTGAGTTCGACGGTAAAGTAGAATTCGAATTCATCGAGGAAGGTATTACTTTCCGTGAAGAATCGGATGAGCAAACTGGTCACAAAGAAAAAGTAATTATCGATTCGAGAGATAAAACGAAGAACCCTTCGATTAAAATCTTGGATAAGAAAGACGTTATTAAATCTTACAACATTCCAGTAGGTGCACACATTGCAGTAGATAAAGGTGATAAAGTAATTGCTGGTCAAGTTATCGTTAAGATTCCTCGTTCAACAGGAAAAACACGAGATATTACCGGTGGTTTACCACGTGTAACGGAATTATTCGAAGCGCGTAATCCTTCAAACCCTGCAGTAGTAACAGAAATCGACGGTGTAGTAACTTTAGGTGGTGTGAAACGTGGTAACCGCGAAATCATCATCGAACCTAAAGAAGGTAACACTAAGAAATACTTAGTACCATTGTCTAAACACATCTTAGTACAAGATAACGACTTTATTAAAGCAGGTATGCCATTGTCTGATGGTTCTATTACACCTTCAGATATCTTATCTATTAAAGGTCCTTCGGCTGTACAAGAATACTTAGTAAATGGAGTTCAAGAGGTTTACCGTTTACAAGGGGTAAAAATCAACGACAAACATTTCGAAGTAATTGTGCGTCAGATGATGCAAAAAGTAATTATTGAAGATCCAGGAGATACTAAGTTCTTAGAGCAAGAGTCTGCTGATAAGTTCGAATTCATGAATGAGAATATTTGGATATACGACAAGAAAGTTGTTGTTGATCCAGGAGATTCTGCAAACTTGAAAGCTGGACAAATTATCAGTGTACGTAAATTACGCGATGAGAACTCAATCTTGAAACGTAAAGATCAGAAACAAGCAGAAGCACGTGATGCTATTGCAGCTACTTCTAGTCCTTTATTACAAGGTATCACTCGTGCATCATTAGGAACTAAATCGTTTATCTCAGCAGCTTCTTTCCAAGAAACTACTAAAGTATTAAACGAAGCAGCAATTAATGGTAAGATTGATAAATTGAGTGGATTGAAAGAAAACGTTATCGTTGGACATTTAATTCCTTCAGGAACTGGAGCACGTAGCTTCGACAAATTAATCGTAGGATCGAAAGAAGAATACGAAGCATTGTTAGCTTCGAAAGAAGACTAGTTCATGTGCTCGTGTGCTCGTTAATTCGTGTGCTCGTATAATATATAAAAAGCCTTTCTGTTAATTCAGGAAGGCTTTTTTTGTTTAAAATCTCCTCACCCCAAACCCCTCTCCGAAGTAGGGGGCTTACGAGCACATGAATAACGAGCACACGAATAACGAGCACATGAGCACACGAACCATGTTAACTTTATGTTAAGTTTCAGTTATCAATCCGTTAAACCATTGTCAAGCTATTATGTATTGTTAATTTTGTCTTAACCTTATATTTATATGAAAAGAACTTTACTCGCTGTGCTTGCTTTATTATCAGTAAGTGTTGCGCTTGCCCAAGAAAACGAAACCGACCCAGTTCGTGATTATGTAGATTCTATTCGATTTACTCGTCAACAAGTGGAATTAATTCAGAATTTAAAATTCAGTGGTTATTATCAATTTCAATATCAATTATCGGACACTGCAGGTGTTGGTTCTTATGAAGGAGGAAATTTTTCTACCGATGTAAACAATCGTTTTACTATTCGTAGAGGTCGTTTAAAAATGACTTATTCTGATAAAATTTCTACGTATGTTTTGCAGTTTGATGCAACGGAAAGAGGAGTAGCCATTAGAGATGCATACATTAAAATGATGGAGCAAAAATACAAAAAGGTTGAATTAACGGCTGGTGTTTTCGATAGACCATTTGGATATGAGATTAGTTATTCGTCGAGAGTAAGAGAATCTCCAGAAAGAGGAAGAATGTCGCAAATATTATTTCCAAATGAAAGAGATTTGGGAGCAATGTTAAGTTACAGTAAAAGTTGGAAAGCGAAAAAACAGTTACTTAAAATTGATGCTGGATTATTTAATGGTACAGGTTTCCTTACCACCGAGTTCGATTCTAAAAAAGATATTATCACTCGCGTAAGTTACGAAAACAATAAAGGCAAATTTGTGAAGTATGGTTTTGGAGCATCAATGTACCAAGGAAAATTAATTAACCAAACCAAATTTGTTTATTCTATGAGTGATACAAAATTCGCAGTAGATTCAACAAGTTCTAATTTGAAAAATTATGCAAGAAGACAATATTATGGAGTAAATGCGCAGTTGAATTTTTTCTCTCAAATAGGTTTTACAATTATTCGTGCCGAATACATTATGGGAACTCAACCAGGAACTCATAGCAGTAGCTCAAGTCCAACCGCTGTTCCAACTGTTACCAATACCTATATCAGAAACTTTAATGGTGCATATATTTATTTAGTTCAAAATATATTAAAATCTAGACATCAATTAGTGTTGAAATACGATTGGTATGATCCAAATACCGATGTAAAAGGAATTGATATTGGAGCAGCAGGATCATCAACAAATGCTACAGATATAAAATATTCAACAATAGGTTTTGGATATATTTATAGAGCAACA
Source organism: Rhizobium sp. Q54 (assembly GCA_943360385.1). GTDB lineage: Bacteria > Bacteroidota > Bacteroidia > Sphingobacteriales > Sphingobacteriaceae > CAJBVG01. Next base: position 17,557 of record CALRIM020000001.1, on the reverse strand, counting down.
GACCATATCCGTTGGATGGCTTATTACGATATTGTTAAAAACGAAAACACTAGTATTCTTGGAACTAATAGTACCAATAATTATGCTAAGGATTTAAAGGATAATGTGGCGACGATTAGGATGCAGTATCGGTTTTAATATGCTGATATGCTAGTATGCTGATATGCTAATAAAAAGTGTGTTATTTGTAGAAGATTTTGGTTAACGTTTGATAGTTTTCTCTATAGGATTTTTCTAGGAATGATTTATTTCCTGGAAATAGTAAGTATGAATAATAGGTTTGTTCATAGAGACTTCCATTATATAAATATTCCATTTTTTCGACAAGGTTTTTTGATGCTCTACCATATCTTAAATAAGGGTATAAGTAATTGCAATTATAATCTATCGGATTTTTAATAGTGCCATACTTAAAATTAATATTCGAACTTGCTATTAATTCGTTATGTCTATATTCTTTGGTCACAATGGAATGGAGGTTTCCATCTACCCATTTATAATAGTAATTTGAAACAATTCTATATGGGAATTCTCCAGAATTATTAAGACGAATGCTTTTAATACTGTATAAATAATTGTTATCATCGTATTGATAAAAAACACTATCGTACTCAGGTGAATTATTAAAACTTTTTACATAACGAATCGGAAAATGATTGGAATTGAATTTATATTCTTTAGTAATAATCCCATCTGAGTGTTCCTCTGTTATTATAAGAGTATACCCTATTGTTTGATATGATTTAAAAATTGTAGGTATTAAATTTTCTTGTCCTTCAATACGCTCATACCATTGCTCATTAGTGATTTTTTTATCCTCAGAGTAAGTAAATTTCCTTGCGAATACAGCAACTGTATCCCAATTAGCTGTTAAACTGTATTGAACAACACTATCAATATCATTTCCGCTGAAATGAGTAATACCAACCCCATCCTCCTTCGCGCAACCAAAAAGCAAAACTGAAACTAGTAATACTAGAATACAAGATATCTTCATATTGATTTTAACAATTAAGCATCAGTATTACATGTCTCGAATTGTCTTTATGAGCACACGATTCACGAGCACACGATCATACGAACTAGGCTTGTGCTGTTGGTCCACCAAAGTTCATGGGGAATGCCGTTTGTTCCTCTAATTTAACTTTTCCGTGTACTTCTTCGTATTTGCGAATGTTATCAGACAATGCAGCCATTAAACGTTTTGCATGTTGTGGAGTTAAAATAATTCTCGACTTTACTTTTGCCTTAGGAACACCAGGCATCATACGAATAAAATCGATGATGAATTCTGCATTCGAATGCGTGATTATAGCCAAGTTCGAATAAATGCCTTCTGCAATTTCTTCGCTTAACTCTATGTTTATTTGGTTTTGATCTACTTGCTCTTCCATTGTAATGATTAATTTATTAAAAACAAATATAATAGATAATATGCTAGAATGCTAATATGCTAGTATGCTGATATGCTAATATGCTGATAAAATAAGGATGATAAATACTGGATGATAATTAATCCTGCATAAGTGCGATTGTAGAAATAGATTCTTTCAAATAGTTTTAAATCATGAAAGAATCTATTTTATATACTATCAGCTACAAACTAAGTTTAGTGATATTGGATATTGGACAAGACTTAGAAAAAATGGGGTTTACCTTTATAGCAAATCAAATTTCTAGGTCATCAACTTCAATAGCGGCGAATGTTAGTGAATCAATGTATTCAGAGAGTTCCATAGACTTTATTCATAAATTAAAAATTGCCTCAAAGGAAGCTAATGAAACGTTCTATTGGTTAAATGTTATTAAAGATAAAGAATATTTAAAATTAGAAAAGGAGTTATTTGATGATGTAACTTCTATTCAAAAAATAATTTCTAAATCATTATCAACTGCAAAACGTAACTCAAAAGAATAATTAATCATTCAGTATTTATCATCCTTATTTTATCAGCATATTAGCATATCAGCATCCTAGCATATCAGTACACGAGCACACGAGCACACGAGCACACCCTGTCTGCCGACAGGCAGGGAACTATTCCTCTGCTTTATTCTTCATTGCCATTAAAATTTTATACGCTCCTTGGTTTACAATTTTACTTTTTATTAGTTTTTCACTTGGGTTAACAATTTCGATATAGGGTTTCTCCAAAATGCCAGTATTTACTGGGTATAATTCAAATGTACTATCGTTATTGGCGAGTACTAAATAGTTGATGTTTTCATATCTCAAAACGGCTTCTTCGTTTACCACCATCGATTTTTTAACACTCGATTCAATTTCAACATTCATGTACATTCCTGGTATTAAATCGTGATCTGGTTTTTCGAAATGGCAATGTACATCTATTGCCTTGCTCTCGTTTAGCCCTCTTCCAATTAAAATAATTTCTGCTTTGTGTTTAATTTCTGGATGTTCGTTGGTATATGTTATAACCTTTTGTCCTATTGCTAAATAAGGGATGTCTTTTTGAAATATTTGAATATTCAAATGTATATCATCTGGGTTTATAAGTTCAAAAAGTATATCATTTGGCGACAAGTATTTACCCACATTTACATTTACCTTAGAAACGTAACCATTAATTGGAGATAGGATTTCTACTTTAGACGATATCTTATCTACCGAAAGAGAAGTAGGATTAATGCCTATTAGTTTTAGTTTTTCTGAATAGGATTGTACTTCTATGGCAAGTATTTCCAAGTTACTTTTAGCATCTAAAAAAACTTTTTCCGAAATAGCTTTTGCTTCGTATAATTCCTTTTGTTTTCTGAAATCAATTTTAGAAAGTTCCAGTTTGTTTTTTGTGCTCAAATATTCTTGCGCTAATTGTATAAATTGCTGATCCTCTAATACCGCTAATAGTTGCCCTTTGTTAACCTTTAAACCTGGCAATAATCTTGTGTACTTTAAATAACCTCCCATGGGTGCAGAAATGCTTACCATACTTTCTGGTGGTACGTCTATTGATCCATTTGCTTTGATGATATTTCCCACACTACGTTCAGATAATGTGGTAGTGCTCATATTGATATTTGCTAATTGTTCTTTATTTAGCACAATTGTTGTCTCCACTGGAGTGTTTGTGTTGGATGTTTCTGTTTTAGTATCAGTGCTACATCCCTGAAAAATTAAGGCTGCAGTTACTATATAGATATGTGAAATTTTCATAATTTTCTATGTGTTATAATTCGTTATTTAATACTTTTAATTCTATATGATGTTGCAAGCTTTGCATGAATAAATTTTGATAAACATCATATGTGTTTAATACTTGGTTAATGTAAATTGCCCATTCAGAATAAGATATACTACCTTTTTCAACTTGTAAAATAGAAGAGTTGATAGCCTGTTTCATTTGGGGGATAGTTTCATTAGTATATGTCGATAATAATATTCCTTCTTCTTTGCAAAGATTTTGTAACCTCATTTTTTCTAACTCAATTTTTTCTTTTTCATTTGCCAGAACCGTTTTGCTTTTCTCCCATGTTACTTTTGCAATTTTTATTTTTGCATTCTGAGAAGAATAAAAAATTGGGATACTTATACCTGCGGATATAAATTGAAACCTATCTGAACTTGCAGCAATTTTTCCATCGTAAATAGCACCAGTTAAACTTTGGTTTGTATATCCAATACGTAGGTCTGGCAATGTTTTGGAGCGTTCTATCTTCCACGAAAATTCGTTACTGTTTTGTTCAGCCATTAAACGCTTTATAAAATACGAGGGTGTTTCTGTATTAACAATCGAAGCTTGGAAGAATAAATCTCCCTCCAAAGGATTATACTTGTCTTTCTCGGACAGTAACCAATTAAATTTTATATTTTGAGACGATAATTGAATCGTTGTTAATCGTATCTCCTTTTGAATATTAATGATAACATTGTCCAACATGGATTTCTCCATCGCATTAATTAATCCTTTTTCATATTGTAACCGTACACTTTCTATTGTATTTTTTAATTGATTATTTAACTTATCCAGGAAAATAGCTTTTTCTTTTAGTAGTAATATTGAATTAAATTGAAAGTATAATTCAGAAAGTAACTCCTGTTTTTTTAATTCAGTTTGTGCTACAACAAGTTCTTTTTGTGAATAATAATAATTAGAGTTGTGGTAATAATAACTAGGAAAATGAAAACTTTGTGCTATTGAAAAAGACTGGTCTGCATCGCCACTATTGTATTGTCCACTCTGAATGTTTAATTCAGTTTTAGGTATTTCCATTCCTTGTCTACGAGTTTTCTGAACCACTTCGCTGTAATTTTCTTCTGCCTTAATAAGTAGATTCTGATTTAAGAGTTTATTTTTAGCATCCTGCCAAGTAATAGATTCTTGAGCGATAGAAGAATTATTCATCAGCATTAGTAAAAAGAATAAACTAGTTATTCCAATAGTTCTACTATGTTTTCTAATTTCACGTTTTGCAAATCCTGCATAAAGAATAGGAAGTATAAATAGCGTAAGAATTGTTGCAGAAATTAAACCACCAATTACTACTGTTGCAAGAGGTCGTTGTACTTCGGCGCCGGCTCCATTGCTTAAAGCCATAGGAATAAAACCCAACGAAGCAACAGCAGCAGTCATTAGTACTGGTCGTAACCTGATTTTAGTTCCTTGTAAAACAATCTTACGTGCATCTGTCCAACCTTCTTTTTTCAACCTATTAAATTCAGCAATTAATACAATTCCGTTTAATACTGCTACTCCAAAGAGTGCAATGAAACCGATACCTGCAGAGATGCTGAAGGGCATGCTTCTGGAACTTAATGCAAATATTCCTCCAATTGCTGAAAGTGGGATTGCAGAAAATATTAATACACTTTGTTTAATAGATCCGAATGCAAAATACAACATCAATAAAATTAGTAGTAGTGAAAGAGGAACAGCAATTGCTAATCTGTTTTTAGCCGCCACTAGGTTTTCAAATGCTCCACCGTAATTAGTGTAATATCCAACAGGTAATTTTATTTGTTTATCAACTTTACCTTGCAGTTCTTTTACAATAGATTGAACATCTCTGCCGCGTACGTTAAATCCTATTATAATTCTTCGTTTGGCATCTTCTCTTTGAATTTGGTTAGGGCCATCGATAATTTCTATACCTGCTAATAAGCGTAATGGAATTGTAGCGCCATCTGAAGTTGGAATTAGAAGATTTTCTAAACTAGTGATATCATTTTTTATAGAGGCATCCATACGTACTACTAAATCGAATTGTTTCTCTCCTTCATATATCTTACCACTGATATCTCCTGCATACGCAGAACGTACAATTCTATTTAAATCATTTACATTTACTCCATATTGGGCTAGTGCCTCTCTTTTATATTGAATTACTACCTGAGGCATTCCACCAATTGGTTCTATATATAAATCCTTTGCACCATCTACTGTATTAATTATTTCTCCAAGCTTATGAGCATATGCCGCAAGTGTATCCAAGTCTTCTCCATAAATTTTGCAAACTACATCCTGCCTTGCACCGGTCATTAATTCATTGAATCGCATTTGAACTGGATACTGAAAGCCTGCTGTAATTCCAGGAATGTTTGCCAATTCAGCACTCATTTTTTCAGCAAGTTCATCATATGTTTTTGCGGAGGTCCATTCTTTTTTGTCTTTCAAAATAACCATCATATCGCTTGCTTCAATTGGCATAGGGTCGGTAGGAATTTCTCCACTACCTATTTTTGAAACTACTTTTTCTACTTCCGGGAATTTTTCTAATAAAACTTTTGCAGATGCTTGCGTGGCTTGTACTGTAGTTTTTAGATTGCTTCCTGTTAATACTCTCGTATCTACAGCAAAATCTCCTTCTTCTAAATCTGGAATAAATTCACCTCCCATGTTTAGTAAAATGAAAATTGAAAATAGGAAAAAGGTAAAAACGATCCCTAGGTATAGTTTTGATTTGTTGAGCACCTTTTCTAAAAGATGTTGATAGGTGCGTTCTATTTTTATAAATACTTTTTCGGAAATATTTGGTTCGTGTTTAATTTTTTTACTGATGAATAGTGAGCTCATCATTGGAACATAAGTAAGCGACATGATGAATGCTCCTAAGAGTGCAAAGGCAACTGTAGCGGCCATTGGTCCAAACATTTTACCTTCTATTCCTTGTAAAGAAAATATTGGAAGGTAAACAACTAAAATAATAATTTGCCCAAATACAGCGGAGTTCATCATTTTTGATGCAGAACTATTTACTTCTGTATTCATCTGATCTTGGCTTAACCTATTGATGCCACTAAATCGTTTGGAGTGACTCAGTTGATGCATAATGGCTTCCACAATAATTACTGCACCATCTACAATTAAACCAAAGTCTATAGCGCCTAAACTCATTAAATTGCCACTTACTCCAAACATATTCATCATAATGATAGCGAACAGCATAGAGAGTGGGATTACAGAAGCTACAATTAATCCTGCACGAAGATTTCCTAAGAAAAGTACAAGTACGAAAATAACAATGAGAGCACCTTCAATTAAATTTTTCTCCACCGTTCCAATAGCATTTTTCACCATTTTGCTACGATCTAAAAAGGCTTCAATTTCTACCCCTTCTGGAAGTGTTTTGCGAATCTCTTCGATTCTATTCTTTACACTTTTTATCACCTCAGATGAATTCGCACCTTTTAGCATCATCACTACAGCACCTGCAACTTCTCCTTCATTATTATAGGTCATTGCTCCATATCGAATGGCTTCCGAAAATTGCACCTTCGCTACATCCCTTATGCGTAAAGGGTTTCCTTTTGCATATGTTTTAACTACAATGTTTTCTATGTCCTTAAAATTTTTAAGCAATCCTTCGGAGCGGATGTATAAAATACCTTCTCCCTTTTCTATATAAGCACCACCTGTGTTTGCATTATTTTTATCAATGGCTTCAAAAACATCTGTAATCGTTACACCATTTGCCTGTAATTGCGCAGGATTTATACTTACTTCATATTGCTTTAAGGAGCCTCCAAAACTCGACACGTCTGCAACCCCTTTAACTCCTAATAATTGTCTGCGAATTATCCAATCTTGTGTTGTACGTAAATCGGATAAACTGAATTTGTTTTCATATCCTTTTTTTGCTTTTACAACATATTGATAAATTTCTCCAAGGCCTGTGGTAACAGGCGATAATTCTGGATTACCAACTCCATTCGGCAATTCGGATTGAACTTTTATTAATCGTTCAGAAATTTGTTGTCGAGCCCAATAGATATCCACATTGTCTTCGAAAACAATGGTTACTAATGATAGCCCAAAACGAGAAAAACTTCTTATTTTTTTTATTCCAGGAATATTACTGTTTGCTTGTTCTATTGGGAATGTTATTAATCGTTCTACATCTGGCGCACCTAAGGCCGGACTAATAGTAATAATTTGTGCCTGATTGTCGGTAATGTCTGGTACCGCATCAATTGGCAAGCGAGTCGCTTCGTAAATACCCCACAGCACAATGCTGAAGGTAAATAAAGCGATAATCAATTTCTGACGAACAGAAAATGAAATTATAGCATTTAGCATAATTGTTAATTATGAATTGTGAATTATGAATTGTGAATTATGAATTAAGAATTAAGTACAACGTATTACGTACTACGATGGACGTATTAAGTATTACGATGGACGTATTACGTACTACGAATGACGGATTCGAGGTGGTTGGAAAATTTCTTCCAAAAATTGGTCTCCTAGAAGTGGAGAACGATAATGTGTAAGCTGATTATTTGTTTCGATATAAGGAGTCTCTATGTAAAACTCTACTATATGTAATTTATCAATTTGTGTAATTTGAAGTTTGCAATCGTTGTGCGATTTAAATGGTAATTTTTGATCTTCAGAATAGTCGTCGTCTATTACGGTAGCCTTTACATAATGAACATTAATAAACTCTAAAAAACTTAGGTTTTCGGTATTTTTATGCTCAATATAATGCTGAATAAAATTCCCTAACTTCAATAACTCAGAAGCTTCTGTAGTTCCTAAAAGGTAGAAACTAATGGCGATATAGGTGAGGATTTTCTTCACTATACAAATATACTTCTAAATTCCGAAATTCTGAACTTCTGAACTTCCGAAATTTGTTATCTTCGTGCCCAATGAAGCATTTTCTTAAAAATCCAATATTTAATATCGTTTCTGAGGTAGCAAAGGAGCATAAAATACCTGCATTTGTGATAGGTGGTTTTGTGCGCGATTTGTTACTAAATAGGGGCTCAAAAGATGTGGATTTTTTGATTTTGGGAAATGGAATAGAATTTGCTGAATTAGTGGCAAAGAAAATTGGAAAAGGCACCAAAGTGAATGTTTTCAAGAACTTTGGCACGGCACAACTTGTTTTTCAGGACTGGGATATTGAATTTGTAGGTGCTAGAAAGGAGTCTTATCGCAGCGATTCTAGGAAGCCAATTGTAGAGGATGGAAGTTTACAAGACGACCAGAATAGAAGGGATTTTACTATTAATGCAATGGCAATAAGCCTTAATCCATTGGATTATGGGCATTTAATAGACCCGTTTGATGGACAAGGGGATTTAAAGTTGAAGAAAATTCGTACTCCTTTAAATCCAGACATTACGTATTCTGATGATCCATTGAGAATGATGCGTGCAATTCGATTTGCCGCTCAATTGAAATTTAACATTGATGAAGAATCCTTTGAAGCTATCCGTAAGAATGCACATCGAATAGAGATTGTGTCTAAGGAACGGATAACAGATGAATTAAATAAAATTATTTTATCTGAAAAACCTTCCTTAGGGTTTAATTTATTATTTGATTCGGGTTTATTAAAATTGATATTTCCATTGATGGCCCAATTACATGGGGTGGAAACCGTTAAAGGAAAATCACATAAAGATAATTTTTATCATACCCTACAGGTACTCGACAATATTTGCGAAACCACTAATGATTTGTGGTTACGTTGGGCAGCTATATTGCACGATATTGCTAAGCCTGCTACAAAAAGATTTGAAGAAGGCATTGGCTGGACCTTCCACGGGCATGAGGATAAAGGAGCTAGAATGGTTCCTAAAATTTTCAGGGATCTTCGATTGCCACAGAACGAAAAAATGAAATTGGTGCAAAAATTAGTGCAACTTCATCTTCGTCCTATTGTGTTGGCCCAAAGTATTGTTACAGATTCTGCGGTACGAAGATTGCTATTTGAAGCAGGGGAGGAAATAGATGATTTAATGCTCTTGTGCAATGCAGATATTACAACAAAAAACGAGTACAAGGTAAAGAAGTATAAAAACAATTTTGAGCTAGTAAAGCAGAAATTGATTGATGTAGAAGAGAAGGATAAATTGAGAAATTGGCAACCACCTGTGGATGGAAATGATATTATGGAGTATTTTGGGTTAGCGGCAGGTAGAGAGGTTGGAATCATAAAAAATGCGATTAGAGAGGCTATTTTAGAAGGGATTATTCCTAATGAAAGGCTTGTAGCATTGGACTTTATGTTTAAACAAGGAGAAGAATTGGGCTTAAAACGAAAAAAATAATTAAATAAATAATTAGAATTCTTTATTTTGTATAAAGATTAATATTACTATGGCTGTATATAAATTTAGAGTGAGTTTCGAGGATTATGATGATATCAGTAGAGATATTGAAATTAAATCGAACCAAACTTTCGCAGATTTTCATAAAGCATTACATCAATCCATTGCATTCGACGGTAATGCTTCGGCGTCTTTTTATATGAGTAATGATTATTGGCACAAAGGCAAGGAAATAACTCATTTAGAAAAAGATTTAAAAACGGAGAATGTGAGCTTGATGGAAAAAGCTCAATTGAAAAATTTTATTGTAGATCCCCATCAAAAAATATATTACATTTTTAATTTCGAGAAACCATGGACATTCCATGTGGAGTTAATAAAAATTGTAATAAATGAAGATGCAAAAGTAAATTATCCAATTTGCGTACGAGTGAATGGAGAAGCACCAAAACAATTTGGTAATGCTCCGTTAATTACTGCTGCTGATGAAAGCGATGATTTAGATTTCTTAAATGTAATGGAATATGCAGAAGATGACGAAGACCGTGAGGATATGGGCTTCGATGATGCAGGTGAAGAAGAGGAAGAAGGAGAGAAAGATGAATTTGGAGCAGGGGAATTTGAAGAGGAGATATAGTAACTGGTATCTGGTAGCTGGTAATTGGTAGCTAGTAATAAAATCCAACTACCCAATACAAATTACCAACCACCAACTACCAAAAAGTTATATGAAGAATCTTATCTTAATAGTTGGTCCTACAGCAGTAGGGAAAACAGCCCTTGCTATAGAGCTTGCGAAGTACTATAAAACAGAAATTATTTCTGCAGATTCTCGTCAGTTTTATAAGGAATTAGAAATTGGCACTGCCAAACCAAATGCTAACGAATTAAGCGAAGTAAAGCATCACCTAATAAATTCTCATTCGTACAAGGAACTGGTAGATGCAGGTACCTATGAACGATTAGCCTTAGCACTACTACCAGATTTATTTGCAAAGCATCATCAAGTAATAGTTGTCGGTGGTTCTGGTTTGTATGTACAAGCATTGTGTGATGGACTAGACCCAGTAGATTTGCGCGACGATGAACTTAGGGGTGAATTATCGAAATTAAATTTAGCGGAACTTCAAGAAAAATTAAAAACACTAGACCCCGACTATTTTGAGGAGGTTGATCAGCAAAATCCTCAGCGATTAATGCGTGCCTTAGAAGTTATTACACTTACTGGTAAACCATATTCAAGTCTTCGCACGGGTAAGAAAAAGGATAGAGATTTTAAAATTATTAAACTAGGACTAACTAGCGAGCGAGAAATTCTATATAATCGAATAAACGATAGGGTAGACGATATGGTAGCTAGAGGGTTAGAGCAAGAGGCAAAGAGTTTTTATCCTTATAAAAATGAGTATACTCTTCAAACTGTTGGCTACTCTGAGTTTTTTGATTATTTTGATGGGAAGATAAGTAGAGAAGAGGCCATTGATTTGATTAAAAGAAACTCCAGAAGATATGCTAAACGACAATTAACTTGGTTTCGCAGAGATGAAGAAATAACTTGGTTTACCATAAATGAGTTGGATGCAATAAAAAAATATATCAACGGAAAAATAGCTGATGCTTCGTAAGATTTTACGCCCATATAAGAAAATTGAGCAACAAGTAGTATTTATGATTGCTGCTGAATTCTTTATTCAAATGGTAAATGCATCTATGATGATGGTGTTGAATATTTACCTTGCCAAAAAAGGATACACCGATCCAGAAATTGCCGATTTTATTTCCTGGCGTTTTTTAAGTGTAATGTTGCTTGCTTTCCCCTTAGGATTGTATATCAAAGGGCGAAAAATAATCCCATTTTTTTTCATAGCCTCTGTCGGAGTTTCATTGTTTAGTTTTGGTATTTTGTTTTCCGTAGAATATCAACAGCCTCTGCTAGTCCATATATCATTGGCGTTTTGGGGTGTTTGTTATGCATTTATGCAAGTGCTCGCCTTGCCCTTTATTTTAAGAAATACATCCGCAGAAAATCAAAGTGCTGCCATTTCATTGAGTTATTCTACCTATAGTTTTGCCATGATTGCATCTGGTACGTTGATATTTTTATTGAATTATTTTTTTCCAACGTTGTTTCATGAGTATCAATCGTTATTGCTCATTTCTTTTTTATCAGCATTGAGTATTTTCTTTGTTTGGAAAATGGCTAAGAAAGAAGTTTTACCCAAAGTAGAAGGGAGCAGAAAAGATTTGTCGGGTTTTGATTGGAAGGTAATAGCCATGGCTATGACACCTTCTTTGATACTTGCTATAGGAGCGGGGTTAACCATTCCATTTATTAATTTATTTTTCTATAAGGTATTTGAAATGAGTGCCGAGAAATTCTCTATTGTAAATGCTTTCTCTTCTGTAACAGTTGCTTTTGCTGCATTATTAGTGCCACATATAAAAAACAGATATGGTTATAAAGTGGCAATTACAAGAACTCAAACAATTGCGGTAATATCACTTGCCTTATTAGCATGTACCGAGTTTTACCATGCAGAAGGCTGGGCTTACTTTGCAGCGGTATTTTTCTTTTTACTTCGCCAACCTTTAATGAATATGGCTGCTCCAGCAGCTTCGGAGCTAGTAATGAATTATGTTGGTCCCAAAAATCAGGAAATAATTTCTGCACTAACGGCTTCTATTTGGTCGGGCAGTTGGTTTTTTAGTGCTATCATTTTTAGGGTGCTAAGAAATTCAGGCATGATGTATGCAAATGTGTTTTTAATAACAGCTGCTCTATATGCATTTGGTGTTTTTTGGTATTATTTATTGATCAATAAATACGAAAAGAAAAAGCTTACTTAATTATTTTTTCAATACTTCTACTCTTCCATTTGCTTCTAAACGTATTATTCCTGCATCCATAAATGCATCTTGCATTTCTGTAGTAATAATTTCTTCTGAAGATATATTTAATCTATCCTCATCTGATATTAAGCACAAAACTAATGGCGTTTTATACTTCCGAATAAGTTGTTGCATAGATCCTTCTCTAACAATTCTAATTAGAATGCTTCCGTTAGCTTGCATTGCAATTGAAGAAATATTTTTCGCGCCAGAAGTAACTAACACTATTGGTTTTTCAGAGAATTCAACAATGTCATATGCAAGTGGGTTTAATTCTTTTACATAACTTTCAAGTCTATTAGAAGAATCGAGCACCAACTCAAATGTAGATCTATATTTTTCGAATGTTGCGAGTGCTTGCTCGTTATTCGCATCTATTAATACATAGCTTCTATTCTCTACGTCGATGCCCACAAAGTGTTTATCTTTTAATATATCGAAAGCTTGCATATTAATGGTTAATTAATTCTCTATAGACATTCATAATATCTGCGGCAATTTTTTTGTGATTGAATTTCGTAGCATATGAAATCCCTTTTGCTATTCGCTCGTTGTTGTTTTCTGATAGTAATTTATTGATAGCATTAGTCATTCCATCTGCATCATCTGGGTCTACATAAATAGAATGTGGTCCACCTGCTTCCTCTAAGCAAGACCCCGTAGCAGCTATAACCGGAACTCCACATTGTAATGCTTCTATAATTGGAATTCCAAACCCTTCGAATCTCGATGGGTAAATAAAAATAGAAGATAAATGATAGATAATTGGTAGTTCTTCGAACGATATTTTATGATGAAAAATTACTCGATGTTCAAGATTGTTTTTTACTAGGTATCTTTTAATTTCATCTACATAAGGAGTGTACTTACCAATAATTACTAATGGAATAGACTCTTTAGTGTTTTTTAATGCTTTTACAATTAGCAAGGCATTTTTTCTAGTTTCAATAGAGCCAACTGTTAATAAAAATTTATCTGGTAGGTGATATTTTACTCGAACTTTCATCAACATCATTTGATTTATTTCGTTGTGAAAAATGCTCGAACAAGATTGATACACTACGCGGATTTTTTTTTCATCAATATTGAAAAATTGGATGATGTCTTTTTTCGTTTGTTCAGAGATGGCGATAATTAAATCTGCTACATTGCAGGCTTCCCTAAATTTACGTTCGTAAATTTTACGATCAGTTGTTTTATAATATTCAGGAAATCTTTTAAAGATTAAGTCGTGGATAGTTACTACAGTTGGGATACCTGTTTTTTCAATTCCTACAGGTAATTCATGACTTAACCCATGATACAAATCAATTTTATCTCTAACGAGGTCTTTGGTAATGCCAATTCTTCGCCATAAAGAAGGCAGTAATTCATAGAAAAAACTTCTAGGAATTCTAATGTGCACTTCAGCGTGTTTGGGTAAATCTAAAAACGAAATTTGACTTTCGTCTGGTACTCTTGGATTGTATAAATAGTAAGAATGTTCTGGAAAATCGTCTGCCAAAATCTTTACTGTGGTTCGGCTATAATTCCCTAAACCTGTATAGTTTGTAAAAGCACGTTTGGCATCGAAACCGATTTTCATAGTTATGAATTGTGAGTTATGAATTGTGAGTTATGAATTGTGTGATAAAAAGTAATTCACAATTCACAACTCAAAATCCACAACTAATTTAAACTGCAACATTATACTCCCTCAAGGTATCGTTCAAAGAGGTTTTAAGGTCTGTTGATTCTTTTCTTTTACCAATAATTAAAGCGCAAGGAACTTGATATTCTCCTGCTGGATATTTTTTAGTGTAAGAGCCAGGAATTACTACAGAGCGTGAAGGTACAATTCCTTTATATTCTACTGGTTCATCGCCAGTAACATCTATAATTTTAGTTGAACCAGTAAGCACTACATTGGCACCTAGTACTGCTTCTTTTTCAACCCGAACTCCTTCTACAACAATACAACGCGACCCAATAAAACAGCCATCTTCTATAATAACAGGAGAGGCTTGAACAGGTTCTAAAACACCACCAATTCCAACTCCACCACTAAGATGAACATTTTTGCCGATTTGAGCACAAGAACCAACTGTTGCCCATGTATCAACCATCGTATTTTCATCAACATAAGCTCCAATATTCACATAAGAAGGCATCATTATAACCCCTTTCGCTAAAAATGCACCATACCTTGCAACTCCATGAGGCACCACTCGTACCCCAGCAGATTTATAATCGGTTTTTAGTTTCATTTTATCGTGAAATACAAAAGGGCCAACTTTTGTTTCCTGCATAATCGAAATTGGAAAATAAAGAATAACTGCTTTCTTGATCCATTCGTTAACATGCCATCTATTTAACACGTTTTCCGCGACACGTAATTCACCTTTGTCGAGCTTTTCAATAACAATTTCAATGGCCTGAATAACATCTGGATAGGTTAACATATTTCTGTCTTCCCAAGCTTTTTCAATTAATTCTTTATATTTAGTAATCATAATTGGTGTTTTTTTTGATTTACGATTTTACAAAAGTAAATTAAATAATCAACATCAAATGTAAATTTTTGTGTTATGGCGGATGAGAATAAAGACAAATTGAGGATAGATAAATTCCTTTGGGCAATTAGGATTTTTAAAACAAGAAGTGTTGCAACCGATGCTTGTAAGGCCGGTAGAATTAAATTAGAAGGGCAGAGCATTAAACCGTCCTATGTAGTAAAGGTGGGTGATATTTACCATATTCAGAAAGACCAGCAGAAGAAAATTGTTAAGGTTGTTGAATTGCTCGAAAGAAGACTAGATGCACCATCGGTTCAAAAATACTTTGAGGATTTAAGTCCAGTAGAAGATACTCAAAAGTTACATTCGGTGTTTACAGTACCAGTATTAAAACGGGATAGAGGTACAGGTAGACCGACGAAAAAAGAAAGAAGAGAAATTGATGATATTCAAACTAGTTGGGAAGAATAATATATTCCATTATTTTGAGGCAAATCATCATTTTAACCAACTGTAAACAAGGCTTTTGACTTAAATATTTGTTTTTAGTTAAATAATACATATTTTTAAGAACAACTACTGTTAAAAACATCTAATTTTTATTTCATACCCCTATTCAGTGCACTTATGAGTGAAGGAAAAAAGATACTTATTAAAGTCCTTTTTAATGCTTTTTTGATTTTTGCGATTGGAATAACTACATCTGCACAATCATTTTTATACCAACCAAAGGCGGGTCAGAATGCAGAGCCATTAAATCAGGCAAATAATTTCGAGATCGTAATTCGTCAGGAATTATCGAAATTCTTTTCACCGAGTACATTTTTGGTGGACATAAACATGCTACAGGGTAATGTGGAAGTTATTAAACCTACTTCACAAAAAAAGAAAAAAATACTACAGCGATTACCGGGTATGCCTGTATTGCCAAAGGGATATCAAGATAATGATAATGCAGATACATCTAAGAATTATACCTACAGTATAGAAGAAGTAGAATATTTATACGTGAATGTAATTGTAGATACAACGTATTCTAATTCGGATATAGATTTTGTTAATTCGTTAATTCGTTCTATCATTCCAATTGATGAAACAAAGGGAGATGTAGTTAAAATAAAAAGATCGGTATTCCCCAAAGGGCAGGAGTCGTTAGGAAATAAAGCAAGCACACCATCTGCGATACCTCCACCTAATTATAGTACTTCAGCACGAGAACCCGAAAAAGCAGAAACACCTGCGGTAGTTCCAGATAAACCTGAAAAGGCTGATAACACCTTGCTTTATGTTTTTGTGGTATTGTTAATTTTATGTTTTATCATTATTGTTTTTGTTACCTATCTGTTGTATCGTAAGAACAAAGAGAACGACCCTTCTAAAAACGAACCAAAAGATCCGAAATTAATACCAGGTGGAAATGGACAAGATTTGAATATTATCTATCCTGCAGGAGGTGGCGATGGAGGGAATTCTTACCAAACAGAGGATATTATAAATTACGAGTTCAATCGTCAGCATGTTATTACTAGTGTTATTAGTAATCCGAAAGAAGTAGCAGGAATGTTTGAAGCTTGGATACTTACAAACCCAGATGAGGGAAAGGTAAAAGCAGCAAATGCATTAAGTGCCGTAAATCCAAAGTTGTTAAATTTTTTACGTCCGTTTATGGCGGAACAAGTATATTCAGATTTAAATCAAGCGGTTTCTAATCATCAATTAAAATCGCATAACGATAAGTACCAAGAAGCAAGAGATTTTAGTAAGGAATTATTGTCGCTAAATGCGGAGCCAGATAGAAACGAAGATTTATTTGAATTCTTAAATCAAATTACCGATTCTCAAATTATTCATATGTTAAAAGAAGAAGACGATAACTTATCGGCGATACTTTTGGCTCAATTAGAAAGTAAGAGAAGTAGGAATGTATTAGGAATGATAGAAATTAATAGGCGATCATCCATCTTAATGAAGATGAGTAAAATTGATTTTATATCATCATCAATTTACCGAGAGGTTGCAACTTATTTCTCTAAGAAAGCAATAGATGTGAAGGGAATGAAGAATGTTGCGTTTGACGGATTACAATCTATTTTGGATATATTGGATCAAATGCAAGATGAGGATCAAGATCAATTGATTAGTACCATTGCGTCTCAGGATTTAGATTTAGCGAATAGTATTAAACAACAATTTGTAGGATTTAAAAATGTTGTTTACCTAACAGATTTGCAATTAGAAACAGCATTAAGAGACATCGATACAAATACTATTGTTTCTGCATTAACAGGTATAAGTACACACGTACAAAATAAAATTATTACCCAACGCCCACCTCGTGAGCAATCTTTAATTAAGTCGGAATTAGAAAGTGGTAATGCTGTAAGTCCAGAAGAGCGTGACTTATCTAGAAAGAAAATTATCGACTCAATTCGTAAAACATTAAAACTTGTAGCTTAATGAAAAAATTAATATTATTTATTTTTCTTTCCGTTTTATTTTTCAGTTCTTCAAAAGCTCAGGTTGATAAAAAAAATCCTATAATCCGAAAGCAATTAGAATTGGTAGATTTAATGTCGGAAATTACCGATCAAGTAAAGCTAAATGATTTACTTTATAAGAGGGTTGCGTTGGCTTCCTTTGATTATCCTGAATA